>NZ_JBSRZM010000042.1:0-21734 GCF_054057635.1 Arthrobacter sp. UYNi723
CCGGACGCACTCATCGCGTTAGCCATGCTCAGCCTCGGCGGCCCCAAACCGGCGCTCCCGGGCCGGAATTAACCCACGGATGAGTCAGGAGAGCCCATTTTCGTGAAGATTGTCGTTCTGCATGTCCACCACCAAGACCGCAGTCGAGTGGCTATCGAGCGTGAACATCTCTTACCTCAGGTTTCCGGCCGGCGCACGCCGACCACTTCATATGTTGCACAGACTTGAGCATGTTTCCCGGGAAGGCCGGAGCTGGAACAGCCAAAGACCCCTACCGCGCGGTTCCGGACGGAATCCTGGACTCCGCCGCGCATCCCCCGGAATTAGCTTCCATGGAAGCATAAATGCGTCCTTCTACCAAATGGTTGACTCTTCAACTTGTATGGCGTACATTTAGTTGAAAGTTCAACCAACTTCGATGAGAACAGATCCTGATGAAAAACCTCTTGGCCCGCATCTTTGGAAAGAAGACTCCCATGACGAACCTCACCATTATCGGCAACGGCAACATGGCCCGCGGCATTGCCACCCGTGCCCTCGCTGGCGGCCTGACCGTCGAGATCCTTGGACAGGACGCAGCCAAGGCGCAGGAACTGGCCGCCGCACTCGGCGGCAGCGTCGCCTTCGGCACCACGGCCGACGCCCCGCAGGGCGATATTGTGGTCCTGGCCGTCCCGTTCGACGCCGCCAGGTCCGTCGTCAGCGCCTATGGCGAGGCGTTGGCCGGCAAGACTGTCGTGGACATCACCAACCCGGTGAACTTCGAGACCTTTGATTCCCTGGTCGTTGAACCCGGGAACTCCGCAGCCGAGGAAATCGCAGAGCTTGCCCCGGAAGGCGCTAACGTGGTCAAGGCATTTAACACGACCTTCGCCGGCACCCTGGTGGCGGGCGAGTCAGGCGGCCAGCCGCTGGATGTCTTCATCGCCGGCGACAACGCCGAGTCCAACGCCGCCGTCAGCCTCCTGGTCAGTGCCGGCGGCATGCGCCCCCTGGTGGTCGGTCCGCTTAAGCGCGCCCGTGAACTCGAAGGCTTCCAGTTCGTCCTCATGACCATGCAGGCAAACCCGGAGTTCGCCGACTTCAACTGGGACACCGGGCTTCTGGTCACCAAGTAGTAAAAGCAGGCTGGCAACAGCCAACGAAGACTACGGCAAGGGGCCGGCGGCGGGAGATTTTCCCGCCGTCGGCCTCTTTTCCGTATGAACTTATGACCGCTAGGGCGAAAGGACGAAAGCAGACCCTGCTTAGTACACGATGACGGGTTTGATGACCGTTCCTTTAGCTGAGTCCTCAAACCCCTGGTTGATTTCGCTCAGGCTGTAGTTGCGCATCAGTTTGTCCATGGGGAACCGGCCGTCCTTCCACAACTGGATGAGCTTGGGAATGAACACTTGCGGTACGGAACTTCCCTGGATCACCGTTTTGAACGTCCAACCCTTGACCAGCGAAAGGCCGATCTCAAACGAGACCTCAGTTCCGGGTGCGGCGGCACCGACCAGCGCCAGCGTGCCCCGGAGGGCCAGAGCATCGGCTGCTTTGCGGAGCAGCTCCGGCCGCGCGGTCGTGTCCACTACGTAGTCGGCTCCACGCCCGTCCGTCAGACGCAGAATCTCGTCCGTCAGATCGGCTTCCTTCGTGTTGATGACGTCCGTTGCGCCAAGTTCTTTTGCGAGGTCGAGCCGGGAAGGGTGAATGTCCACGGCGATGATCCGGGCGCACCCCGCAATCCCGCCGGCCATGATCGCACCTGATCCGACGGCGCCGGTACCGATGACTACGAGGGTGCTGTTCAGGGCGGGCTTGAGTTCGTTGAGAACGGCACCGGCTCCGGTCTGGATGCCGCACCCCAGCGGGGCAACGATCTCAAGGGGAACGTCGGAATCGACCCGGACGATGCTTTCCTCGACGACATTGGCATAGGTCGCGAACGATGACTGGCCGAAGAAATGGGAGGAAATCACTTCCCCGTCCTTGCTCAGTGCCGTGGTCCCGTCGGGCCTGCGGCCCCCGAAGTCGGCGGCGAAGAGGTTCTCGCAGTATGCCATCTGGCCGGACCGGCAGAGGTTGCACTTGCCGCAGTAGGCGGCTGCGAGCAGGACGTGGTCGCCGGGCTGCACGGTGGTCACCGACCCCCCGATCCGCTCCACGATTCCCGCTCCCTCGTGGCCAAGGACTGCCGGCAAGGGGGTGGGGTAAACCTGGTCCCGCACGATGGCGTCGGTGTGGCACACACCAGTGGCCACCATTCTGACAAGTACCTCGTTCGGGCGGAGGTCGTCCAGCTCAAGCTCTTCGATCGTGAGGGGTTGCCGTGGCTCGCGGGCCACTGCTGCGGTTACCTGCATTGTCATGTCTTCCTTTACGGCTATGTAGGGCTTGCGATTCAGAAGGGGTACGGCTGGTCGGACTGCTCCACGGTGATCCACTTAAGTTCCGTGAACTCGTTGATCACGGCCCGGCCATCGAACCGGCCGTAGCCACTGTTCTTCATGCCGCCATAGGGGGCCTGGGCTTCGTTCTGCACGGTTGCCCCGTTGACGTGCACGTGTCCTGCCTGGATGCGCATGGCAACCTGCAATGCCCGGGTGCTGTCCTTGCCGAAAACGGCCGCGGCGAGACCGTACTCGGTATCGTTTGCCACCTGGACTGCCTCTTCGACGCCGGAAACGCGGACAACCGTGGTAATCGGTCCGAATGTTTCCTGATCGTAGATGGACATCTCGGGCCGCACTTTGTCGATGATCGTGGCAGGCATCGAAGCACCGTCGGCACGGGAACCGGCGACGAGCTCTCCGCCCTTGGCGAGTGCATCATCGATGAGTCCGTTGATACGGGCACCAGATTCTTCGCGGATCATCGGGCCGACGATGCAGGCCTCGTCGGTCAGCGGGTCACCGGCGGCCAGTTGCGCTGCACGTGCTGCGAACTTCGAAACAAACTCGTCGGCGACGCTTTCGTCAACGACGAAACGTTCTGTGGACATGCAGATCTGGCCCTGGTAGAGGAAGGAGCCGAAGACGGCTGCGTTGACGGCGCCGTCTATGTCAGCATCGTCAAGGACAACGAACGGTGCCTTGCCGCCGAGCTCGAGCAGTACCGGCTTGAGGTGGCGGGCGGCCTTTTCGGCAATGATGCGCCCCACTGCCGTTGAGCCGGTGAAGTTGATGCGGCGGACGGCCGGGTGCGCGATGATGGATTCGACGACCCGGTCAGAGTCCTCGGCAGTGCTTGTCAGGAAGTTGAGGACCCCGGCTGGGAGTCCGGCCTCATGCAGGACCTCTGCAATGATCGCATGGGTCTTAGGGCTGGTTTCCGAGGCACGGAAGACCACCGTATTGCCGCAGACGATGGGGTAGGCGATGGCCCGGGCAGCCAGCACGCCTGCTCCGTTCCAAGGCGCCATGCTAAGTACCACGCCGGCCGGTTGCCGGACAGTCATCGAGAGCGTTCCCGGCTTGTCCGTCGGGAGGGTCTCCCCCTGGATCTGGGTGGCGAGCCCGGCTGCCTCACGGAACAGCTGTGCCGTGAGGAACACATTGAATCCGGCCCATAGTCCCGCCGCACCCACTTCGGACATCATGGTCTCGATGAACTCGGGGCCTCGTCGCTCCATGATTTCGGCAGCTTTCAGCATGACAGCCCGCCGTTCGGTTGGACCGGTGGTTGACCACGTGTTGAACGCCTTTGACGCCGATTCAACCGCGTCCAAGGCATCGTCGACGCCGGCTGCTGCGCTTTCGGTTACGAGTGCACCCGTCAGCGGGTTCCGCCGTTCGAACGTCTTGCCTTCGCGGCCGTCACGAGGCTGATTGTCAATGATGAGTTGCGTCTGCAAGGGGGTCTCCTTAGTTGGTGTGCTGACGGACCGCCGGTGGTCCGGTTTGGCTTTGCGGTTTCTTAGTGTTGGACGGTGATGCTGGCGGCGTGAGGCTCAGGAGCTGCGCCCTTGCCCGTCAAATCGGTGCCAGGGAAGCGCGGTACGGTCAGGACGGCGGCCATCCCGATTGCTGCTGCTATGGCCCAGATGGAGAAGTTGATGAAGTTGCCCAGCGAGGCAGCGACCAGAACCCCTCCGCCCGAGATCGCCAGGACAGCGCCGATCCGTCCGACACCGAGCGTAATTCCCAGGGCGGTAGCCCGCGTTGCGCCCGAAAAGTATGTAGCGACGAATCCGTTGACCAGGATCTGTGCTCCCACCGACCCGAAGCCAACAACTCCAACCAGCAGGTACATGACCGGAAGCGGCATGACCCCGGTTCCCATCAGAACCAGCGCCGTGCCGGAACTCGCGAAAGCCGTTGCGGTCACCGGACGGGGACCGAAGCGGTCGGCCAAGCGGGAGGAAACAAGTACGCCCACGACGGCGCCGATGTTGACTGTCAGAAGGAAGGTCAGGGAGGAGGCCAGCGAGTATTTGGCGATGACCATGAGCTGGGGCAACCAGGTATTGAGCCCGTACACGAGGGTCTGCCCGCAGACACCGGCCAGGCTGAAGAGGATCATTGCACGAAGCAGGCGCCCGGTCAGCAGGGTGCGGAAACGGCCCGCCACGGGTGCGTCCCCTCGCGCCGGTGCTTCGGGTAACGGTTCCAGCCGGTATTCGGAAATGATGCGTTCTGCCTGGACCCGATCCCCCTTGGCGGCAAGGAAGGCCGGGGATTCGGGGAGGAACTTGAACAGCAGAGGAACGACGGCGATGAGGGGAACGCCCCCGAGTGCCAGCATTCCCCGGAATCCAAGTGCGGGCAGGAAGGCGAGGGCGAGGAGCGCGGCGAGGATGCCGCCGACAGCGTAGCCGGAAAACATCAGGGCGTTGTTGAAGTTGCGCCGGTTCGACTTGGAGAACTCCACAGTCAGCGCAATTGCCGTCGGGATCACACCGCCCAGTCCGAGGCCCGCGAGAAAACGGAACAAGCCGAAGAGTTCGGGAGTCGGTGCCCAGGCGGTCAGCAGCATCAGCAGCGAGAAGGATGCAATGGAAACCATCATGACCTTCCGGCGCCCGACAATGTCAGTGAGGTACCCGATCAGGATCGCGCCGATAAACATTCCGGCCAGCGCATAGCTGCCGATGGCGCCGGTCTGCACCGGAGTCAGGCCCCAGGGTTCGTACGCCAGGAGCTTGGGGACGATGGCGCCGTAGACGACCAGGTCGTATCCGTCAAAGACGATGGCCAGGAAGCAGAGAAAGATGACAGCGGCTGCTGATTTGCGAGGGCGAAGCGGGGGTGAGGCAGGCGATTGAAAAGCCATTGAGGACTCCAGGTGATATACACGACGTTGTGGCTGTGCCAGAGATGAGGGTCGTTCTGCTGTGATCTGACCCACAATTGAATGTAACATAAATGTGTCGTGCGTCAACAGGCGTGTTGCACATGACCCGGGGAGGGGTCAGCCCGCCCGGGCACGCAAGTATTGGAGAAGCCTTATGCAGTGGAAGCCCAGAGCCCTGATCCTGGACCTTTTCGGGGACTACCTCCGGTATGCCGGGAGCGAGGTCAAGCTTGCTGACATCACGGAGCTTCTCGCGGTCTTTGATATCGAGGCGGCCACGGTCCGCGTCAACCTCTCGCGCCTGCGCAAGGAGGGCTGGTTCACCACCCGGCGCGTCGGGCGGGAAACGGTCTACTCCCTTACCCCCCACATGCTGGACATCCTTGACGAGGGGCGCGAACGGATCTTCCGGCGGCGGGACGAGAGCTGGGGTGGGCGTTGGACCATGGCCATTTACCAGGTTCCGGAATCCGAACGCGCCGTCCGGGAACAGCTCCGGAAGCAGCTCGCGTGGCATGGGTTCGGCCAACTATCACCATCTACCTGGCTGAGCCCGCACGACCTCATCTCCGAGGTCCGCGAAATTGCCGCCGAATATCCCCTGGCCAAAGTTGATGCTCTCTGGTGCGGGACTGGCAACCTTGAAGAGGACAGGGACCTTGCCGCACGGTGCTGGGATCTGGAGCAGCTCGGCGCGGACTATCAGCATTTCCTTCGCACCTATGCCGCTCTTGATGGCGAGGCGGTCAACGCCGGCAAGGACGGGCGAACGGCACTGATCGAACGGATGCGTCTTATCGGCGACTTTCGCCGCTTCCCGTTCAGGGACCCCCATCTACCCCCCGAACTGCAGCCCCAGGGATGGCCCAGCAGCGAGGCGTACAGCCTGTTTGGAGCAATACACCGCCAGCTCGGGCCCGCCGCGACGGACTTCGTCTCCGGAATCATTGGCCAGCACGTGGGGCAGGGCCAGGAGGTCGGGGCATAACCCGGCAAAGGCGGTTACGGACGACGTGACCCGCCGCGATCTTATGTAACATAAATATGTAAGTCGTCAGGATCCTCGTCGCATCTCACTTCAATCCCAGGAGTTGCCATCCCGGAGACGCCCCGGTCGCTGGCGCTGAACATCTTCGGCGACTACCTTCGCTATGCCGGCAGAGAGGCCAGACTCGGCGAGTTGACCGAACTGATGGCGGCCTTCGGCATGGAAGCCGCCACCGTCAGGGTGAGCATGTCCCGCCTCAAGCAGGAGGGGTGGTTCGCCACCCGCAGGGAGGGCCGGGAAACCGTCTATGCCTTGAGCGACCAGATGCTCCACATCCCCGTCCATGGCCGCCCGCGGATCTTCCGCCGCAAGGAGCAGCCCTGGAGCGGCCGCTGGACCATGGTCATCTACCAGGTGCCTGAATTCGACCGGGCCGTACGTGAACAACTCCGCAAGCAGTTGGCATGGGCCGGGTTCGGCCAACTCTCCCCCTCCACCTGGCTAGCCCCCGCACAATCTTTCCAGGGAGGCCAGAGAGATCGCGGCCCGGAACGAAAGTGCCCGCATTGACGTCCTCTGGTGCGGCTTGCAGGACACGGACGAGGCCCGGAAGCTGGCTGCCCGCTGCTGGGACTTGGACACCCTGGGGCAGGACTATGTTGACTTCCTGGCCCGTTACCAACATCTGGACGATGAGCACAGCAACAGCTCCAAGGACGGCAGGCAGGCCTTGGTGGAACGCACCAGGATCACCGACGATTTCCGCCGATTTCCTTCCGCGACCCCGAACTGCCCCAGGAGCTGCAGCCTAAAGACTGGTCCGGCCCTGCGGCCTTCAGCCTTTTCGGTCGAGTGCATAAGCAACTGGAACCCCCGGCCCGGAAGTTTGTCGAGAAAGTCATCGGAAGGTCCGTTCCAGCGGTTTCCGAAAACTACATGTAACAAATAGTTGACGAAGAGCGTAGAACCGTTACATAATGATGGTGAGACGTAGCACACGTCCTCCCCCAAATCCTTAGAAGGTGGCATTGATGGCACTTCGTGTAGCCTGCATTGGCGGCGGTCCCGGCGGACTGTTCTTCTCAACCCTGTTCAAGCAGACCGTTCCCGACGCCGACGTCGTACTTTTTGAACGGAACCAGGCCACTGACGCCTTCGGCTTTGGCGTCGTTTTCTCAGACGCGACGCTGAATCGGATCAATGATGCCGATCCCGTGGTCCGCAACGGCCTGCGGGACTTCGGCACTCACTGGGACGACATCGAGGTCTGGCTCAAGGGTGAACGGAAGTCTTTCGCCGGCAACGGCATGGCCGCTATCTACCGCAAGACCCTCCTTCAGCTGATGCAGGACCGGGCAGCGGAAGCCGGCGTGGAGATGCGCTTTGGCCAGTACGTGCCGGACCTGTCCCAACTGGAGGGTTTTGACCTGATCGTTGGCGCGGACGGCGCCAACTCATCGACCCGCGAACAGCTGGGCGAGGGTCTGGGCCACACAGCCGAGACTGCAAGTGCCAAGTTCATCTGGTTTGGCACGAGCCACAAATTCAAGGGCATGACCTTCCTGCACCGGAAGAGCGAGTTCGGCAACTTCGCCGTCCATGGCTACCCGATCAGCGAAGACCTGAGCACTTTCATCGTGGAAACCGATGAGCAAACGTGGCGCAAGGCCGGACTCGACGAATTCGATGTCAGCCAGCCTCCGGGACCGTCGGACCTGAAGACGCAGCGGTTCCTGGAAAAACTGTTCGCCGAGGACATTGACGGTGAGTCGCTGGTGGCCAACAGCTCGCGGTGGGCAAATTTCCGCACCCGCCGGACCCGTTCCTGGCACAAGGGCAACGTAGTCCTGCTCGGAGACGCAGTGCACACAGCCCACTTCTCCGTCGGATCCGGCACCAAGATGGCAATGGAAGACGCCATCACCCTGGTCCGGGAAGTCGCTGCCCACCGGGACGACCTCGAAACGGCCTTCACCAACTATGAAACCGAGCGGCAGCCGCAGGTTGCTAAGATCCAGAACCAGGCACGCGGCGGACTTAGCTGGTGGGAACACTTCGGCAGGTACTACGACTCCTTCGCTCCCACCCAGTTCACCTTCCACTTCTTCTCCCGCAGCATCGACATCGACAAGATCCGCCTGCGTGACCCGGAGCTGGTTGCGTCTGCGGAACAGGACTGGCTGGACAGATACGGGAACGCGCCGCTGGAAACGCCCCTCGCCGCAGGAACGACTCAGTTCGCTGGGCGCCTGCTGTCTATCACTCGCCAGGGGGATCAAGCTACTCTAACCGGCACGGGCGGCAGTATCGCCTTGGTCACGGACCCGGCTGAGGCCGATGCCACCACCGGGTTGCTGCTGACCGCACCGAATACTGAGGAAGGCCTAGCCGCCGCCTTTGACCAGCTGCCGTCGCAGGCCGCAGCTATCGTGATCCAGGGCGGCAATCCGTTCACGCGCATCCTCCTCTCGGAGGAAGCCCGCCTGGGCCGCGGCCTGACAAGCGTCATCGTCGATGACCGAGGACCGGTGTCGGCCCTAACCCTGGTGCTCTCCGGCCGGGCAGACGCCGTTGCAACGGAAGGCATGGAGGCAACCAATGCATAATCTCACTCCATTATTTGCCCCCCGCGGCATCATCGTCGTGGGCGCCTCGTCCAGTCCGGAGAAGCTCGGCGCCGTTATGGCGCAGTCGCTGTCCAACTACCCCGCTCCGGTTGAACTCGTCAACAGCCGCGGCGAAAACGGTATGCACACCAGCATCGCCGGCGCCGCAGCAGCAATTCCGGGAGGCCCCGATCTGGCAGTGCTCTGCGTACCGGCCGCAGCCACCGCCCAGGCCCTGCGCGACAGTGCAGCAAACGGTGCCAAAGCTGCCCTTGTCTGCGCCGGGGGTTTCGCCGAGGCGGGAGGCCCCTGCGTCGAATTCGCCCACCAGGTGGAGGCAGCTGTCCGGGAGACCGGCATCCGGCTGCTCGGCCCGAACACGTCCGGCTTTTTCGTGCCCCGCCGCAACCTGCGCGCCAGCTTCGTACCCGGGGTCGCAGAACTGGAACCGGGTGCGGTGGCCGTCGTCGCGGCAAGCGGCGGAGTCAACCACGTCCTGGCATTCCACCTGCAGCGCTCCGGAGCGGGCGTCAGCCTCGCCGTCGGAATCGGCGCGGGCACCGACATCAACGCACCCGACGTCCTTGACTACCTGATCTCCGATGAACAAACCAAGGCCGTCGCCCTGCACCTGGAAACCGTCGCCGACGGACCAGCCCTCATCGACGCCGTTTCACGCCTCAGTGCAGTGAAACCGGTCGTCGCTTTGGTCGTCGGGCGGAATGACGTCTCTGAGTTCGCCCAGTCCCACACCGGGGCCCTGGCCACGTCCTGGCGCACCACACGGGCGGTCCTGAAGCAGGCCGGTGCCGTCATCGTCGACGACGAGAACCAGCTGGTGGCCGCTGTCACAGCCTTGGCCGGACGCCGGCTTGCGCCGGCGCCCGACCCCGGCGTCGGACTCATCACAGGGCAGGCAGGTCCCGGACTGTTGATCGCCGACGCCCTGCATAGCGCCGGCGTGACCCTTCCACGCCTCTCCCAGGCCAGCCAGGACACCATCAGCACAGTGCTGCCGCCGCTGACCTTCCAGGCCAACCCCGTGGACACCGGCCGCCCCGGTCCCGGCTACGAAAAGATTGTCGCCGCAGTGGCCTCCGACCCGGCCATCGATGTGGTAGCGGTGTACGGACTGACCGAACCCGTCACCGATCTTCCTCTCGCCGTCGCCGATTCCGGAGTGGCTGACACCATGCCGTTCCTGATCGGCGTGGACGGTCCGGACGGCGACCTTGAACGCGCCCGGAAGTCAGCCCGCCAGCACGACCTGCCACTGATCAGCGGACCGACATCGCTCGCCCATGGCATTACAGCTTTGGTCAACGACGCCCAGGGACAATTCCAGCGCGCCGAAGCACCCGCTGCAGCCTTCACCTGGCCGGAACTGGAAGGGCCCTGGGACGAAAACCGTGCCAAGGAACTTCTCGGTGCGCTCGGCATCGCCACGCCTGCGCGGCGAAGCTGCAACACCCGCGCCGCGGCTCATGACGCTCTCTCCGAGCTGGGCGGTCCGGTTGCAGTAAAGCTGCTCGACGCGGCCGTCCTGCACAAGACCGAAATCGGCGGCGTGCACCTGGGAGTGGACTCCCCCCAGGCCATGGACCGTGCCCTGGACGGTCTCGAAGCCGCCGGTGCCCGCGAATTCCTGATCGAAGCGATGGCGCCGTCCGGCGTGGACCTGGTGGTCGGGGTACGCCGTGATCCTGTTTTCGGACCGATCGTCGTTCTGGGCCTGGGTGGCACCGCAGCAGAGGTCTTCGCCGATATTTCCATCCGCTCCGCTCCCCTGGCTGTCCGTTCGTCTGAGGGCATGCCCGGCGAACTGCAGGCCCGCGATCTCTTGTACGGCTTCCGCTCCGGACCGATGCTGGATACAGCGGAGCTGGCAGGCCTGCTGGTCAGGCTCGGTGACGCGCTCGTTTCCAACAATGGAATCGCAGAAATCGAGATCAACCCCTTGCGCCTCACCCACGGCGGGCTCGTGGCGCTGGATGCTGTAGTGATCAATGTCGAGGAGGACATTAAATGACAAGCCACACCAGTGAGGGAACAACCCCCTGGCCCGCGGACCTTGCCGCGGAGTTCCGGAGGAAAGGCTATTGGGAAGACCGTACCCTTGGCAGCCACGTTCTTGAAACAGCCGACCGGCTGCCCGGCAAGATTGCCGTTGTGGACGGGGACGTTAAGCTCACCTACGCTGACATAGCGAACAGGATGGACGCCGCGGCTGAGCGCCTCCTGCAACTGGGGCTGAAAGCGGATGACCGCATGATGGTCCAGCTGCCCAACGGCTGGCAGTTCGCTGTGCTGACCTTGGCGTGCTTCCGGGCCGGAATCATCCCGGTGATGGCGCTGCCTGCCCACCGGCAATATGAGCTGTCTTTCCTGACGGAACTCTCTGAATCCCGTGCAATCGCAGTCCCGGACGTCATCAAGGACTTTGATCACCAGGCCATGGCCGAGGACTTGGCTTCAACTATTCCGTCACTGGATCTCATCCTGGTTTCCGGAACAGCTAATCCTACTAACGTGCGCTTGGAAGACATTCTTGCCCCCGGCGAAGACGTTGCCGGCGCACGCGCACGCCTGGACGCGTCGGCGCCTTCTTCCGACTCGCCGGCACTCTTCCTGCTTTCCGGAGGCACAACAGGCCTTCCGAAACTTATCACCAGGACCCACAACGACTACGCATACAACATCAAAGCAACGTCAGGGCCTACCGGAGTTACGGAAGAGACCGTTTACCTGGGCACCCTGCCGGCCAGCCATAACTTTCCGCTGGCCTGCCCGGGGATTCTGGGTATCCTTTTCGCCGGTGGCCGCGTAGTCATGCTGCCCAGCCCCGAGCCGCGCAAGGCTTTCGCCGCCATCGAGAGGGAGCAAGTAACCCTTGCAACGGCCGTTCCCGCAGTCGCCCAACGATGGATTGAATACCAGGAAGAGACCGGAGGCAACCAGCTGGCGAGCCTGGAAGTCATCCAAGTGGGCGGTTCACGACTCCCGGATGAAATCGCCTGGAAGGTGAAGCCTGTCCTGGGCGCTACCCTGCAGCAGGTCTTCGGCATGGCCGAAGGGCTCATCAACACCACCCGCCTGGATGATCCCGAAGACGTCATCTGCACAACCCAGGGCCGCCCTGTCTCTGAAGCTGATGAAGTCAGAATTGTGGACGAGGCAGGCAATGATCTCCCCGACGGTGTGCCCGGAGCCATCCTGACCCGCGGCCCGTACACACCCCGGGGCTACTACCGTGCGCCGGACGCTAACACCCGGGCTTTCACTCCTGACGGGTGGTACGCCAGCGGCGACATCGTGGAGCGGCGGCCGGACGGCAACCTGATCGTTCAGGGCCGCGACAAGGACATGATCAACCGCGGCGGAGAAAAGATCTCAGCCGAGGAAATTGAAAGCCTGGTGTACCGGATCGAGGACGTCACGATGGCAGCCGCCGTGGCAATGCCGGATCAGCTCCTCGGGGAAAGGCTTTGCCTTTACATAACGGTCAAACCTGGAACTGAAGTGACCCTCGAACAGATCCAGCAGCTGTTACGTGAAACCGGCGTGGCTGCGTTCAAAATTCCTGAACGCCTGGTCGTCGTTGATGAACTGCCCGCAACAAAGGTCGGCAAGATCAACAAGAAAGAACTCCGCGCCGATATAGCAGAACGGCTGGCTACCGCCAGCGCCCACTCAAAGTAGAGGATTGCCATGACTGAGAACATCACCCATGAATCAGTTGCTGCCAGCCACACCCTGCCGGAGCCAACCCCCGAAGAGACTGCCCAGTTGGAGCAGCTGTATCGGGATTTTAACAAAGAGAACCTGATTCCGTTGTGGACGGAAATAGGTGATCTGATGCCGATGGTCCCCACCCCGAAGGCAGTGCCGCATGTGTGGCGGTGGAGTGATTTATACCCGTTGGCCGCCCGCGCCGGTGACTTAGTGCCGGTGGGCCGCGGCGGGGAGCGGCGCGCGATTGCCTTGGCCAACCCGGGCTTGGCCGGCAAGCCTTATGCCACGCCCACGCTATGGGCTGCGATCCAGTACCTGGGTCCCCGGGAGACAGCTCCGGAGCACCGACACTCGCAGAACGCGTTCCGGTTCGTGGTGGAGGGCGAGGGCGTATGGACCGTGGTGAACGGCGATCCGGTGGCGATGCGCAGGGGGGACTTCCTGCTGACGCCGGGCTGGAACTTCCACGGCCACCACAACGACACGGACCGGCCGATGGCTTGGATCGACGGCCTGGACATCCCCTTCGTGCACTACGCCGACGCCGGGTTCTTCGAGTTCGGCACCGAGCGGGTCACCGACGAGGCCACTCCTGACATTTCCCGTTCCGAACGGCTCTGGGCCCATCCCGGCCTTCGTCCCCTCTCGGGGTTGGATGACACTACGAACTCCCCCATCGCCGCATACCGGTGGGAACACACGGACCGGGCTCTGGCCGAGCAACTGCTGCTGGAGGACGAGGGCCACCCGGCCACTGTATCCCAAGGCCACGCCGCCATCAGGTACACCAACCCGACCACCGGCGGGGACGTGATGCCGACCATCCGGGCCGAATTCCATCGCCTCCGCGCCGGCGCCTCCACGCAGTCAATGCGCGAAGTGGGTTCCAGCGTCTGGCAGGTCTTTGAAGGGACCGGATCCGTCGTCCTCAACGGCGAAACCCGGACCCTGGCCAAGGGCGACCTTTTCGTCGTCCCGTCCTGGCAGGAATGGACCCTGCAGGCGGAAACCGGATTCGACTTGTTCCGTTTTAGCGACGCCCCCATTTTTGAACGCCTGAACTTTAACCGCAGCTACACCGAAGGACGCAAGAACACATGAGACTCCTTACCCTCCGCACCGAAACCGGTACCAAAGCGGTCCGCCAGGACGGCGACATCTTGACCGAAATTGACGGGTACGCCGACGTCGGCGCACTGCTGCAAGATCCGGCGTGGGAAACCACGGCCAAGACTGCCAACGGGACAACCCACCCGTCCGAGGGCGCTGACCTCGCCCCTGTAGTCCCTTTGCCGGGAAAAATCATCTGCGTGGGCCACAACTACCGCAACCACATCAAGGAGATGGGCCGGGAAGTCCCCGAATACCCCACCTTGTTCGCCAAGTATGCCGAATCTCTGATCGGTCCCAACGATGACCTGGCCCTGCCGCAGGAATCGGACAAGGTTGACTGGGAGGCCGAGCTCGCCATCGTGATCGGCAAGACCGGCCGCCGGATTTCCGATGCCGACGCCGCAGAGCACATCGCCGGTTATGCCGTGCTCAACGACGTGTCCATGCGTGACTACCAGTTCCGCACCATCCAGTGGCTGCAGGGTAAAACCTGGGAAAAATCCACTCCGTTCGGCCCTGCCCTGGTCACACGGGACGAGTTCAGCGCGGGCCTGATGACTTCGGCCGTGGACGGCGAGATCCAGCAGCAGACCCCCACCAACGACGTGGTCTTCACCCCGGAGTTCCTGGTTTCCTATATCTCCACCATCATCACGCTGAACCCCGGCGACGTCATCGCCACCGGCACCCCGGGAGGCGTCGGCCACGCCCAGGAGCCCAAGCGCTACCTTCAGGAAGGCCAGCTCCTGGTCACCACCATCGAAGGCCTCGGCCAGCTGAAAAACCGCGTGGTCAAGGAAGTCTGATGGTTGCCCGCCACGACAAGACGACCGATCCGCGCCTGCAGGAAGAACTCCTGCAGGCGCGGCGGGGGACCGCGTTCTTCGCCCGGAAGCTCAACGAGCTCTCCGACACCGAACTCGACGGCCATTCACTGCTCCCGGGCTGGACTCGCCGCCACGTGGTCGCGCACGTGGGCTACAACGCCCGCGCCATCGCCCGGCTCGTCGAGTGGGCAGCCACAGGGGTGGAAACCCCCATGTACTCCTCCTCTGAAGCGCGCAACCATGAAATTGAGTTCGGGGCCACGCTCAGCCCGATCGCGCTGCGGAACCTGTTTGACCACTCGGCCGTGCACCTGAACGTCGAGTGGCGCGACCTGCCCGAAGAAGCCTGGCACCACAAGGTCAAAACCGCCCAAGGCCGGATAGTTCCGGCGGAGGAAACCGTGTGGATGCGCACCCGCGAAGTCTGGCTCCACGCCGTCGACCTCGACAACGGTGCCGTTGTCAGTGACATCCCCACGCCTGTTCTGGAGCGCCTGCTGGCGGACATCACCGGAGCGTGGAAAATCCGCGGCACTGATCAAGGGCTCCTGATCCGCGTAACCGACCAGGACCTCACGTTCGGTGACACGAGCACCGCTTCCCCGACCGTGATCTCCGGGCCGCTTGCCGCCGTCGCCGGATGGGCGGCCGGCCGTGGAGCCGAAGGCGTTACCGCAATAGGATCCGGGACAATCCCGGGCAGTACTGTTCCGGCCGCTCCGAAATGGATCTGACTTCACAAAGCCATATGAAATAAGACTGAGAAGGACTTTGCGATGACCAGAATGTTGATAGTCGGGCCTCCCGGGTCCGGCAAGGGAACACAGGCGGAACGAATTTCTGGGCGCCTCGGCGTCGTTGCGATCTCCACCGGGGATATCTTCCGCGCCAACGTCAAGGGTGAGACACCTCTCGGCATCGAGGCCAAGCGGTACATGGACGCCGGGGATTTCGTGCCGGACAGCGTGACCAACAAGATGGTCCGCGACCGCCTCAGCGAGTCCGACGTCGAAGACGGCTTCCTGCTGGACGGCTACCCGCGCACCACCGCGCAGGTGGACTACCTTGACGGGATCCTGGCCGAGTGCGACCAGGATCCCGACGTGGTCCTCCAGCTCACGGCCGACGACGAGGAACTCGTCACGCGCCTCCTGGGACGTGCCAAGGAGACCGGGCGCAGCGACGACAACGAAGCCGTTATCCGCCACCGCCTGAACCTCTACCACACCCAGACCGAAGCCGTCGTGGCCAAGTACGCCCAGCGCGGCATCCTGGCCCAGGTGGACGGCATCGGCGACATCGAGGAGGTCACCGAACGCGTCCTGCAGGCCATCAAAGCGGCACAGGCAGTTTAGGCAATGCCTCTAAGCGTTAGTTCACGGCGCCACATTGTTGATCACCCGATCGAGTCGGTAACCAAGAACGGCGCCCGGTACCCGCTTTTTGCGGGTTCCGGGCGCCGTTCTTTGTCTTGAGGCTGCCTGCTGCTTAGGCCAGGGCTGCGACGGTGGGGTTCTGGCTGCGGCCGAAGACCAGGGCGTCGATGGAGAACCGGCCTGCCCCGACGATGGCGAGGGCTGCCGCACCGGCCGCCAGGACGAGCACGAGTTCGTATCCGCCTTTATCAGCGAAGATGCCGGCCGGCGCGTGGACCAGGAACAGGGCGCCGAGCATGTCCAGTGCCAGGAGGGCGGCCACTGGGCGTACCAGTACGCCAAGAATGATGGCAACGCCCCCAAGGAGCTCCAGGAAGCCGATGGCGGGAGCAACCAGCTGGGCAGCCGGTACCCCCATCTGAACGAAAGCTGCCTGCGTGCCCGGGATGGTGTATTCAAAGATCTTCTGCCAGCCGTGGGCGAAGAAGACAACGCCCACGGCCAGGCGCAGGACTGTACGGGCGAAATTGGACTGCGTGGCAGCGGGATAGACCGGAGAAGTCATGGGATCGTTCCTTTTGTCTTGGCTTTTCTGAAGGGTGCGGTCGAAGCCGGCCTTCGGAAGTTTAGTTGATGTTTCAAGTAACAGCATATGAGGGATTACTTGTTGCGTCAACTATTTTCCGGATGCGCGAAGTACGGTCCGGCCGCGACTGGTGGCGGGGGGACTCAGCCCGCCACGTCATGACGGCGATAGAGGGGTGCCATAGCCGCCTCGGGGTCGAGCCGCCTCAAGAGGGCATCGGCGATCCCTCGCAACTGGCCGAGCTGCTCGGGGGTCAGTGCGTCAATGACGTGCCGCCGGACGTTTGCCACATGGCCGGGTGCGGTTTCCAGGATTTTGCGCCATCCCTCGTCGGTGATGCGGGCATTGGTTGCACGTCGATCCTCGGGGCAGGGGAAGCGCTCCATTAGGCCGCGCGCCTCGAGCCGCTTGACGACGTGGGACAGGCGGGGCAGCGTGGCGCTGGTCTGGGCCGCCAGGGCGGTCATCCGCAGAGTCCAGTCAGGGGCTTCGGAGAGCATCGCGAGCACGTAGTACTCAAAACTGGTCAGGTCCGCGTCACGGCGCAGCTGGGAGTCCAACACATTGGGCAGCAGCTCGACCACTGTATACAGCCGCACCCAGGCAGCCAATTCGTCCCTTGTAAGCCATTTCGTCTCCATTTCATCATTCTCCTTCAAAAAAGGTTGTTGCGACAACTATCAAGAGCAGCTAGTGTTAGTTGAAGCCTCAACCAATTGGGGACGAAATACGAAGGAGACCGCTATGACCACCGCGAGCATCCTCGGAACAGGCAACATGGGCTCGGCTATCGCCGGCATCATTGAGAAGGGCGGCAACACCGTCCAGCAGCTCGGCAGTAACGACACCGCCAAGACTGTCACGGGCGAGATTGTCGTCCTGGCCGTTCCCTACCCTGCTGTGCGGGAGATCTTGGCCCAACGTGCTTACCAGCTCGCTGGCAAGATCGTTGTTGACATCACCAATCCGTTGAACTTCGAAACCTTCGACGCCCTGACGGTGCCGGCTGATTCCTCAGCCGCCGCCGAGATCCAGGCCGCGCTTCCGAACTCCCGGGTGGTGAAGGCCTTCAACACCACCTTCGCAGCCACTCTGGCCTCCGGTGAGATCGCCGGGCAGCCCACCACCGTGCTGATCGCCGGGGACGACACTGACGCGAAGTCCCGGCTCGCCGAGGTCATCACGGCCGGCGGCCTGCGCGCCATGGATGCCGGCTCACTGCGACGGGCACGTGAGCTGGAGGCAAAGGGCTTCCTTCAGATCGCCCTGGCCGCCAGCGAGAAGATCTCTTGGACTGGAGGATTCGCCGTCCAGGCCTGACCCAGCCGTCAACCCAGCTCCGCAGCCTCGCGCTTCCCCGGGAGCCGGCCACCTTTATTCCGGTCGGCTCCCGGGCACGCCTGTGACTCCCGTACCGAGAAAGAATTACTTCCGATGCCAGTCTCACCCGTCCGGCTGAACCACGCCGTACTATTCGTCACCGATCTTGACCGGGCCGAGCGCTTCTATACCCAGGTCTTCGGGATGGAAGTCGCCGCCCGCGAGCCGCGCGCGAACGCTGCATTCCTGCGGCTGCCCCGCTCCGGCAACCACCACGACCTCGGCCTCTTCGGGGTAGGCGCCGCTGCGGCGCCAAAGGTGCGTGGCGGCGTCGGGCTCTACCACCTCGCGTGGCAGCTGGACACCATCGAGGAGCTCGCCGAGGCCCGCCGGACCTTGACGGATGCTGGCGCATACACCGGTCAGTCCAGCCATGGCGCCACCAAGAGCATCTACGGCGCAGATCCGGACGGCAACGAGTTCGAACTTATGTGGATGCTTCCCCGGCAGCATTGGGGCGAGTACGAGAACGCCGCTCCCGTCGAGCCGCTGGAGCTCGACGCTGAACTGGCCCGATGGTCCGGCGTGCCCACCGCCGGCCGCATCGCCGCATCGCCGCATTGCCGCATTGCCGCAACCAACGCTGAGGAGTACAACTCATGAATGACGATTTCGGCAGACCTACAGTCGTCTGGCACAGCCCTGACGCCCCCGACCGTCCCCTTGTGGTGCTATTGCACGGACGCGGCGCCGACGAGACCGGCATCATTGGCCTAGCCGGACAGCTGCCAACCGGACCATCGTACGCAGCCGTCCGCGCACCGATCCCCGCCGGAGGCGGATACGCCTGGTTCGCCAACCGTGGAATCGGCCGTCCGATCGCGGAGTCCCTCACTCAGACCATGGCTTGGTTCCGGGAGTGGCTCGACGACGTGGCACCCGCGGGCCGCCAGGTCATACTCGTTGGCTTCAGCGGCGGCGCCGCGTTCGCCGGTGGTCTGCTTCTGGAAGATCCGCAGCGCTTCGCTGGCGCTGCAATCCTGTACGGAACGTTACCATTCGACGCCGGCGTCCAAACCTCACCTGCGCGCCTGGCCGGAGTGCCGGTCTTTATCGCCCAGGGCGAAACGGACACAGTCATCCCCCGCGAACTTCTGGACCGCACTTGGACCTACCTGCTCGGCGATTCCGGCGCCCCCAGCTACGCACGCCGCGACCCCGGCGGCCACGGGCTCACCAACACCACTGTTGCCGAGCTTGGCGGCTGGATCGCAGAGCGGCTGCAGTTCCTCGCTCTCCGAAGAATTCTGCCCTTCGGGCCCGGCACGTGGGATACCCTTCCCGGCGGGGCGCTTCCGGCCCGCCAGGATTCCCGGCCCGACGTTTCCTGGTCGATTCCCCAGGAGCAACGCTCCGACAACAGCCCCGTCCATATCCGAGAGCAGCTCCTTAGCAGAATCACGGCCTTGCCAGGGGTAACCGCCCGTCAGTCAGCCATCTCCGTACCCGGCGCATCTGGCTTCATGGTTGAACGCGGCACCGGCGCGTCGCTTGATGCGTTCCTTGTGCCACAAGTTGGCGAGTTCGCACACCTCCACCCCGACTACGACGGTTCGCTGCATCTGGCACTGCCGCCGGCGCTGAGCCGCGACGCAATTGCCAGGGGATGGGCCGTCGCCCACCCCCTCGCGGGCATCCGCCTCGCCCCCGGAATGGTCATGATCTACGGACCACGGAATGCGACGGAACTCGACGTCGTCACCGGCATAGTCCAGACCAGCCACGCCTACGCCACGGCTGTGCTCCCCGCCAGCGACGGGAGCGCCTGACGTGCCGCGGAGCCAAGTCCGCAGGCCGCCATGGCTCCCGTGCCTTTAGCTTTGGCGTATGGCAGTTCGCAGGGTCTGCGAGAGGTGAAGCGCCCTGGCATCTGCGCCGCCGGGGAGTTGCATTTGGAGCGGTATGTAACCAAAGCTCACATCGTAAAGGGGGTCAGCGTAGCCGAGCGCTCCGCCGGCCCCATCGTGGCCAAAGGCCCGGAAGCTGCCGAAATCACTGCCTGGATGAGGCTTCATGAAAACAATCCCGAACGCCGTCGGGAAATTCAGCACTCGATCAACTCCCCACATCTGCTGCTGTCCCATCTCTGCAAGAGTATCGGAGTCTAGGAGAGCCTCCCCCAGCAGTCCAATAGCCGCGGCATAAACCTGCGCTAGCCCCCTCGCCGATCCGATGCCGCCAAGGGCGGCGGGTCCGGCGGCCCGTACTTCCCGCAGATTGGGTGAGTACGGCGAGCGTGATTGCGGTTCCGTCCTCGTGGCGGCTCGCGATCTCGGCGCCCTCGGCGTTGACGTAAGTGACGCGCACGCCCTGTTCGCCCGTGACCGGGTCGGTGACGAAGTTGGGCTTGGCCGGGACCGGGCGGTTGCGCACCTGCACCCCGTCCGTCACTGTCATCTGGTCGCCATACCGTGCGGCCAGCGCGGCACGCGAGTTCGGCGCCACCGACATCGTTGAAGAACGCGGCGACGAGGGCGTGGCGAAGATCAAGGAACTCACCGGCGGCCTGGGCGCGCACTCGGTGCTCGAGGCGGTGGGCACCCAGGAATCCATGATGCAGGCCACCCGCGCCGGCGGCCATGTCGGCTTTGTCGGTGTGGCCCATGACGTCGCACTGCCAGGTCTCGAGATGTTCTTCTCCCGTGTCCACCTGCACGGTGGACCCGCCCCAGTTCGCGACTACCTTCCGGAACTGATCGACCTCATCCTGCAAGGTGTTTGACCTCGAGCTGCCCCTCGACGAAGCAGCCGAAGGCTACAAGGCCATGGACGAACGCCGCCCCATCAAGGTACTCCTGCGCCCATGACCACCCCTACACCTGCAAAACAGGAGCCGTCCCGGCCACACTGGCGGCTACGGTCATTTTCCTGACGGCCGTGGCGCCTCTGGCTACTGACATGTACGTCCCGTCCTTCCTCGTCGCCCGACTTCCTCACCCATCACGGCATAGACGGCTCGGGCACGGGGGTCCCCGTGGCACTGCACAGACCGCCGTGACTCAAAGCTCCGCCCAGCGGACAGCCGGGGCCCGCGAACTCTGGTCCAGCCTCATCGACGAAAGCAAGGAGCCGACGGCGGCACAGCTCGCCCAAGTGCTTGCCCACCTACAAATTCCCGAGCTCAGGGACAGGCTCATCGCGGACATGCCCGGCCTGGACCTACCCATGGAGATGCTCCTTTTCGGCGAATCCGACATGGCACCGGACTGCGATCGGATCGACTCAGCCAAAAGGCAGTTGCTGCAGTTCACACTTTGTGCACGCGCTGGGTCTGATATGCCCCTGAGCTGCGGAAACACCGGACGAGTAGGCGGGGCGCGGTCCCACACACCTCGCTCTGAGTCACTGGCTCGCAGGCCGTTCATCCGGTGCTACTGCCCTCGCGGGCGCCACGCCAGGGCGGCCGCACTCGGTTTTCCCCGCAGGTCATGTCAGAAACCACGCCCCGGAGCATGACGAGATGTCATCGGAAAGGTGCGAGGAGCGGAAGACGTTGGACACCGATTTCCCCGCAGGTCATGTCACCCGAACCGCCTGGCTGCCTGAACTGGCATCAACCGAAGTTCGCAGGAAGGGGCGAGATGTAGACCGGACAGCCGCCCCCTTTCAGAGTGTGCACAATGTGCACGCCCCCTTTGGCCGGACAAATGGCCGCATTCCAACTCCCCCAGTCGACAGAAAGGAGCGAAATACAGCGAAAAAATCTCACGAACCTCGTCCAAGTCATGTCATCAACACGATCCGGGGACATGAATAAGGACACGCGTCAAAATAACCTAGGTTTTCATTGTTGGGGCGGGTAAGTTCGTGGTATGGCCGATAGTGTGCAGATTGCGGAGTCCGTAGCGC
>NZ_JBSRZM010000043.1:0-21495 GCF_054057635.1 Arthrobacter sp. UYNi723
CGGGGCAGGCCAGAGTCCGGCCGCGTCCGCGCCGTCACGGTGGGAAAGGGCGGTGAACACTTCGGCGATCGGGCCGGCGGAAGCGGCGAATGCGCCCAGCCAGCCGCGGACCGTGGACGCCGGCCGGCCCAGCCACGCCGCGATCACCCGGTGCCCTGCCCCGCTGGCAGCCTTGGCCTCGATGACGGAGGCGATCACTTCGGCCGTATCGGCCCGCCGGGCCGCCAGATCCACGCCCAACAGCACATGCGTGGCCGAACAATCCGCGCATTGGCCCCGGCGCGGACGCCCGCGCACCAGGGCCAGGTCCGTGCCGGTGCCGTGCCGGATCAGCCGTTCCCGCGCCCAGCCCCACGGCCGGCGTGGTGCTTCGAAACTCCCACGCCGGCCGTTCGCCTTATCCGGACGTCGTCAGCCTGACGCCGCCGACGGCACTAAATCAAGACACCACGGGAAAAACCTGCATTGTCATCGCCAGAGACGCCCCTACCGCCAAACACTGCGACGCATAACACCTTGGAGCTGCAGAATAGTTCAGAACTTCGATCGGCTATCGTCATCGTTCAGGATTAGTCTTCGAGGAGGAGTGCGCCGAGCGTTGACCGATAGCGTGCGCCGGGTTCACGAGGAGTCTCGTGAACCCGGGGCAGACTCTTGGGGTTGGCGACACCGGTGTCTCGGCTGCTCCTATGGGTCCTGCGAATACTTCTCAGGAGTAGGGTTGCCCTAGCCGACGAAGGGGTCAACATGAGCTACAAATATCGAACCGTCCGGGTTCGCGGTACCGAGCTGGTTGGAACAATTGCCCGGAAGCATGGAAGCGGACCTGACATCTACGAAACGTCCAAGGACCCGAGCACATCAGTGGTTCCGGTGTTCTTCGAGGCAACTGGCGAGGTCCGTTTTTTCGACAGGTCGATGCTGGAGGACGTCGTGGCGCCTGTCAGTTAGCAGCGAAAGTACAGCAATGGTCATGGGTGTGGAAGCCTATCCGCAGTTAGCGATGAAGGCAGAATCGGTGGCGCGGTTCCACCCCGCTGATCGACGGCAACAACGCACCGCGTGGACTCTGATGGTTCTGATGCTCTTGATTAACGCCCACCGCCATGACTTCAGCACCGATGCGGCATTTGATCTCGTCGTCGGTGTAGCCGCCGGCGATGTCTTCCTTGAAGTCAGCGCGATAATGATTGCTACGCATCTCGTCAGGCGGTAGCCGCGAGGTTCGTGGGCTGGCCGGTTGGGCAGCGTGGGTTCCTGGCTGGTCATGTGAGTCTGCGCCGGTCGTGCCATGGGATGACTGACAGGAGGTGACAGCGGCCATGAACATCTCTGAGCTGACCAGGAGGATGGATGAGCTCCTTTCGGATTGTGCTCGGTGTCTTCGCGCTGTCACCTCTCCATGCGATCCGCACGCGGTTCCGACATGACCGCCCGACGAAATGTTCGTTAAGCCCTGCGATGAGTCCACGCAATGTCGGGCTGTCGGTCGCCCCCAAGTATCAACGCTCTGTTGGGGTTGGCTGCTGGTCGGGCAAAGGCCGGGCGGCAGCCCGCTGCGGCACAGCCGACAGAGTCCGAGAACCGCGTCGGAGTGATGGCGTGTGGGACCGTGACTCGCCTATGCGTGCCGTGTTGTCGTAGCTCAGAGGCATTTCAGGCCGAGTGTTTGGACAAATTTCCGAAGAAGTGTGGACACGCGCATGCGTCTTCTTCTAGGCACCTCACCAACCGCATCACGAAGATCGGCGGGCTCGCGCGCTTATACCTCGGGCCGCGGGCATAAGGCATCTTCGGTTTGTCCTTTGCCGCCACCGGCGTCCAGACGTCCTGGTTGGGTCGGTTGGTGCCATCCCCGGCCGGTCTGGGTTTCCTGGCGGGGTTAGCCAGGCCGACCAGTGCGGGTGGTTCCGTATCGTGGCCGTGCCTGCGGTAGTTACGTCAGCCCAGCGCCTCCGCAACTTCAAGAGCCGCCTGGCTGGAGTGCAGCGGCGACCACAGCGTGTTTGCCGTGATGGACCGAGGGGGTGGCACGGCTCCGTCAGGTCTCGGCGTGGTCCTGCCGCTCAAGCAGACGCGATAGGCCGTAGCCGATGAGGACGCCCCAGAATGCGGCATGGATGTTGAAGAGATCCAGGCCGGAGATGGTTACGACGAAAGTCACCAAAGCTCCCAGCGTGAAGTTGGTGGCGAAGGCGGTAACGAAGGCCTGTTGCAGGGCACGCAGCATAGCGATTCCCCCCAGGGCCAGAACGAAAGCTTCGGGGGTGGCCAGCATGAGGCGGGTGAGCATGGGGGCCAACAGAGCGCAGGCCAGGGACAGCAGTCCGTAGACCACTGCGGCCGTGTACTGGCGCTTTTTTTGCCCGGAGGCGGTCAGAAGTGCGTTGGTAGGTCCGGTGACGCAGGCGGAGACCGCGCCGAATGTGGCATTGAGCAAGGAGAACACGCCGGAGCTCATCGCGAAGACATTGACCGGAGGGTTGTGCCCTGCGGCCCTGAGCACAGCCGCGCCCTGTCCGTTCTGCACCACCAGGACCGTGAGTGCCAACGGGATCACCAATTCCAGTTGGGCGGCCCACGTGAACGCGGGGGCAGTGAACACGGGTACGGCCAGGATCGGTCCGCCCTGTGCCATCGCGAACCGGCCACTGAGGACGACGGCGACGACGCCTGCCGCCAAACTGCCGAGTACCGGAGGGAGGCGTCTGCCCAGGGAGGGCACGGCGGTGAGTACAAGGAACGCCACCACCATGGGTGCTGCCACTGTAGGGTCGGCCCGTGTGGAGGAGACGATGTCCGTCCCGAACCGCAGGAATACGGCGGCAACCATGGCCATGACGATCGGCACGGGAATGGCGGCCATGATCGGACGCACTGCTCCGGACAAACCAAGTGCAAGAATCAGGACCCCGGCGGAGAAGAACGCCCCGACCACCTCCGGAAACGACAGATGCTGCAGCGACGGCCCCAACAGCACGGTGCCCGGGATGGACCAGGCGAAGCCCAACGGCTGGCGATAGATCAGTGACATGACCAGCGTCGCCGCGCCGGCTGAGAGGAAAATGGCGAAGACCCACGACGCGAGCTGGGCCTCAGTCAGTCCACCGAGCGACCCGACGGTTAGCGTGACCGCTACCGGCCCGGATGCGGAAAAAGCCAGGCCGACGAGCCCGTTCGAGGCGTAGTGTGGGCCGATGTCCCGGATGATGTCGCGCGGGCCAGCCGGACTGAGCCTGGGCCGTTCGAAGAGTGGTTGGGCTCCATGAACCGGGCGGGGTCGTGATCCGGTGGTCACCGACGCGTCCTTAGGGAAGCGGGGCATGATGTCTCCTGAGCGATGACGGAGGTGCGGTCCTGGTGACCAAATTGGGTCGCCGTAGTGGCTGTACAGATTCGTCAGCGGATGGAGTTGGGATGCCTGGACAGGGGCGTAACCCTAATTTTCATGAAGGGATACATCGGGAAGCTGCTCAGGATCTGGTGCAGCTCGTCGTTGGATCCGACGTCGAACACCGAATAGTTCGCGTACTCGCCCACCACTCGCCAGATGGAGGCAAGGCGGCCATCTTGTTGCAGGGCCTGGGAATACTCTTTCTCCAACCCCTGCATGCGGGTGATGTCCTCGGTGGAGAGGTGCGCCGGGAATTGCACGTCCATGCGGGCCAAAAACAGCATAATTCTTCTCCTTGATGGTCGGGCTAGGACAGGCGGTAGGTGGCGAGTTTGTCCTCGTCGATCTCTGCTCCGACCCCCGGCAGATCGCGCACGGAGATCGTGCCGTCGATTATCCGGAGTGGATCAGCCAGCAGGTCGTCGGCCATGTCGAGGAAGTTCGACAGTTCCCCGGCCCGGCGGCTCGTGGCCTCGTGGGCGGCGCCGAAGGTGACGGTCGCAAGCGAGCCGATCTGGGTGTCGATCTGGTTGCCCATGGTTACATCCACGCCGAGCCCGGTGCATAGCCCCAGTATCTCCGTCGCTTCTGTGAAGCCGGAACGGGCGGTCTTGATGCAGATGGCATTGCAGCCACCGGAAAGCAGTTCCCGGGACGCGTCCCCTGCCGTGGGGACGGATTCATCGCCCACCACGGGGATTGGCGATTTATCGACCAGGCGACGGCGGCTCAGCGCTTCCTTGGCGTCGCACGGTTCCTCGAGCATGGTCAGCCCAAGCCCCTCAGTCCTCCGGAGCACTTCAAGGGCTTCGTTCGCGGTCCAGCCGCGGTTCGCGTCAAGGTATATCTCCACGTCTTCGCCCAGTCCCTCCCGCAGCACGTGGCAGGCCTCCACGTCCAGCGACAGCGGCCGACGGCCCACTTTCAGCTTGAAAGTCGTGATGCCATACTCCTGACCGAAACGCAGGGCCTCGTCGAGGAGTACCTGCGCTGGCCGGAAGCCGAGCATGTGGCTGACCCGCATTCGGTCGGTATACCCGCCGAGTAGCTTGTGCACAGGAGTTCGGAGCGTCTTGCCGATCGCGTCCCACACCGCGATGTCTACGGCGCCTTTCGCCACCTGGTTGTGAACGGTCCTGCGCATCACTGCATGGATCTGCTCCCGGTCCACAATCTCGAGACCGGTCAGCTGCGGGGCGAAGGTTTTCTCGATGATCGTCCCGATGGACTCTTGTGTCTCGCCGTAGGTATAAGGACGGGGAGGGGCGTCTGCAACTCCTACGACGCCGTCGTCGGTGTACACACGCACAAGAACGTGGTCAGCGTTTGCCACCTCGCCGCTGGCGAACTTCAGCGGGTGCGTGTACGGGATGGAGTACGGGATCACTTCGATCCGCTCGATCTTCAACGGCTCGGTTCCTTTCGATTGTGCCAGGCAGTCCAGTGGTACTGGGAAGAACGGTGCCCCAGGGCTCATTGCCCTGGGGCACCTCATGGGACGGAAATCATGAACCCGACCATGTCAAAGGAGTTCCTACTTGGACTGTCCCACTTTGGCCAGGACATAGTCATAGGAGGCTTCTTCGCCGGCAGCGCCGTCTGTACGCGGTGTGGTGTTGAGCATCAGCTCCGGCTTGACAGCCGAAGCAATGTCGTCCGCATTGTGCGGGTCACCGGGGAAGTAGAGCTGCTGGGTCACAGACTGGTAGCCGGGCGCTGAAACCTTGATGTGAATGTGGGCCGGGCGCCAGGCGTGCCAGCCCGCAGCACTGATCAGCTGCCCACAGGCTCCATCAGTGGGAATCTGGTACGGAGCCGGGCGCATGGTGTGGAGGACGAATTGTCCTTCGCTGTCGGCCTGCACATTGGCGCGGAACAGCCAGTCCGGCAGACCCGGGGCGTACTGGGAGTAGAAGCCCGCCGCGTCCGCATGCCAAATCTCCAGCTGGGCATCTTGGATCGGGTTGCCGTCAGTGTCGGTGAAGTGGCCGCTGAACTGCAGCGGAACACCATCTTCGTCATCACGCATCTCAACCGTGGCAGGGGAGTCCAGCACCGGGGAGTCCGGGACATAGTAGGGTCCCTCGATGGTGCCTTTGGTGCCGGGCCGGTCCTGTGAGTTGACATCCTCCACGGTGTGCTCAAGCCACACGTCCAGGAATAGCGGCCACTCGCCATCGTTGCCCACCTTGATCAGCCAGGCTTTCAGGGCGTTGTACTCCTCGTAGGTGACTTCGTGTTCGACGACGATGTCGTTAGCGGCTTTGATGAGAGCGCCGGCGAGCAAGCTCACCCTCTCCTTGGAAACGCTCGTTCCCGCGAGCTTGCTCGACGCGGTGAAGCGCTCGGTCGCCTTCGAGCCGGCCTCCACAGCGGTACCCTCATTTTCCTGGCGGGTGTCCAGCTGATTCTCAGTCATAGTGATCTCCACACTCCTAGATGCATCGGAAACGGGATATGAGCCCGTTCCCCGAAACGCGCCGGCCGCAAGCCGTGCACCCGCAGGTTCGCCGGCTTCACGTGGCGTCCATCTCATGCTAGTTAGCTAATAAGGACGAAACAAGGACTCATATGGCATTGATTATGTCGCTACGCGTACATAAAAGAACCCTTGGTCGGCACTAGGGTTTTGCCTGATGTGAGCGCAGTCACCTTGCCGCAGACTGGGTGGGACACATTCATTCCGCCCGAGGGGTTCAGGTGCGGCCGCACAGTCGCTGCCCGCCTACCCGCACCCTCTCCAAAGAAGGAGCACACCATGACCGAGAATCTGACACGTGTCCGTGAGGTCCTGGCTGACGCCGTCGTCGACGATCGAGAGAACGGCGTTATCCGGGCGAAGCGTGAAATCTTCACCGACCGAGAGATCTTTGAACTGGAGATGAAGCACATCTTCGAGGGCAACTGGGTTTACCTTGCCCATGAATCTCAGATTCCCAACGTGGGGGACTACTTCACCACCTACATTGGCCGGACTCCCGTCGTCCTTACCCGGGACAAGGAGGAAAAAATCAACTGCATCGTCAATGCCTGCTCCCACCGTGGCGCCATGCTGTGCAGACGCAAAACCGATAACAGGACCACCTTCACATGTCCTTTCCACGGCTGGACATTCAAGAACTCCGGAGAGCTCCTTAAGGTCAAGGACTCCCGCAATGCCGGCTACCCGGAAACCTTCAACAAGGAGGGCTCGCACGACCTCACCAAGGTAGCCCGCTTCGACTCCTACCGAGGCTTCCTTTTCGGCTCATTGAATCCTGACGTCCTCCCGCTGGAAGAACATTTGGGAGATGCCACCAAGGTCATCGATTCGATTGTGGACCAGTCCCCGGACGGACTCGAAGTCCTGCGCGGGGCTTCCACCTACACCTACGACGGCAACTGGAAGGTCCAGGCGGAAAACGGCGCCGACGGCTACCACGTCACCGCCGTGCACTGGAACTACGCCGCGACGACTGCCCGCCGCACCGCCGGCGATTCCGCCAACAAGACCAAGGCCATGGACGCCGGCAAGTGGGGCAAGGTTAAAGGCGGCTTCTATTCCTACGATCACGGGCACCTGCTGCTGTGGCAGGAGTGGACCAACCCCGAGGACCGTCCCCTGTGGGACCGCCGCGACGAGCTCGTCGAAAAGTATGGCGAGGAGATGGCAAACTTCATGATCAACATCTCACGCAACCTCTGCCTGTACCCGAACGTGTACATCATGGACCAGTTCTCGTCGCAGATCCGTCACTTCCGTCCCATTTCAGCGGACCAGACCGAGGTGACGATCTACTGCATTGCGCCAAAGGGTGAATCCCAGGAAAACCGCTCAAAGCGCATCCGCCAGTATGAGGATTTCTTCAACGCAACCGGCATGGCCACGCCGGACGACCTCGAGGAGTTCCGATCCTGCAACAAGACCTACTGGGCCACATCTGCGCCGTGGAACGATATGACGCGCGGCTCCACCCACGAGATTGCCGGTCCTGACGAGCAGGCTACCGCGCTGGGCATGTCGCGGGTGATCGCCTCCGGTGTGCGCACCGAAGACGAGGGGCTCTACCCGATCCAGCACGGGTACTGGAAGGAAGTAATGGATAAGGCCCTCGCCGACGCGGAATCCGTTGCCCAGGAATCCGTCCCGGTCACGGCGTGATCGAGACTTTCAATCCATACAGAGAGTGCTGAAAACAATGGCCAACCTCATTAACCCCTTGACCGCGCTCAAGAGCGCCGACGAAATCGCGACCCTCGAGACTGTTCGCGCCTTCCTTTACCGGGAAGCCCGGCTACTGGACGACCGCCAGTTCGACGAGTGGCTCGAGTGTTACGACCCGGACTCCGAGTACTGGATGCCGGCGTGGGACGTCGATGACCGACTCACGGTCGACCCCCAGAATGAGATCTCGCTCATCTATTACGACAACCGTGGCGGCATCGAGGACCGGGTATTCCGGATCAAGACGGACCGCTCCTCCGCTACATCCCTCCCTGAGCCGCGCACCGGTCACAACATCACGGACGTTGAAGTCCTGGAGCACGACGGCAGCCAGGTCAAGGTCCGCTTCAACTGGTTCACTTTGTACTTCCGGTACAACACCACCGACACGTATTTCGGCACGAGCTTCTACACCATCGACCTCTCCGGCGAGCAGCCGGTGATCCTGAAAAAGAAGGTTGTACTGAAGAACGACTACATCCACCACGTGGTGGATGTCTACATGATCTGACGGCAGCCCGCCGCCCGTACGGCGCGGCCGCAGCGGGGAGGCCAGGAGCGGCCCGCCGCCAAATCCGCTCGTAAGATAACCGCACTAACTTTCCGGGGGTTGCGAGGATGCGACCCCCAACCAGGAGGAATCATGGGCCATCAGGTAGCCCTCAGTTTCGAAGATGGCGTCACCAAAGTCATCAAAGTCGGCGACTACGAGACCGTCATGGACGCGGCCTACAAGGCACGCATCAACATCCCCTCAGACTGTCGGGATGGCGCTTGCGGCACGTGCAAGGCGTTTTGCGACTCCGGCTCTTTCGACCCCGGGGACTATATCGACGACGCCATGACCGAAGAGGAGCTTGAGAAGGGCTACCTCCTTACCTGCCAGGCCGTTCCGGAATCGGACCTCGCCATCCAGATCCCGGCCACTTCCGAATCCGCGAAAACCTCAGCTGCCACTTTTACTTCCACGCTGAAGGAACTCGACAAGCACTCGGAGTCCACCATCTCCTTCGCTCTGGAGATGCAGAACCGGGAAGCACTGGCTTTCCTGCCCGGCCAGTACGTCAACATCAAGGTCCCGGGCACCGACGCGGAGCGCTCCTACTCGTTCAGCAACGGCCCCGAAGGGATGGATGCGTCCTTCATGGTGCGCATCACCCCGCAAGGCGCGATGTCCGAGTACCTGCGTGACCGCGCGGCAGTAGGGGACACCATCGAGTTCACAGGCCCTTACGGCTCCTTCTTCCTTCGCGAGCCCAAGCGCCCCCTGCTCCTGCTGGCAGGCGGCACCGGCCTGGCCCCGCTCCTGTCCATTCTGGAGAAGTTATCCGAGAACCCCCCGGCCACGCCGGTCCACCTGATTTATGGCGTCTCCCGTGAAGCCGACATCGTGGGACTCGATTGGCTACACACCTACGAAGCGAAGTTGCCGACCTTCACCTGGGATTACATTGCCTCCGAGGCGGATACCTCCGCCCCGCACACGGGATACGTCACGCAGATCATCCAGCCGTCCCACCTCAACGATGGCGACGTCGATATCTACCTTTGCGGACCGCCGCCCATGGTCAATGCCGTCTCCAAGTGGCTGGACACCGAGGGCATACAGCCAGCCAACTTCTACTTTGAACGTTTCGCCCCCAAGGAAACCACCGGCGGGGACGCCGAGACGGGCGCGCCCGCCTCCGCGGAGAAGGTGGAGACCGCAGGCGACACTATTAGCCGCGTGGAAGCCATTTCATCCATGGAGACCGGCCGGCTCGAGTTCCGTAAGGAAGACAGTTTCGCGCACCTGGACGCCCGCATGGGCCTTGAACTTGCCGTGACCGAGCTGATGTTGGGCCGCCTTAGCAAAGAGCAGTTGCACCAGTTCCGTCGTCTTGCCGAAGCGACTACCCGGGCGGTGGACGCCGGAAGGGTTCTCGACCCGGAAGAGTATGTCAGGACCAATGAAGAGTTCCACGAGTACCTGTTCATGATCTCCGACAACCCCATGCTGCTGGAGTCCTACCGTCGGCTCGACGTCCACGCCCAAATGGCAGCCACTTTTGCAGAGGGCACGCATATCTTTGACCGGGTCGCCCAGGACCATCTGGATGTCGTGGGCGCATTTGAGCGCGGCGACAAGGAGCGGGCCCGGGAAGTGATCATGGCTCACGCCCGCGATGCAAAGGGCACCATGGCCGAAGCGATCGACGCCACGGTCAAGGGCTTCTGACGGTGGCGGCGTACTCAGGACAGTTCATCACGCCCGGCCGCTTCGCCGGCAAAGTGGCAGTGGTCACCGGCGCGGCCCAGGGAATCGGGCAGAAGGTCGCTGAGAGGATCGGGGCTGAAGGAGGCTCGGTGGTCCTGGTTGACCGCGCCAACATTGTGCAGGACGTTGCCAAGGGAATCCAGGAAGCCGCCCAGGAGTCTGGCTGCGGCGGGTCAGCCAGCTCCGTTACGGCGGACCTGGAAAGCTTCGCCGGAGCAGAACAGGCAGTGAACGCCGCCTTGGCCCTCCACGGAAGGGTTGACGTGCTCGTCAATAACGTGGGAGGAACCATTTGGGCCCGCCCTTTCGAAGAATACGACGAGGAGAAGATTGAGCGGGAGATCCGCCGTTCGCTGTTCCCCACCCTGTGGTCCTGCCGCGCCGTCCTCCCGGCGATGCTCGCCCAGGAATCGGGCACCATCGTCAACGTCTCCTCAGTGGCCACCCGCGGAATGCACCGCGTCCCCTACGCCGCAGCGAAGGGCGGTGTCAACGCCCTGACCCAGTCCCTGGCCATGGAGGTTGCCGGGCGCGGCATCCGCGTAGTTGCTACCGCCCCGGGCGGCACCGAAGCTCCGCCACGAAAGGTCAAGCGCGGACCGGAAGCCGAGTCAACTACCGAAAAGGCGTGGTACCAGACCATTGTGGACCAGACCGTTGAATCATCCTTTTTGAAGCGGTACGGCACACTGGACGAACAGGCTGCCCCGATCGTATTCCTGGCCTCCGACGAAGCATCCTATGTCACTGGCAGCATCCTTCCGGTGGCAGGCGGAGACCTGGGCTGAGCCTGCTGTGACTGAAACCCGCTGGCGTGGCCGCGACGCGCGGTCGAGTAAGCTTGCCAGCATGATTCCGGGCCACCACCACGGCAACTCCGAGGAGGACCTGGCGCTGCTCGGCCATGCCGAGGTCTTCGAGGAGTTACTGGAGACGCTCCGCACTGTGCGTAAAGGCAACGTGCGTACGGTGGTACTCAGCGGCCCCCGGGGATCCGGGAAGACGGCGGTGTTGGACCTTTTCCTGGAGCACTGCCGGGGCGTCGCGCGTGGCGTGCGGGTACTGTCCGCCACGGGCGATGAATGGGAAGCGCAGCTCCCGCTCGCCGGCTACTCCCAGCTCATGGTCACCCCGCCGCTGCGCTCGGCAAAGGACCCTGGCAGAGGAAACGGCCGTTCCGCGGACCTGGGCGGCATACTCAACCCCGCCCAGGCCGCCAAATATGCGTCCACTCTGGGTGCACACCTAGACGGGCTTCAATTGCACGGGAGCGTGGTGGTTGCCGTTGACGACGTTCAGCATCTGGACGCAGAAACTCTCCACGTCCTCGTCTTCGTCATGCGCCGGCTGCGCAGCAAAAGAGTCCTGTTCCTGGTCACCCTGGATCCCGCTCAGGCCCGGCTGGTGCCAGCCGGCGTATTGGCCTTCCTCACTGGGCATCAGGTTTCCCGTCTTCCACTGGATCCCCTGTCACCGCAGCGGGTCCAGGAGCTCGCACGACGGTGGTTTGGCATCGACCTGAACGCGACGGCCGCCCACGAGATCGTGCGGCATACCGGTGGATGGCCGCAGCCGGTTGTCGAACTTCTCGGCGAGCTTCCACCGGAAACCTGGCAGACATGGTTCTCGTCCTTGCCTCCGAGTTCACGCGTGCGGGCCCAAGTGCGTAGCCTCCTCGCTGCCGCGTCCCCCGACCTGGTAGCTGTGGCTGAGGCCACGTCCGTACTCGGCCGCAATGCCGGGGTGGCTGAGGTTGCCCGTGTCAGCGGGGTCGAATACGTGATGGATGCCCTCGACGAGGGCCACCGGGCCGGACTGCTGGGCCTCTCAGTGGACCAGGCCAACTCGCTGGTGACATTCTTCGAAACGGGAACGACCGAGTCCGTCTACGAGCAGATTGCACCCAGCCAGCGCATGCGCCTGCACCGCAGGGCTGCGGACTCGGTGCAGAATGAGGGCGACCGCCTGGGTCACCGGGTGTCGGCTACCCCGGGACCAGACGAGGCCCTGGCCTCGGAGCTTGAAGAGTACGCCCGGCAACAGGCCCTCGTAGGTGCCTGGCACGATGTCTCGACCGCATTGTTTTCCGCGTCCCGGCTCTCGGGTGACGTCCGGGTCGGCAACGATCGCCAGCTGAGAGCAGTAGATGCCCTCGTGGGGTCCGGCAACATTGCCCAGGCCCAAATGTGGGCCGCCGCCGTCGACGCCATGGCACCCTCGCCACTGCGTTCCTCCGTTCTTGGCTACCTCTCCACTGCGTCCGGACAGAACCACAGCGCCCAAACCCAGTTGGAAATGGCCTGGCGAACAAGCAACCCGCAACGGGACCCGACTGCCGCGGCCCAAGTGGCCCAGCGCCTGGTCCTGCACGGGGTGGCCTCCTGGGATGGCCCTGTCATCACCCGTTGGGCGGAGCAGGCCATGTCACTGACAACGGCGGGCACCCCCGCCCACATCGAATCCGAAGCCATCTACGGGCTGGGACTTTACGCCCAAGGCAGGCTGGCTGAAGCCGAGGCCTCCTATCGCCAGGCTTTCGAACACGCTTCCGAAAACGCCCAAAAGCAACGCGTGCAGATGGGAGCCGGATGGCTGGCCCTGCGGCTGGATGACGCAGAGACAGCGCTTGTAAATTTCGAAGCCGCTGCCCCGACTGAGTTCCGCGGTGGCTCGTTGCGGATCTCGCTGTGGGCAGAGGCGTGGTTGGCCCGCACCCAACTTGTGCTCGGCAACTGGGACGCGGCCGCAGCCACGGTTGCACGCGCCTCGGTGCGGCTCGAGACCTCCCGGATGCCGCTGATCCGCCCCTTACTGTATTGGACCGCCGCCGAACTGTGGTCCATGCGTGGGGATTGGGACCGTGCACGGTACTACGTCTCCCAAGCGGCGGTGCAGCCGGGCACCTATCGCGCCATGCAGGTCCCTGCCAGCCTGGCCCGGGCACGCTTCCATGAGGCACGGGCGGACTACGAAAGCGCATTGGCTGTGCTGCAGCCACTGACGGAGCTGGACCCCTGGACAGAGAACAGGGTGTCGTTTTGGCCGTGGCAGGACTCCTACGTTAACGCCCTGGTCATGACCGACCAGTTGGACGTGGCCGACGCTTTCCTTACCGCCTTCGAGCAGGTGCCGCGGGAGCGGGCCGTGCCGTCAGATCTGGCAAGAATGGCGTGGGCGCGGGGCCGGCTCGTTGCCGCGCAGGGGGATCCAGACATAGCCCGGGAGCATTTCGAGACGGCGCTGGGGCATCTGCGAGGGCTCAACCGGCCATATCTGCGGGCCCGGGTGAGCTTTGCCTTCGGGCAAAGCATGCGACGCGCCGGAAAAAGGCGCTTGGCATCCTCCGTGCTGCGCGTAGCCAGGGATCTCTATGATTCCCTGGGCGCTGCCACGTACGTCGACAGATGCGATCGGGAGCTGAAGGCGACAGGCCTTGACGTCGGCAACATGCCCGATCCATCTGACGCCGTGCTCGTAGCCGTGACAGGACCGCAGGTCCAGCTCACGGCCCAGGAGCAGTCAGTGGCGGAACTCGTGGCGGCCGGGGCCACCAACAAAGAGACTGCCCGTGCACTGTTCCTGGCCGACAAGACTGTCCAATACCACCTGACCCGCATCTATGGGAAGTTCGGGATCCGCTCCCGCAGCGAACTGGCCGCACGTTTCCGCCCCACGGACTGAGGCGCAGGCCACATGGCATCGAACCGGCCCCGCCCCCTATCAGGATCCGGGAGGGCTGGGAGTACGGTTGGGCAGGTCTTTGGTCGCGGCGCCCACGACATCCAGGAAGCTTTGGAGCAGTGATGACCGGTCCTCACGTCGCCACGCCACGGCCAGCTCCACCTCGGGGGCCTGTTCGATATCGCGGTAAACGACGCCCTCAAGCTGCAGGGCACGGACGCTCGCCGGAAGGATGGCAACTCCACTACCGGCAGCCACAAACGAGAGCATCGTGGACGTCTCACTGATGACTTGGGTGATGCGTGGCTGGAAGCCTGCCTCGCGGCAAAGTCCTGCGGTGGTCCGGTAAAGCACCGACTCCGGTGGATAGGAGATAAATTCTTGGTCCTGGAGTTCGTGCACGGCCACTGGCCGGTCCAGGGCCAGGGCGCTGAAGGACGGCAACGCCACGATGAGCGCCTCGCGTGTCACGATGCGGTATTCGATGTCCTGGGAGGCAATGGGCGGGCGCAATAGGGCCGCATCCAAGGTGCCATCCCTTAGACCGGCCTCCATGGCCGGGGTGAGCATCTCGCCATGTAGATTCAGCGACAGCCCAGGGAGTACCTGCTTGGCGCGTCGAACGATCGGGGGCATGACTCCGTAGGTCGCTGAGCCGGAGAAGCCCACGCGCAGAACACCCGATGCGCCCTGTCCCACCTGATATACGTCAGCCCGGAGTGTTCCGACCGCATTGACGATCTGCCGTCCCCGGTCCAGCAGCGCCTGCCCCGCGGCCGTGAGTTCCACTCTGCGGGTGGTGCGGTTCAGCAGGCGCACACCCAGTTGCTCTTCCAGCTGGCGGATCTGCTGGGACAAGGGTGGCTGGGCCATATGCAGGCGTTTGGCGGCACGGCCGAAGTGGCGCTCCTCCGCTACGGCAATAAAGTAGTTCAGCTGCCTGATCTCCATTGGTTGTGCCGTCCCTCCGTATGGCGCTTCCGGTCGCGCGCCGTATTGATTCAGAAATCAAGTATAAAGCCCACCACTCGTGTCAGCGTCAGACATAATGGCAGGCTTGGCAGGGCTAACTGTCCGACAACGGCCGGCCGGGTGCCCAGGCCTGGCCTGGGCACCCTCTCCGTGGATCGGCTCATTTATGGCAGCCGCCAACCGGGCTGCGTCAGAGGCGCATCGGGGGAGTGGCGGTGCTAAGTTCCTCTTCCACGGGCCGCTCCACGATTTCCTCGGCCCTGTGCTCGGCTTCTTCCAGCTTGCGCTGACGGGGGACCAAGACCGTGACAATTGCACCCAGCAGGGCGACGCCGCCGTAGATGTAAAACGCGGTGGCTCCGCCGATTCCCGCCGCCGCCAGCCAACCGCCGATGATTGGTCCGAGAATGCCGCCCAAGCGGCCCACGCTGGCACACCAGGCCACACCGGCCGCCCGGGCGTTAGTGGTGAAGTAGTTGGACTGGAAACCGTAAACCAGCACCTGGGTGCCGAGGGTGCCCACTCCGGCGATGGCGATGCACAGGAACAACATCGGCAGGGGGAAGCCGAAGGTCATCAGCACCAGGGTGATAGTGGCCAGCACGAAGGTGCTGGCTATGACCCGCTGGGGACCCGCCTTGTCAGCGTAGCGCGAGAGCAGCAAACCTCCCGCCACCGCACCGAGGTTCAACGCCAATGGGAAGAACAGGGCGTATGTCCGCCCGTAGCCGTATCCCTCCATGATTTTCGGCAGCCACGTGTTCAAGCCGTAGGTCAGCAGCAGGCCGGAGAAAGACATCAAGCCCAGAAGCACGGAAGCCACGGCGAACTGTTTGGAAAACACGGCCGCGAAGCCAGTCTTCTGCGGGGCGGCGCCTATCTGCCGAATGACCTGTTCTTCAATGAGCGAAACGCCGGTCCGCTGCGAAGCAGCCTGGGCCTCATCCTCACGGCCGCGGGCCAGCAGCCAGCGGGGGGACTCGGGGAGCTTGAACCAAGCGATGGGCAGGAGCAGTACGAGGGGGAGGGCGCCGATCATGAACAGTCCGCGCCATCCAATGTCATTGAGGAGCAGAATGCCCATGACGGAGGCGAACACGCCGCCAGCGGGGACACCAGAGTAGACAATCGCGTTGTAGAACTGACGCCGACCGGCTGGCGCGAACTCTGCCATGGTGGCGCCTGCGGTGGCGATGACGACACCGAGTCCCACCCCCGTGATGAAACGCATAGCGCCGAAGGACGTCACGGTTGTGGTCAGCGCCGTGACGAACATCCCAACCGAGAACCAGGCGATACCCAGGAGCATGAGTCGGCGGCGGCCGAAGAAGTCGCCGACCGCCCCGCAGACCAGCGACCCGACCAGCACACCAACCAGCGCCCACGAGCCCAAGAGGCCGGCAGCGGCGGCATCGAAGGCGCCAATCTGGCTTGGGTCGGCGAGCAGTCCCGGCAGGACGGTGCCGTATACGACAAGGTCGTAGCCATCGAACAAAAGTGCGGTGCAGATGACGAAGGCCACCCAGTTTGCGGTGCGCGCCTCTTTGCGCGGGTCTTCGGCGATGACGGTGTGGAGCATAGCCATATGCCTGTCCTCTCTGACGGAGCATGGATGGAGTGCCATGGGGGTGAACCTGTGTCCCTTGGCTTGGTCCAGTGTCGCAGAGGTGTGACGCCCGCCATATGCGGTAAATACCCGGGATTAGGCCGGGGTGCGATTCATACATTTCAGATATCAATCAGACGCGGCTAGGCCTATCTTGGAAAAAGTAGGAAAGGTGCCAGTAAAGAAATGCTCCTTCAGTGCGGAAGCGTGGGTGGTTCAGGTTTCCGCTGCAGAGGATTTGCGGAACTCCGACGGCGACATGCCAAACTCGGACTTGAAAGCCTTGGCGAGCCACTGGGCGTCATGGATGCACCATCTCGCCGCTACTTCGGCGATGGTGAGATGGGTAGTGCGGTAATCAGCAAGGTCACGGTGGACCGCCAGCAATCCCTTCCGAACCCGATCGGTCAGCCCCGAACCGGTTCCCGCGAACACCCGCTGAACCGTTCGCACGGAGACATGGTGGGAGGAAGCGATCTGCTTCAGGCCCAAGTTCGGGTCGTGTAGGTTTCGATCGATATAAGACTCGATTTCATGCCGGAAGAACTCGGCCATGTGCTCGGACCCGGACTCGGGCTCGTAGTCCTGCAGGACTACGCTGGCCAACAGTGCTTCACCGGCCGCGGCCAGGTGGTTCCAGACTGCCGGTGCGGGGACAGCCATGGAAGCGCAGGCGCTTATGAACTGGTCCAGTACCGTTCCGACCCCCGTTGTGGCTGACCAGGGGTGCGCCCTCGCTTCGTCAACGGCCTGTGCGTGATCGACTATCTGTAGGCCGTTTCAGCCAGGAATTTGAGCCAAGTTGGTGGCTCGTTTCAGGCCAAAAGAGCGTTAAGAATCAGGCCGGTTTTTTCTTCCCGAAATCATGGTTTCGGGGGCTTGCCTGGAGATAGAGGGTCAATCGTCTTTTGCCACGCACGTAAACGTTGCTGTCCGCAGCGGAGTAAAGGTGGACGGGGACCTTCCGCTGGAGCTGCTCGGACCACTCGGCTGCGGCCTCCAGACAGGGGCCGGTGCTGTCATCAACTCCTTGGACGTACGACCCGGTTCCAGCATTGTCGTCTTCGGCACCGGGGCTGTCGGCTGCGCATCTCTCATGGCCGCCGCCGCTGTTGGTGCGACAACAATTGTTGCCGTCGACATCGTTGAGTCCCGGCTGACCACTGCAAAGGAGCTAGGGGCCACCCACGCTATCAACAGCCGCTCCACGGACGTGACAGCAGAGATAGCGCTGATCACCGGTGAGCGCGGCGTCGACTATGCCCTGGACACCACGGGTATTCCTGCCGTCCTGCGCCAGGCAGCCGACATCCTGGGGACCGGTGGAACGGTGGCCCTCGTCGGGGCCCCGGCCCCGGGAACGGAGGTGTCCTTCGAAATTGGTGGTTCGTTACTCAAAGGATGGCACTTCCGCACCATTATCGAAGGAGATTCCGTGCCCCAGGTGTTCATTCCCCAGCTCATCCGACTCTGGCAGCAAGGAAAGTTCCCGCTGGAAAAGTTGACCAAAACGTTTGCGTTTGCCGACATTAACGAAGCTTTCGACGCTTCCGAGTCCGGCGAAGTCATCAAGCCTGTCCTGGTCTTCTAAACACCGGCGGACCCAAAGCGGGGGCCGCCTCGATTCCACTTCACCCAAATACGAACCTCCCATGAGCAAAAACCATGACAACGACCACCTTGGAAATCACGGCGACGTTTGCCGGCCTACCCGTCACCCAGCAGTTCATCGGCGGGACGTGGCGTGACGGCAGGTCCGAGAGGACTTTGACAGTCACGAATCCATACGACGACTCGGTGCTGGCTTCCATCCGCCAGGCCAACAAATAGGACCTGGACGAGGTATATAGTGCTGCCGAAGCGGCGCAAAAGGAGTGGGCCGCCCAGCCTCCTGCCGCCCGCCGCCAGGTGATTCTCCGGGCAGCGCAGATCCTGGAGGAGCGTTGCGAGGAGATTGTGGATTGGCTCATCAAAGAGTCGGGATCCACCGTGGGCAAGGCCCAGGTTGAGGTTTCCCTGGCCGCCGGGATTACTCTGGAGGCGTCTTCCTTCCCCACCCGCGTTCACGGTCGCATTGTCGAGTCCAACACGCCCGGCAAAGAGTTGCGCGTCTACCGCCGCCCCATCGGCGTAGTCGGCGTCATCAGCCCGTGGAATTTTAAGCTCCACCTGTCCGAGCGTTCAGTAGCCCCGGCCCTCGCCTTGGGCAATGCCGTTGTACTCAAGCCGGCCAGTGACACACCAGTTACAGGCGGGCTGATCCTCGCGAGGGTATTCGAGGAAGCGGGGTTGCCGGCCGGAGTGCTGAACGTGGTGGTGGGCGCCGGATCCGAGATCGGCGATGACTTCGTAACCCATCCCGTCCCCGGGCTGATTTCCTTCACGGGGTCGACGCCGATCGGGCAGGAACGTTGGCAAACTTGCGGCCGGTGGAAAGCACCTCAAGCACGTCGCCTTGGAACTCGGCGGTAACGCGCCCCTGGTGGTCCTTGCGGACGCGAACCTGGACGCTGCGGTCGAAGCTGCCGTCTTGGGCAAGTTCCTGCATCAGGGACAGATCTGCATGGCGGTCAACCGCATCATTGTTGAGGCAGCGCTTTACGATGAATTCGTAGCGCGCTTCACCGCCGCGGCCTCCGGCGTCCCCTTCGGCGATCCCTCTTCCCCGCAGACCCTGGTGGGCCCGGTGGTTAACGACACCCAGCTTGCAGGGCTGAAAACGAAATCGCAACAGCCAAGGCTGAGGGCGCCCGCACCGTCCTTGAAGGCGAAATCACACGCCGGGTCGTACCGCCGCACGTGTTCGCCGACCTCAGTCCCGACATGGAGATTGCCCGCGAGGAGATATTTGGACCTTTGGTGGGCATCATCGAGGCCAACGACGAAGCCCACGCCCTGGAATTGGCCAACGCCAGCGAATGCGGACTTTCCAGTTCCGTGTTCACTCGGGACCTCGATCGCGGCGTGCAGTTCGGCCTGGGCTTCAAGGCCGGTATGACGCATATCAATGAGATGCCGGTCCATGACGAATCGCATGTGCCTTTCGGCGGCGAGGCTAACTCCGGACTGGGCCGGTTGAACGGCGACTGGGCTATCGCTGAATTCACCACCGACCACACGGTCGGAGTCAAGCGTCTCTAATGCCGGTTGCCCCGCCGATGCACGGTTATGCGTGCATCGGCGGGCACTTCCGTTTCCATCGTGCCGCCATCAGCCATCACGAACCGTATGGATCGGTACGATTTCCATATGAATCAGCGGCACGGATTGCCAGCCGGCATCCAGGCCAATGGATAAGGTGAATTCATGATCAATCCCGCACGCCTGCACTCGGACCTGTCCCGCCTCGGCCGGGAGACCGATATGTTCATGGCCACCGTAGAGTCTCTGTCCGACGAAGAAATGAAGGCTCCATCCATGTGCAGGGGTTGGACCCGGGCGGATGTCATCGCCCACATCGCTTCGAACGGCCAGGCCTTAGTCAAGCTCATCGACTGGGCTACCTCCGGCGAAGAGCAGCAACTCTACGCCTCGCAGGAGGCTCGCGCCCGCGAGATAGCCGAGCTGGCCGCCCTGCCTCGCCAGGAACTGCTGGGCAAACTCCGCCAGTCCTCCGCCTATTTCGCCGAACAGGCCCTTCGGCTGGGCGGGGAGATCGCCGTCGAGGCGGTGCATTTGCACGGTAAGCAGATTCCTGCGACGTCCATTGTGGCGTTGCGTATCGCTGAGGTCGTGGTGCACCACCACGACCTCGACACGGCCTGGACCATAGAGGAAGCGGACCCGGACTCGGTACTCAACGCCTTGGAAGCCGCCGTGCGCACGATGCGCGCCCAGGGGGCGCCGGGGATGACGCTCCTGACGGAGGAACGCGACAAGTGGGTGATCGGCGACGGCGCCCTGCGCGTCATGTCCGACCGCGAGGGATTGCTCGAATGGCTGGCCCGCGGTGTTAGCGACAACGTCGAGGCTGACGGCCCTCTGCCCACACTGCCGTCCTGGTAAGCCCTGTATGATTTCCTCGGGTCGTCCGATCGCCCAGGTTGCGCCGGATATCGGCGTGAACGAGGGCACGCTGGGGACGTGGGTGCGCAAATACCGTGAGGACCATCCAGATCGGTTCCTCACCGAGGAGAAGGCATCCGTGCCGTGGGACGAGCACCAGAAGGCCTGGGCGGAGAACGCGAAGCTGCAGCAGGAAATTGAGTTCCTGGGAAAAGTCAGCGCCTTCTTTGCAGCGAAGCAACGGTAGAGGATTTCTACGAGTTCATCGAAGCTGAGAAGGCGAACCATCCGGTCGACTGGCTCTGCAGGACCCTGAAGGTCTCCCGGCCTCGTTCTACCGGTGGCGTAAGCCTGCGGGCCCGTCCCCGCGGACCGTTCGCCGCCGGGCTGTGGCCGGAAAGTTCAACGACGCCAAGGGCAAGGCCGGCAGGGACCAGCTGACCCGGATGCACAACGAGGACGGGATCCGCGTTTCACAACCCACAGTTGGGGACATCATGCGCGAGCAGGGCCTACGTGCCGTACGGACCCGGGCGTGGAAGAAGACTACCGAGCAGGATTCGCAGGCGAAGACCGCCCATATCGAGAACCACATGCTTGACGGAAACGGCAAGCGGGACTTCTCTTCGGAGGTGCCCGGCACGCGGCTGTGCGTGGACATCACGTACCTGAAGACGGGAGAGGGCTGGTTGTATCTGGCCACCGTGATCGATTTGTGCACCGGCATGGTGATCGGCTGGAACCTGGACCGCCACATGCGCACCGAGCTGTGCACCGGGGCGCTGGCCATGGCCCGCGATCACGGCTACCTGCACGCGGATGGGGCGGTTTTCCATTCGGATTATGCCGAGGAACCCGTCACCCAATCCATGGGCAAGGTCGGCGTGTGCTGGGACTGTCAGACGCAGTCGCCGAGAATTTCTTCTCGCACCTGAAGACCGAGTTCTATCACCAACCACATCTTCACCAGCCGGCTCGCCGCCCGCACCTCGGTCATGGACTATATCGAGTCCTGGTACAACCGAAAACGGCCCAACGCCAGAGCAGGCCACCGCCCCCGTTACCTTTTTAGTAGCCCTTAACGAGTAAGAATTGGGGGTTGTTGGCCTGTCGGTCCCGGCATGATTAAGTCCCCCAGTCATCAATGATCCGGGGGGTGTTGTCACAGGGATTCGATAGGCGCCAGGGGATCGCTAATGGGGACCGGACCAGCGCAATGAAACACCGCGTAGGTCAGCCGTAACGTGGATGCCGAGCCTTGCCGCCGCAGGACATGCCAACACAGATTTGACGGACACAAATTCTGGGAGGTTTGCGTTGATCAAGGACCATGAACTCGTCGACATCTTCATCGGTGTTGACGTCGGCAAGAGCAA
>NZ_JBSRZM010000044.1:0-20171 GCF_054057635.1 Arthrobacter sp. UYNi723
CGCACGTCGCTGATCCTGCCCACGCTGGGGCGGACCGACAAGGACGACAAGCACCCCAAGGGCGCGCAGTTCCTGTCCGTGGAGGACTCCATGTCCGTGGTCCACTCCACCCAGGGCAGGCTGCAGCCGGTATCCGAACACCTGCTCGCCGAACCGGTGATCGTCGCGCGGATGGCAGAAGCGACCTTCGGGCCGGACCACCATGTGGCCTGGAAGGCGATGGCCGCGGACTACGACGTGGTCCGTGACCACATCTCCCGCGTCCTGCCCGGATTTGAGGACTTCAACGCGCGGATCCGGACCAGGAACGGCTTTGTGCTGCCCAACCCGCCACGGGACACCCGCTCGTTCAAGACGGACATCGGGCGCGGCCGCTTCACCGTCAGCCCGCTCGAATACCTCACCCCGCCGGACGGGCACCTGGTACTGCAGACCATCCGCAGCCACGACCAGTACAACACCACCTTCTACGGCCTCGACGACCGCTACCGCGGCATCTCGGGCGGCCGCCGCGTGATCCTGGTGCACCCCGAGGACCTGGCCGAGTTGGGCTTCCAGGACCGGGACCTCGTGGACGTGGTCAGCACCTTCCGCGGCCACGACCGGCAGGCGGACAAATTCCGGCTGGTCGCCTACCCCACGGCGAAGGGCTGCGCCGCCGCGTACTTCCCCGAAGCCAACGCCCTGGTCCACAAGGAAAACGTGGCCCGCGAATCCAACACCCCCGGATTCAAAGCAATGTTCGTGCGGTTCGTGCCGCACGCTGCTGATGCCTCCGCAGGAGCGGCGCCGGCGGGATAGCTCCCACCGCATGCTGCTGGCCCATCCAAGTGAATACGTGAGCCGGGAACGACGGCGACATTCCGGCAGGTCCGGAGTGTCGCCGTCGCTTTTTTGGTACCAATCCCGACCCGGCCACTGGCCAGCTGCTGCCTACAAAACCGGTCACAATCCGTTTCCGCGAAATCCCCTGAACCTTTGGGATCCCAAACTCTAATCTGAGTCACATTCCTGCATGCGGTAGAAGCATTCCGCATTATGGAAAACGCCCGCGAGGGACGGGCGGAACCGGAAACGTCGATGGTGATCCGGCCGCCCGCCATGGGCGCGTTGGTGATGTGGAGGTTCGCGCGCCGCAGTCCAGCTGCTGAGGCAAAGCCCGGGGTACCGGAGGCGGGCCCTCCACTACCTGAAGCATTCGTGGAAGGTGTACTCCCTGTCCCGTGCCCTGGCCGAGCCCTCGAAGACTCTCGGGAGGCCTCCAGCTGGCCCGGCGACCGGCTCCAGGTCGGCACCCGCATGTCCCGCCGGTCGAACTGATCACCCAGCGACTGCAGCGCGAAACCGACGCGTGGGGGAAACAAGTCACCCACCCACGGATCTCCCTGGGTGGGTGACTTTTCCTGGCCCGGTACGGTCGTGCTTAGTTGAGCCAGGAATCTACAACCTGCTGATTCGCGTCCACCCACTTCTTGGCCGCGGCCTCGGGCGTCATGCCGCCCTGGATGTCTGTGGCCACGGAGTTTTGATCCTCGTTGGTCCATTTGAAGGCCTTGGCCAGTTTGGCTGCAGGTGAGCCGCTGTCCTCGAACTTCTTGGAAATGATCTTGTTCAGCGTGTAGGTCGGGTAGTCGCAGGCCACCTTCTCGGGCTCGGCGTCGCAGCCTTCGGTCCACTCCGGCAGATTGACCTTCTTGAGTGGAACTTCGGACAGGAACCACTGCGGCTCGTAGAAGTAGCCGAGCAACGGCGTCTTGTTCTGCTCCGCCGTCCGGAACGACTGGATCAGCGCCGCTTCCGAACCAGAGAAAACCACCTTGTAGTCGAGGTTGAGGTTTTTGACCAGCGCCTCGTCATTGGTGACGAAGGCCGGGTCGCCGTCCAGGAGCTGGCCTTTTCCGCCGGATTCGGATGTTGCGAACATTGAAGCGTACTTGTTCAGGTTCTTGCTGTCGGTGATGTCCGGGTACTTTTCTGCCATCCACGGCGGTACGTACCAGCCGATATGTCCTTCATTGCCGGTAGGGCCGGCGTCGACAGCGACTTTCTGCTCCGTGATGTATTGCTTGGCCAGATCCTCATGCCCCCAGTTTTCGATCACCACGTCCACTTCGCCTGAGGCAAAGCCCTGCCAGGAGATCTGCTCGTTAAGGTCCTTCTGGACCACGGTGCAGCCAAGCTTGTTCTCCGCCACGTAGCTGTACACAGCGGCATTGGCCGTATACCCCACCCAAGCGTTCATCGCGACATTAACACTTCCGCAGGGCGCCTCGGCAGCACCGGTGGCAGCAGCCACCTGGTTCACCGAGGCGCCGCCGCAGCCTGCCAGCAGTAGGGCGGCGGCAGCGGCTCCTGCCACCGCCGGGACAGTTCGTTTCAACAGCAGTCCAGCTTTTTTCATCTTTGGTCTCCTTGTTGGGGGGAAATGCGTGGGGGTCCTCCATGCCCTGCGCCAGGCACAGGACGGTTACATGCGGTTAGGTTGATGGGGATTTGGGTGAGGGGATTTTCCGCACCGGGGTGGCTGCGGCAGCCTGGGTCATCCTGTCCAGCAGGATGCCGAGGAAGACAATTGCAAGGCCCGCGGCGAGGCCCTTGCCGAAGAGCGCGCTTTGGACAAAGCCGGCGACGACGTCGTACCCGAGGCCGCCTGCGCCCACAAGTGCACCAACCACCACCATGGCCAGGACGTAGATCAGCCCCTGGTTGGCAGCGAGGGCCAGCGTCTGCCTGGCCATCGGAAGCTGGACTTTGGTAATGACTTGCCAGGGCGTTGAACCGCTGGCAACTGCGGCTTCGACCACGGTGGGGGAAATCGCTGCGATGCCGTCGGCGGTGATCTTGATGGCTACTGGGGCGGCATAGATGATGCCTGCGATGATCGCGGTGAAGCGCGTGGCTCCGAAGAGGCCAAGGAACGGCACAAGATACACAAAGGCGGGCATCGTCTGGCCCGCATCAAGTAGGGGCCGCATGACCTGGTCCACCCGCTCGGACCGGCCCATGGCCACCCCGAAGATGACGCCCAGGACCATGACAACTGCGGTGGCCACCAGGGTTCCGGCAAGGGTGACCATGGAGTCGCTCCAGAGGCCGAGGTAGATGATCACGCCCAGGCAGGCCGTGGTCAGGGCAGCGAGCTTCCATCCGCCCAGCGCGTAGGCCGCAATGGCGATGACGGCGACGAGGATGTAGAAGGGTGTGTCCGTCAGCAAGGACTGGAACGGGTTGAGGATTCCGGTGGTGACGGCTTCCCGGAAGGACACCGTGAACAACGACAGGTTGCTCTGCATCCACTGGCTGGCTGAGGCCACCGCTTGGACGATGACCGGACCGATGTTGAGATCCTTGGGGAACGCTGCTGCCCACAGCATGGTCCGGGAGAACTGCACCATGGCCATTGCCAGCACCAGGGTGATGCCGAGGAGGATGTACCTGGTCCTGCGGGAAACCCTGCGGTTCCGGGCCGTCCCCGGGTCTGCGCGGCGGCTGGCGGCGGTGGTGACCCGGTCCAGCACGATCGCGAGCAGGACGATGGAGAGCCCGGCGTTGACAGCTGTGCCGACGTCGAGCGATTGCAGCGCCCGTACCACCACCTGGCCAAGCCCGGGCGCCGCGATCAGCGCCGCTATGGTGACCATGGACAGAGCCGCCATGGTGCTCTGGTTGATTCCCATGACGATGGTCCGCCGGGCCATGGGAAGCTGCAGGGTGACCAGCCGCTGCAGGCCCGTTGTGCCCAGCGAATCGGAGGCTTCACGGGTGTTCTCCGGGATGGCGCGGATGCCGTGTGCTGTCAGCCGGATCACGGGCGGTGCAGCGTAGATCACGGTGGCTATGACGGCCGACGCCGGGCCGATGAGGAAGACCAGGGCAAGCGGGGCCAGGTACACGAATGTCGGCAGGGTCTGCATGAAGTCCAGCACGGGCGTGATCACCTTGGCAACCCGGCCGTAGACGCCGGCCAGAACGCCGAGCGGGATCCCGGCCAGAAGGGTCAGCAGCACGGCCGTGAGGACCAGGGCGAACGTGTAGGTGGCTTCGAGGAACAGGCCCTGGAGGCCGAAGAACGTAAAGACGGCGACAGTCAGCAACGCGACCCGCGCGTTGCCGATCGCGAAGGCGATCCAACCCAGCAGGCCTACGGTTCCGAGCCAGCCGATCTCCGGCAGGCGCAGGCCCGTGGAACTCGCGGCAAAGGTGGTGATGAACAGGTTGGCCACGGCGTCGACGGCGGCACGCAAGGGAGTGAAGACGTACAGGAAGACAGGGTTGTCTGCGCGGTTCGCTGCTACCCATGCGTTGAACTGGTTCAGGGACCGGTGCAGGTCCGTCAGCTCTGAGGCGGGCAAGGTCAGGGTGGAGGTTCCGCGCAGGACAAGGAATCCCAGGATCCAGACAACGGCGGCGCCTCCCAGCAGGATGGTGCGGCGGCTCGGCCTGCGGCGCGGTTCACGGACGGGGTCGGGCGTGGGTTGCACCGTTGCCCGATCTCGGACGAGGGTAGACATTAGGCCGCTGCTTCCGCGGGCTGCAGCACCGACAGGATGCTGTCGCGGTCGATCTGCCCCGTAATCCTGCCGCCATCTTCCACCAGGACGGGGCAGGAGGAGTGCATGACCGCCGCTATGGCATCCCGGATGATCATCCGGGAACTGAGGACCGGCGCGTCTCCCGGCGTTCCGGCCGCCACGGGCCGGGTGATCCATTTCAGGGTCAGGACATCCGCGCGTGGGACCTCGGACACAAAATCCTCAATATACTTGTCCGCCGGGGACCCCACCAGGGCGTCCCCAGTACCGCACTGGACCATCTCGCCGTTGCGCATGATCAGGATGCGGTCCCCGAGCTTGAGCGCCTCGGACAGGTCATGGGTCACGAACACCATGGTCTTGCCCATGTCCTTGTGCAGCCGGATGACTTCCGCCTGCATGTCCCGGCGGATCAGCGGATCCAGCGCGGAGAACGGTTCGTCGAAGAGGATGGTGTCCGGATCGCCGGCCAGGGCCCGGCCCAGGCCGACGCGCTGCTGCATTCCCCCTGAAAGCTGGTCGGGGTAGTGCTGTTCGTAGCCTTTCAGGCCAACCAGCTCGATGATTTCCCGCGCCCTGGCGTAGCGTTCGTTCTTGGCCGCCCCGCGGATCTGCAGCCCGTAGGAGACGTTGTCCAGCACGGTGCGGTGGGGAAGGAGGCCGAAGTGCTGGAACACCATGGACATCTTCCGCCGGCGCAGTTCGCGGAGCTCGGCGACGCCTGCCTGCAGGACGTCCTTCCCGTCCACCAGGACCTGCCCTGATGTGGGTTCGATCAACCGGGTCAGACAGCGGATCAGGGTGGATTTGCCGGATCCGGAAAGTCCCATGACCACAAAGACCTCGCCCTTGGCCACGTCGAAGCACAGGTCGCGGACGGCTGCCACGCAGCCGGTGCGTTCCAGCAGCTCCGCGGAGTTGAGAGCCGAGAGCTCTGGATTGTTGGGGATCTTATCGCCCCCGGGTCCGAAGACCTTCCAGAGGTTGCGCACTGAGATGTCGGGGCTGTTCATTGCTGTACTCCTGCCTGTGGGGGCTCGAACCAGTGGCTGGGCTTGGGATTGATGTTTTGCCAGATGTGCTTGGTTTCGCGGTACTCTGCCAGACCTTGGAGCCCCAGTTCGCGGCCGTTTCCGGACTTGCCGAATCCGCCCCACTCTGCCTGGGGAACGTAGGGGTGGTAGTCGTTGATCCACACGGTGCCGTGGCGGAGGGCCCCGGCCACGCGCTGCGCCCGCGACCCGTCCTGCGTCCAGACGGCGCCGGCCAGCCCGTAGGCCGTGTCGTTGGCCAGCTTGATGGCTTCCTGCTCGGTGCGGAAGGTCTCCACGGTCAGGACTGGTCCGAACGACTCATCCTGGACTACGTCCATGGAGGTGTGGCAACCGTCCAGGACGGTGGGAGGGTAGTAGCTGCCGAGTGCCATCGCACCGGTGTCGGGGATATAGCCGCCGCACAGAAGCGTGGCTCCTTCGTCGATGCCGGCCTGGACGTAGGCGTGGACCTTGTCGCGGTGTGCAGCCGAGATCAGCGGGCCGGTCTCCGCGAGCTCGTCGAAGGGGCCGCCGAGCCGGATGGACTCTGCCCGGCGCACGAGTTCGGCCACGAAGTCGTCGTGGATTGATTCCTCGATGATGAGCCTCGTGCCGGCCGAGCAGACCTGCCCCGAGTGCAGGAACACCGCCGTGAGGGCGTTGTCCAGGGCTGACTCGCGGTCGGCATCGGCGAAAACGATGTTCGGATTCTTCCCGCCCAGTTCCAAGGCAACCCGCTTCACCGTGTTGGCCGCGGACTTCATGATGTTGATCCCGGTGGCCAGGCCACCGGTGAACGAGACCAGGTCAACGTCCGGGCTTTCGCTCAGGACTGCGCCGACGTCGGGACCGGTGCCTGTGACGAGGTTGGCGACCCCGGCCGGCAGCCCGGCCTCAAGGAGCGTATCCATCAGCAGGATGGAGGTGGAGGGAGTCAGCTCACTGGGTTTCAGGACGAAGGTATTGCCGGCCAACAAGGCCGGGGCCACCTTCCAGGACGCCTGCAGGAGGGGGTAGTTCCATGGCGTGATGAGCCCGCACACACCCACAGGGGCGTGGACCACCCGGCTGATGGTGTCTGGTATCCCGGTATCGATCACGCGGCCGGCGTCCGTTCCGGCGATGCCACCGTAGTACCTGAAGCAGGCGGCGATATCGTCGATGTCGTATTCCGCTTCGACGTAGCGTTTGCCTGTGTCGAGGGCTTCGGCCCGGGCGTAGAGCGCCTTGTCGCGTTCCAGCAGTTCGGCGGTGCGGAGCAGGACCTGTCCGCGTTCCTTCTCGCTGGTGCCGGGCCACGCGCCGCCGTCGAAAGCCCTGCGGGCGCTGGCAACCGCGGCCTCGGCATCGGCGGCCGTGGATTCGGCGACCTCGGCGACTTTTTCACCGTCCGCCGGGCATGTGATGACCCGCGTTTTCCCGGCGCCGGATTCGCTCCACCGGCCGTCCATGAAGAGGCCGCGTACCGGCGCCGCATCCTGGTCCATCACGGTCCGGCTGTCGATCCCGGCAAGCTGAACGCCGCTCATGAGCGACCCAGGATTGGTGCGGCTTCGGGAGCCACTGCGGATTCGTGCCGGTAGAAGTCCGCGTGCTCGGGTGCCAGCGGCGTACGACCCAGGATGAGGTCCGCGGCCTTTTCGGCGAGCATCATTACCGGGGCGTAGATGTTGCCGTTCGTCACGTAGGGCATAGCGGAGGCATCCGCCACGCGGAGCCCCGAGGTGCCGTGGACCTTCATGGTGAGCGGATCCACCACCGCCAGGGGGTCGGAGGCCGGGCCTATCTTGGCGGTGCAGGAGGGGTGGAGCGCCGTTTCGGCATCCCGGGCCACCCAGTCGAGGATCTCCTCGTCCGTCTGGACGGAGGGGCCGGGCGAGAGTTCGCCGCCACTGTAGGGCGCGAGGGCCGGCTGGGAGAGGATGTCGCGGGTGACCCGGATGGCCTCCACCCATTCGCGCCGATCCTGGTCCGTGGACAGGTAGTTGAACTGCATGGACGGGTGCGCGGCGGGGTCCGTGGACGTGATCTTCAGGCTACCTCTGGCGTCGGAGTACATGGGGCCCACGTGGACCTGATACCCGTGCTTGGCGTCGGCTTTCTGGCCGTCGTAGCGCACAGCCACCGGCAGGAAGTGGAACATCAGGTTGGGGTAGGCGACGTCTTCGTTGGAGCGGACGAACCCGCCTCCTTCGAAGTGGTTGGTGGCTGCGGGGCCCTTGCGGCCGAGCAGCCACTGGAGTCCGATCAGCGGGTAGCGCCAGAGGCTGAGGTTCGGCTGCATCGAAACGGGCTGTGTGCAGGAGTGCTGGACGTACACTTCCAGGTGGTCCTGCAGGTTTTCGCCGACTCCCGGCAGGTCCACCACGGGCTTGATGCCCAGCGACAACAGGAGCGCGGAATCCCCCACGCCGGAGAGCTGCAGCAACTGGGGCGTATTGATCGCGCCGCCGCACAGCACCACTTCCTTGGCGTTGACCGTGTGCAGCCGGCCGTTCCGGCGGTAGGTGACCCCTGTGGCCGTTGTGCCGTCGAAATTGACCTTGGCCGCAAGCGCCCGGGTGCGGACCGTCAGGTTTTTCCGGCCCTTATTGGGGCGCAGATAGGCACGTGACGCCGAGAGCCGCTGGCCCTTGTGGACGTTTCGGTCGAACGGGCCGAAGCCCTCCTGCCGGTACCCGTTGACGTCATCGGTGCGCTTGTGGCCCGCCTCCTCGGAGGCGCGGAAGAAGGCCTGGAACAGGGGATTGCGGGCGGGCCCGCGCTCCAGGACCAGGGGTCCGTCATGGCCGCGCAGTTCATCGTCCGGAGCTGCGGCGAGCGCGGTTTCCATGCGCTTGAAGTAGGGCAGGCAATGCGCGAAATCCCAGGTTTCCATGCCGGCGTCAGCTCCCCAGCGTTCGTAGTCCAGGGGGTTGCCGCGCTGGAAGATCATGCCGTTGATCGAGCTGGAGCCGCCCAGCACCTTGCCGCGGGCGTGGGCGATCCTGCGGCCGTGCATGCGGGGTTCGGGGTCGGATTCGTATTGCCAGTCGTAGAACCTGTTGCCACTAGGGAAGGTCAGGGCCGCCGGCATCTGGATGAAAAGGTCCCACGGGTAGTCGCTGCGGCCCGCTTCAAGGACCAGCACGGTGTGCGTCCCGTCCGCGCTTAGCCTGTCCGCCAGGACGGATCCGGCGCTTCCGCCGCCTACAATCACGTAGTCGTAGCTCTCGTTCGTCATCAGGTAAATCTCCTTGGGGCGTGGTCTGGAGTCGTGTTGAAGGGCCTGGATGGCTTCGGTTCAGCCGCGCAGGCGTTCCATGCCCGGGTCCACCAGCGGCTCGGCTGACACAGTTGCGGCGACCCGGGTGCCGAAGTATTCGATTTCCACGGCATCGCCTTCGGAGGTGCTGGCCGGGAGCCAGGCGTAGGCAATCGGCCGCTTCACCGTGTAGCCGTAGGCCGCGCTGGTCACGTAACCGGCGGCTTCGCCCTTGAAATACACGGGTTCCTTGCCCAGCACCACCGAAGTGCCGTCGTCGACCGTCAGGCAGCGCAGCTGCATGGCAGCCGGTTGCGCGCGGCGTTCGGCGAGGGCTTCGGCACCCACGAAGGAGTCCTTGTTCTTGGCGATCGAGAAGCCCAGGCCTGCCTGGTAAGGCTCGTGTTCGGGCGTCATGTCCGTCCCCCAGAGCCGGTATCCCTTTTCTAACCGGAGACTGTTGAAGGCGCCACGGCCGGCGGCGATAATGCCCTGTTCCTGGCCGGCCTCGAAGAGGAGGTCCCACAGCTTCAGTCCGTGTTCGGCGGTGGTGTACAGCTCCCAGCCCAGCTCGCCCACATAGGACAGCCGCATGGCCGTCACGGGGATGCCGCCGATCCGCACCTGCTTGGTACGGAAGTAACGAAGACCGTCATTGGTGAAATCATCGGTGCTGACCTTAGCAATAACTTCGCGTGCCAGCGGCCCCCAGAGCCCGATGCAGCAGGTGGATCCCGTAATGTCGCGGATCTGGACCCACTGGCTGACATCATCAGCTGTCTGCTTGCGGGCCTCCCGGGTGAAGTAGTCGAAGTCGATGTTGCCGTTGGCGCCTACTTGGAACGTGGTCTCCGTGAGCCGTGCGATCGTGATATCACTACGGATGCCGCCGTCGTCGTTCAACAGAAGGCAGTAGGTAACGGCGCCGGGCTTCTTGTCGATCTGCCCGGCGCTGAGGCGCTGCAGCAAGGCCAGCGCGCCGGGACCCGAGACTTCCAGCCGCTTGAGTGCCGTCATGTCGTAAAGCGCGACGGCGGTGCGCGTCTTCCATGCCTCGGCGGCGGAAATGGGGGAGCTGAACATTGCGGCCCAGGGGCCGCGTTCGGGCGCCTTCCATTCAGCCGGCAGCTCGTCCAGGAGCGGGCGGTTGGCCTCGAACCAGTGCGGGCGCTCCCAGCCGCCGGCCTCGAGGAAGAACGCTCCCAGTTCCTTCTGCCGGCAGTTGAACGGGCTGACGCGCAGGTCCCGGGGTGATTCGCGCGGCTGCAGCGGGTGCAGGATGTCGTAGATCTCAACGAAGTTCTGCTGTGAGGTCTCACTGACGTAGCTCTCGGCGGTCTGCGCGGCCTCGAATCGCGAGACTTCGCACTCGTGAAGCGGGATGCGGGACTGGCCCTCGATCAGCAGTTCGGCTAGCGCACGTGCGACGCCCGCCGAATGCGTCACCCAGACCGCCTCCGCGACGTAGAACCCGTCAAGCTCCGGCGCCTGGCCGATGAGTGGTCCGCCGTCCGGGGTGAAGGAGAAGATTCCGTTGAAGCCGTCGGCGATCTCCGCGCCGCGGAGGGCGGGCAGCAGTTGCCGGCTGTCCTCCCAGCAGGGGAGGAAATCCTCCTCGGTGAATTCGAGCCGGGAAGGCATGCGGTGCTCGGACATCTGCCCTGGTGCCACCTCCGGCAGCTGGTCCAGGTCCACGGGCATGGGGCGGTGGGCATAGGAGCCGATTCCGATCCTGTCTCCGTGCTCACGGAAATAGAGGTCCTTGTCCTGGTGCCGGAGAATGGGCATGCGGGCGCCGTTAGAGGGGTCCAGGGGGTTGGCGCCCACGAGTTCCGGCACCGTCGTGGTCTTGACATACTGGTGGGCCAGCGGCAGCAGCGGCACGGCCATGCCAGCCATCGCGCCGATCTTGGGGCCCCAGAAGCCGGCGCAGGAGACCACGATGTCCGCCGGGACCACGCCGTCGGGAGTCTGGACACCGGTGACCTTTCCGCCGGCCTGCTCGATCCCGGTCACCGGGGTTGATCCGATGAACGTGACGCCGGCGGCCGTGGCCTTGCGGATGAGCAACTGAACGGCGCGGGCTGCGGACGCGAGGCCGTCGGACGGGACGTAGAGGCCGCCGAGGGCCATGTCGGGATTCAGCAGCGGATAGTGCTTGCTGCACTCGTCGGGGTCGATGATCCTGCCCTCGATGCCCCATGAGGTTGCGTAGCCGAGCTTCCGCTTGAGGTCCTCAAGCCGTTCGGGGGTGGTGGCGATCTCCAGGCCGCCCACCTGGTTGAAGCAGGAGACACCCTCGTCGCTCAGGGAGAGGAGCTTGTCCACGGTGTAGGCGGCGAACTGCATCATTGTCTTGGACGGGTTGGTCTGGAACACCAGGCCGGGCGCGTGCGACGTGGAGCCGCCGGCGAGGTTGAGCGGTCCCTGATCCAGTACGGTGACGCTGGTCCAGCCTCGGGTGGCCAACTCGTCTGCCAGATTCGCACCGACAATGCCGGCGCCGATGATGACGACGCGGGGTGTAGCGCTCATACGGAAGCTCCTGTTCGTGACTTACTGCGTGCATGGAAGCGGCCCTTGGGGGCCAGCGGTGTGGCTCTAGCGGAAAACGACGGTCCGGGAGCCGTTGAGGAGGACGCGGTGTTGGCAATGCCACTTCACCGCGCGGGAGAGGGCGATCGCTTCGGCGTCACGGCCTGCCGTTACCAGGGAATCCGGGTCCACGCCGTGGTCCACCCGGAAGACTTCCTGCTCGATGATGGGACCTTCGTCGAGGTCGCCGGTGACGTAGTGGGCAGTGGCCCCGACCACCTTCACGCCGCGTTCATAGGCCTGGTGGTAGGGCTTGGCCCCTTTGAATCCGGGCAGGAAAGAATGGTGGATGTTGATGGCCCGGCCGTGGAGTTCCCGGCAGAGGCCGTCGGAGAGCACCTGCATGTAGCGGGCCAGCACCACAAGGTCCGCGTCGTATTCGTCCACGAGTTCCAGGAGCCGGGACTCCGCCTGCGGTTTGGTGGACGCCGTTACGGGTACGTGGACGAAGGGAAGCCCTGCTGTTTCCGCCATCGGGCGCAGGTCCTCATGGTTGGAGACGACGGCGGCGATGTCCGCCCCCAGGCTCCCGGCGCGCCAGCGGAAAATGAGGTCATTGAGGCAGTGGCCGAACTTGGAGACCATCACCAGGATGCGCTGCGGCCTGTCGTCGTGGAAGCTGTAGGACATACCGAACTCGCCGGCGATCTCCGCGAAGTCGGCCGCAAGGGAATCGGCCGTGCTGGCGGCGCTGCCGGCACGATTGCCAGCAGTTCCTGCCAGCGTGCCGGTGAAGGCGGTGCGCAGGAAGAGGGTATTGCTGACGTGGTCGTCGAACTGCTGGTGCTCGGCGATGTCGAAGCCGCGCATCGCGAGGAAGCTGGACACGGCGTGGACGATCCCACGGCGCTCGGGACAGGCAACGGTGAGGACGAACGGCGTCGCCTGCTGCCCGGATCCCGCCAGTTTCTGCCCGACGGGGGCCGCGAAACGGGTCCGTTCCTGCAGCTCGTAGCTCAGTTGTAGGGTCAAGAACTTCACCTCTTAGCTTGAAATGGAGTACTGCCTGATGGTGCCTAGACGTGGCCGTTGACGGTCAGGCCCGGTGGAAGATTGGGTGCCTCGCTGGATTCCTCGACCATGATCTGGCCGTCCACCACGGAGACCTTGTGGACTCGCACCGGCAGCTTGGCCGGCGGGGCGTCCACTTCGCCCGTGCGGAGATTGAATTTGGATGCGTGAAGGGGGCATTCCACCTCGCAGCCTTCCACCCACCCGTCTGCGAGCGACGCGTCCTGATGGGTGCAGGTGTCGTCCAGGGCGAAGAGCTCGCCGTCCTCTGTGTGGAAGACAGCGATTGGTGGGGACGTGTCGAGACGGACTGCGTCTCCGGGGGCCAATGCGGTGAGTGGGCAGGCGATGTGCATCTGATAAACCTCTTTCCCAGTTGATGGGGTCAGCCCGGCCAGCGGGTTGTGCCATCATCAACGCCGATCACAATACGCAACAGAGTGATCTATGCCACTCCGCCTTGTCAAGGGGGTCCCGCTTAACAAAACGAACCCTTGACACCCCCTTATGGTCTGCGTCACGCTGTCTCGCATACAGAACGTTGTTGCGTCATACGCAATTTGTTGCATTCGTGTAACGGGAAGGCGGCCATGCAGACACTGGCAATAGTGGGGGCGTCCTTGGCGGGAATCTCGGCCGCACGTGCCGCACGTGCCCAAGGCTTCGCCGGAAGGCTCATCCTGATCGGTGACGAACCGCAGCGGCCCTACGACAGGCCGCCCCTGTCCAAGGATTTCCTGGCGGGAAAAATCAGTCCGGAACACCTTCTCCTGGAGACGCCAGAAGAACGTCAAGGCGGAGATCCGCTCCAGGCCGAGTGGCTGCTGGGATCAGCGGCCCGCAGCCTGGATGCCGAGACCCGGACGTTAACACTCAACGACGGCACGGAAATAAAAGCCGACGGCGTGGTCATCGCCACGGGGTCATCCGCGCGGACGCTGCCTGAACTCGCCGGGCTGGCGAACGTCTTTACCCTGCGGACCGTGGACGACGCGCAGGACCTGGCTCCCGAACTGGTGCCGGGGACCAGGCTCGTCATCGTCGGCGCCGGTTTCATCGGCGCCGAGGTGGCCTCCACCGCCTGCGCCCTCGGGGTTGAAGTCACCGTCGTCTGCTCGGGCGCCGTTCCGCTCGGCCGCCCTCTGGGTGCGGAGATGGCGGGAACCCTGGCCGCGTTACATGGAATTAACGGGGTGGAGCTGATTTGTGACGCGGCCATCGAGTCCTATTACAGCGGCGAGGGAGTTGTCACTGGACTGCGCCTCGCGGACGGCCGCTACGTGCCAGCCGACGTCGTGCTGGTCGCAATCGGGGCCGTGCCCAACACGGCCTGGCTTGCCGGCTCCGGCATCGAGCTCGGCGACGGCGTCCTGTGCGATCCGATGGGCCGGACCAACGTGCCGGGCGTGGTCGCCGTCGGCGACTGTGCTGCATGGCTGGACGAAGAGTCCGGAAAGTACCGCCGCGTGGAGCACTGGAGCGGCGCCGTGGAGCGCCCACCGCTCGCCGTTACGGCGCTCCTGGACCCCGGGGCCGCCCGTCAGCCGCTGAACCTGCCGTATTTCTGGTCCGACCAGTACAACGTCAGGATCCAGTTCGCCGGTCACGCCCGCGACGCCGACAGGGTGGACATTGAGGCCGGAGATCCCGCGGCTCACAGTTTCTTGGCCGTCTATTACCGCGGCGGCCAGCCTGTAGCCGTCCTTGGCGCCAACCAGCCCCGCCTCTTCACCAAGTGGCGGCGGCAACTGAACGCCGCACGAGCCGCAGCTATGCACGCCCCTCCGGCCCAGACCACCGCTGCCCAGCCTGCGCTGGCAGCATCCGCCAGTTTCGCCTAATCCCGATACACCTTCCAAACCCCGACGTCAGTCACCGCAAAGGAGTAAGAATGACCACCGAAGTCTTCACGCCCAGCCTGATCCCCACGCTCCCGGGCCAGGCCTACGTCAGCGAAGAGATCTTCCGCGCCGAGCAGGAGCGGATCTTCGAGCAGATGTGGTTCTGCGCCATCCGCTCGGCCGACCTGGACAAGCCCGGCGCCTGGCGGACAGTCCAGATCGGGCGGGAGAGCGTGCTGATCAGCCGCACCCGCAAGGGCGGCATCCGCGCCTTCTACAACGTGTGCCGGCACCGCGGCGTCAAGCTGTGCATGGAGGAGCAAGGCGAAGCTGCGCGCTCCTTCCAGTGCCCCTACCACGCCTGGACCTACGACTTTGAAGGCAAGCTCATTGCGGCTCCCAACCTGACCAAGATGCCGGACATCGACCGGGACGAGTACGGGCTCGTGAAGGTCCACATCCGCGAGTACCTCGGGTATGTGTGGGTCTGCCTTGCCGACGAGCCGCCGTCGTTCGAAGCGGATGTCATGGGCGCCATCGAGGAACGGCTCGGGGACCTGCGCGCGGTGGAGGACTATGACATCGCCAATCTGAGCCTGGGCCGCCGCATTAAGTACGACGTCAAGGCCAACTGGAAGCTCATCATCGAGAACTTCATGGAGTGCTACCACTGCGCCACCATCCACCCCGAACTCACGGAGGTGCTGCCTGAATTTGCTGACGGCCTGGCCGCCCAGTACTTCGTGGGCCACGGCGCCGAATTTGGCGAGGACATTAAGGGCTTCACCATCGACGGCTCCGAAGGTCTGGACCGGATTCCGGGCGTAGGCGAGGACCAGGACCGCCGCTACTACGCGGTAACCATCAAGCCGACGGTCTTCGTAAACCTGGTTCCGGACCACGTGATCATCCACCGCATGTTTCCCATGGCCGCTGACCACACCATCGTTGAATGCGACTGGCTGTACCTTCCCAGCGTTGTGGAAAGCGGCAAGGATGTCAGCGCCTCGGTGGAACTTTTCCACCGAGTCAACGAGCAGGATTTCGACGCCTGCGAGCGCTGCCAGCCAGCCATGGGCTCAAAGGTCTATGCCAAGGGTGGCGTGCTGGTCCCGAGCGAGCACCACATCGGCGCGTTCCACGACTGGGTACAGCAGAAGGTGGGGGACGCCACGCCCGGCCATTAGGCCCTGTTTCCGCTGATGGAGCCCGCCGAAACCCTGGTTTCGACGGGCTCCATCAGTTTTACCGCCGGGAGTAACCCATCTTGGCGCTGATCTGCAGTCCGGCCTGTTTCAGCGCCTCGAGGAGTCCCGGCGCCGTTTCCGGATCAAAGCGGAAGGCCGGGCCGGAGATGCTGACCGCACCGATGACCGCACCCACATGGTTGTACACGGGCACGGCCATCGAGTTGAGCCCTATCTCAAACTCCTCCCGCACCACCCCGTAGCCGTCGCGGGCGACGTCGAGCAGCTGGGTTTCGAGCTTGTGCCGGTTGGTGATGCTCCGCGGGGTCCGGGCAGGCAGCCCGGTCTCCTTCAGGATCCGGTCCCGCTCATCAGCCGAGAGCGCCGCCAGCAGGACCTTCCCGCTCGACGTCGCGTGGAGCGGCGTCAGGCTGCCCACCCAGTCGTACGTGGCAAGGGTTGACGGCCCCATGGCCTGGTCCACGTTGACGGCGTAGTTGGAGCGCAGGACCGCGAGGTTCACTGTCTCCTTGAATTCCTCGGCCAGGCTTTCCAGCACGGGCCGGGCCTCACGGACCAGGCTGAGCCGCCCGGGGATGGAGCTTGCCAGCCGCAGGATGCCAAAGCCCAGCTGGTACTTTCCGCGCTCGCTGTTCTGGTGGACCATTTCCCTGCTCACCAGCGAACCAAGCAGCCGGGAGACGGTGGACTTGTGGATGCCCATCTCCTCGGCGATGTCGCTCACGCCGGCGTGGCCGTCGCGCGCCAGGATCTCCAGGACCGCCAGGGCCCGGTCCACTGACTGGACGCCGCCGTGCTGGCCGGCCTCCGCATCGACGTCTGATTCGGGGCCATTGTTCGAAGCCATGATCCATACTCTCAAGTAGTGTGCGGCGGCTTGCGTGCCCGCCGCGAGGCCGCCTGTAGCGTCCTCTCGGTTGGTTCCACGCTTTCGATCCTATGCCGCCAGACGCGTGGGAGCCGGTATTGCGTTACGCGCCTAGAAGTCAGCGCAGACCGTTGCTGTGGGCCATCGCGATCGCTTCGGTGCGGGATGAGGCGCCCACCTTCCGGTAGATGTTGCGGAGGTGGAACTTCACCGTGTTCTCGCTGATGTGCAGTTTCGCGGCGATGGCCCGGTTGCGCTGGCTGGCGGCCAGCAGCTGGAGGACCTCCAGTTCGCGCTCCCCCAGCTTCCAGTCGGAGACGTCGGCCAGCGGCCGGGCCGGCGGGTCGAGCGGGAGGGAAACCGCGACGTCGGCACCCCAGCCGGGCATCACATCCACCGACATGCTGCCGTCCAGGGCTTCGACGCGCTGGGCGAGCCGGGCCATGGCGGGTGCCGTCGCGGACAGTTCGCCGGCGCCGTCGTCGCGGACGTTGACCAGGAGGTTCTCGCCGTCGTAATCCCACTGCGTGCGGATCCGGCGGACTCTCGCCTGGTCCACCATGGCCAGGACCAAGCCGCGGACAATTGCCCGGGCCGCGTGGGCCACCTCGCCGGGCAGGGCGCGGCCGTTGACGGGAGGTTCGATGAACTGGACGTCGATGCCGCTGAAGTTCATCAGCGGTTTCAGGTCCTCGCGGAGGCGCTGGAACGCCGTTGTGACCGGCTCCTCCACCAGTTCCGCGGTGCGGTCGTTGAGCGTGCGGAGTCCCACCAGGGCCTTGGCCGCGACGTCGGTGGCGGACTTCCGCGCCGCGTCGTCACTCAGCGCGGGCGACCTCAGCGCGGCGAGCAGGGTTTCGAGGGTGGTGGAGTGGTGGTCCACCAGTTCGGCGGTCACCCTGACGCGCTCGGCCGACGCCGCGCGGGATTCGATGACGTACGACGGCGGCGCATCGGCCACCTTTTCCCGGATGCGCTCGGCCGCCAGCTTCCAGAGGTAGCGGAGCATCCGTTCTGCCTCGGCGTGGCCAGCGCAATCGGAACTGTTGAACGGTCAGCGAGAGCCTGTGTTGCTCGGGTCAGGGGCGCCAGCCCGCCATGATCAGGCCCGTGAAAGAAAGCCAGGAGCAGGCCCGATAGGGCCGCTCCTCCTGCGCCCTTGAGGGCAGATCTTCGGGAAAATTCCGGGGTCATCATTTGGTCTCCTCAGTCCGTCGGGGTTCCGCCGTCATTGCCGGAACTCTGCATTGGAGCTACTCAACGGCAGGGTGAGAGGAGGAATAAAGAAGTAGCGCGCGGACCCCAAGATGTTCAACAATGAACTCAACCGCCGCGCGATTCAAGGGAGTTACATGCGTACTGCATTTTCAACCTTGGGTTGTCCTGAGGCCGGCCTGGAGCAGGTGATAGCTCTTGCCCGCGAGCATTGCATCGACGGACTGGAGCTGAGGATCCACGACGACGGTATCGTCAGCCGAAACATGGAGCGTTCCGCACGAGAACAGGTGCGCGGCTCAGTCTCACGCGCGGGACTCTCCGTACTGAGTCTGGGCAGCTACATCAAAATATGCCAACCGGGACCGGATGACGTGGTGCTAGGCCAGCTCCGCACCTCACTGGAGCTGGCCGCAGACGTTGGCGCTGAAGCTGTGAGGGTTTTCCCGGGCGCTGGAACCGAACCTACAGCGGAAGCCCGTGCAGGAGCGCTGAAAGAGCTAGAAGTGAGAGGCTCGACGCGTTTGGCTGCGGCTGCTCGTGTTGCTGAGCGGCTGGGGGTAAAGCTGCTATTAGAGACCCACGATTCGCATCCACGAGGTGCCGATATTGCCAGGATCCTCGCCCCTGTTGGAGCACAGGCTCCTGTTGGGGCCATCTGGGACGTTATGCATCCATGGCGGTCAGGCGAAGGTGCGGCCGAAACACTTCATAGCCTTGGGAAGCGGTTTGAATACGTCCAGTTCAAGGATGCAACCATGGATCGGCCGACCGGTGAGCTGAAGATGACCCTGCCCGGAGCCGGAGATATACCGTTGCGGCGGATTCTTGAACTGATCGAGGCGCAGACAGCCGAAGGCGACTCGCAGTGGATCTCGCTGGAGTGGGAAAAGGCTTGGCACCCGGAACTGCCAGGGCTGTCCGAAGCTCTGGTCGCGTTTCGAGCTGTCCTGGGTCGGTCAGTCGGAACCCCAACGCGCCAGGAGTCACCCCCTGGCACTGAGCGCCTGCCCGCATATCACCAGCTCCCGCGGAAGCGGGTTCGTCTGCCGTGGCTGAGTGAATACAACGACCAACCGCCGGTCAATCCGGGGCGAAGGATTGCAGCGGTGTTTTCATTCACTGGGCGGACGTTCCGTCAATCAGGCGCTCGTGGGGGCGTTTCGACAACAAGATCAAGCGACAAAGCGGTCGCCAAAGTTGTCTCATGCAACCAGCTGTACACAGAATTCGTTATCGGCGCTTGAAAATCGGTTACAAGAGTGTTTCATTCCTCACGGCAAGGGCGCTCGACCGCTCCGGAGGGGGATTACGCCGGGGTGACAAATCCTTGGAAGGCTGCCGTCAGATGCGGACCGCCATGGTGGCCATCAAAGCGCTGCCAGAAGCTGAGTCTGAGATCGCCTCGGCTCTAAATCAAAAGCTTGCACGCAGTGAGATAGTTCACTCCGACTCGGGGCCCGATCCCGCTCTCATAGCGAACGGATCCCCCTTCCGCCCAGGCGTGCGGTGACTTTCTGGGCTGCGCTGGCGCAGGATTCGCCTAGTGCCTGCAGGCGGTCCTGGGAGACGCGGAACCTCGGCGCAGGGATCAGGACTGCGGCCACTACGTCGCCCCGGTGGCCGTAGACGGGTGCCGAGACCCCCACTTCGTCAATGGAGGATTCGCCGTAGTTTATGGCCCAGCCGCGTCGGGCGTCGTCCTTGAGCCGGACCATGTAGGCATCCAGGCTGGACTCATCCAACCCTGCATAGGTGATGGCCCCGCTGCGCAGGAGGGTACGGACACGTTCTTCCGGTTCCTGCGCGAGGAAGACCTGCACGGAGGAGCTCATGGCGTCCCTGTAGCGGGCGCCGAGCGGGGTGGTGTGTTTTATCTGGTGATGGCTGGCGATCTGTTCCACACACATTGACTCGCTACCATTCCACACCATGAGTGCGCTGGTTTCGCCGGTCTGTTCGGTGAGTTCCTGTAAGACCGGATAGGCGACGCGCCGTTCCTCCAGTTCGGCCAGTAACGGGCCGGCGACCGCGATCAGGCCCAGTCCAAGGCGGAAACGGCGCGTTTCCGCGTCCCGCTCCACGAGGTGTTCCTGTTCGAAAGTGGCGAGGATCCGTGACACCGTGCTCTTATGCAGGCCCACCCGGTTGGCGATCTCCGTGACGCCAAGGAGCGGTTCGTCAGCCGTGAATGACCTCAGGACGGCAATCGCGTTGACGATGACCGAGGCGCCTTTGGCATCGCCGTTGCCTATGGTGTCACTGGGTTTTGTTGCGCTCATGGTGCTACCCATCATTCCCTATTAGAGCCGGAAGGCGGCGCCGCCTGGTGCGGCGCCGCTCCCGTGCGCGAAAATCGGCAGAGTCAGGCTCCGATGATGTTGTACTCGGGGCCGAACGGGAACTTGGTGATGTTTTCGGCGCCGTCGTCGCCCACTACCAGGATGTCGTGTTCGCGGTAGCCGCCGGCACCCGGCTGGCCATCCAGGACGGTAATCATGGGTTCCATGGAGACCACCATGCCCGGTTCCAGCACGGTGTCGATGTCCTCGCGGAGCTCCAGCCCGGCTTCGCGGCCGTAGTAGTGGCTGAGGACGCCGAAGGAGTGTCCGTAGCCGAACGT
>NZ_JBSRZM010000045.1:0-18432 GCF_054057635.1 Arthrobacter sp. UYNi723
GGACTTGCCACCGCCGTCGCCTGGCCCGGTACGGGCCGTGGGGCCTGGTGGCCGGCGTGGTCCACGCCGCCGTCGTGATTGTTGTGGTTTTCCATTGTTGCCCCTCCTGTGTGGGGAAGTCTTCCCAAAGGAGGCCGCCAGGGCTGTCCTCAGGGTGGGAGTTGGACTACCTGCTGGTGAGGCTGTACCCGGCGGCGGCGACGGCGTCGCGGACGGATGCCACCGTGTGCGGCCCCGAGACGCTCAGGCGTGAGGTCCCGCCGGCGACGAGCTCGACGGCGGCTGATGTCACGCCGTCGAGCGCGGTGACTGCCTTTTCAACGGTCTGGACGCAGTGCCCGCACGTCAGGCCGGTGACGGAGTAGTCCGTCCCTTCTGCCTGGGGTGACGGCTGCTTCGCTGAAGGGGTGGAGCAGCAACTGCACCCTGCAGTTTCAGCTGCAACGATGGGCAGTTCGGTCCGGACCTGGGGTGCACGCATATCAGTTCTGTCCTTTTGCAAGAGAGGTGTGATGAGGTGCTGGGGTTGAACGGCTGTAAGGGCCGGAATTGCGCGGGCCTGGACAAACCACTTCACTGGCAACACCCCTGAGAATACCCCCATGGGGTATATTTTGCAATGTGCCGATGCCCACAGCTTTGGGGGAGCGGGCGGCCGTGCGCTCGCCTTACCGCCAGGACGGTCAGCCGTGGCTGGGTTCCCCGGTCACGGTGTGGTCGGCGTGATTCAGGCCTTCCAGGACAAGCCGGGCAAGGTGGCCGTCCGCGATGCTGTAGACCACCCGGCGACTGACTTTTTGCGTGCTGACGAGGCCGCTGAACCGGAGCTTGGCCAGGTGCTGGCTGACGGAGGTCCGGGAGGCGCCGGTGCGTTCCACCAGGGTGGTGACGTCCGCCGGTTCCTGGGTCAGGAGCCAGAGCACGTGCAGGCGGGTGGGATCGGAGAGCATCCGGAACGTGGCCGTCGCGGCATCCAGCCGGCGGGCATCGGGGAGCCTGGGGTGGTGAAGGCTCGGTGTGTTGACGGCTTGGGCCTCTGCCACCGGATCACCCCTTCCTGCTGGCCGGTTCTGAGCCGGTCCTGGAGGCAGCCGGCCAGAATTTCAGGGCCGCTGCTGTACTGATCATAGCCACCACCGCCAGGACTGCGGCGGCCGCGGGCTGGCCGGCGAAGGCGCCGATCCAGCCGGCTACCGGGTAGGTGATGATGAAGCACGCGTGGGACAGGGAGAACTGGGCGGTGAAGATGTAGGACCTGGTGCTTTCCGTCGCGGAGCGGCGCAGCAGCCGGGCCGACGGGGTGCTGATCATCGAGGTCCCCGCCCCCAGTGCAACCCAGAGCCCCAGCAGGATGGGCCACGGCCCGGCAGTGGCCAGCAGGACAAACGTGCCGGCGAGGCCAAGGCCAAGAAGCGCGGCTCCGGACATCATCAATGAACGGTCCGCGATTCGGTCCAGCGCCCTGGGTGCGCTGAGTGCTGCAGCCATCGAGCCGGCGCCGTAACAGGCCAGGGCGATGGCGACGTCGGCGTTGGATCCTGCGAACAGATCCCGGGCATAGACCACCGTGTTGACCAGCACCAAGGCTGTTGCGGCGGCCACGGCCAGATTCAATGCGAGGAGGCCGCGCAGTTCCGGCGTCTTCGCAAAGATCCGTGCCCCGAGGGTGGTTCGCCGCCAGAGCGATCCTTCCTGGCGGGCTGCCGGTGCTGCAGGCAGGCTGGTGGTCACCACCAGTCCCGCAGAGAACATAAAGCCTGTAACGGTGCCGAGGAAAAGTTCGTGGAACGAAAGGACGGACAGGAGTGCGGCGGCCAGGGCCGGGCTGATCAGGGATTCCAGGTCATACGCGAGGCGGGAGAGTGACAGTGCCCGCGTGTACTGCCGTTCGTCGGGCAGCACCACCGGGATCAGGGACTGGAAGGCGGGCGTGAACGTAGCCGAGGCGCTCTGAAGGACAAAGACCAGCACGTAGATTTGCCAGGCCTGATCCACCGCGGGCAGCATCAGCGCGATGGCTCCACGGGCCAGGTCCGCGGCCACCAGGACCGGCTTTTTTGGCAGCTTTTCCACCAGTGCCGCCATGACTGGCGCGACGAAGACGTAGGCCAGCATCTTTATGGTCAGTGCCGTTCCGAGCACGGCCCCGGCCTGCGCTCCTGCAAGGTCGAACGCCAGCAGTCCGAGGGCCACCGTCAGCAAACCGGTCCCCAGCAGCGCAACAATCTGGGCTGAGAAGAGCCTCCGGTAGGCGCGGACGGCCAGGACTTCGATCATGAGGACCCCCCAATCGAAACAATATGTGCGTACCTATGCACCTATTGTAGACGGCTAAACCCCAGTGCCGTGCAGGGCCAACCTCGAGCGGGGGCACAGGAAACTCTTGGTCACCAGCTCTATTTCCCGAATCTAGACTAAGACTTGCTTACTGTGCCCCTGTTTTTAGATAAAGATGTCTTTCTGTTCACTAGTGTTACGCGGGTCACAGAGAAGGAAGGACGCCGTAGCAATGACTGCAACAAAAGCACAAAACGTATCCCGCTCCTCAATAGGGGCCCTGCTTGCCTCAAACTCGTCCTGGACCGAGCTGAAACGGGCCGCCGGAGAACTGCAGCAGATCCAGGTGAAGGACGGCTCAATACCTGATCCGGGGGACCATGACCGCGCCCTGTACGAGGTCGCCACGATCACGGCTTCACTCAGGGATTTGGCCCCTTCGTTCCCGCACGATGCGGAGTATCTGGCCCGGCTCGAAGTTGACTTCGAGCGGTGGGCTGCCTCCTCGTTCGGGGTCCCGGACTTCCTGGATTCTCTGCTCGCATTCCAGCCACAGCAGCACCGAATCGACGGACTGCCGCATCTGGTGGTCTTCCCTATGTATACGCAGAACGGCAGCCCGAACCGCTTCGTGGAGGCCGTGCTGTTCGAAGTAGTGTGGCCGGAGTTCATCGCTGAACTCGAAGGTGCAGAGTATTCGAACCAGCTGTTCGTACCCATCCGCTTCATCGACTTCACACCAGGCTATGACACGAACTCGGCGGTGTTGTTTCCTGAGAGCGTAGCCGTCCGTGAAACCCCGCAGTTCACCTGGGGTGGTATTTTCGCGGATCGCGAGGCTGAGCGGTTCCGGAAGGTGGTGGCCGCAGCCAGCGACATCACGTCCCTCACTCTCCCCGACGGAGCGCGGCGGCTGCTTGAAGACCCGCAGCTGGCCATGGAAACCTTCGTGATGTGGGATCTGATCCATGACAGGACGCACATGCGCGGGGATCTGCCGTTTGATCCGTTCATGATCAAGCAGAGGATGCCGTACTTTCTCTACACCCTGGAAGAGCTGCGGTGCGATCTGGCGGCATTCCGTGAATCCGTCCGTATCGAGAGGGATGAGAACGCGCCGCCGGAGGCGCGAAACCACGCGAAACTCGTCCAGTATGCCGTCATCTTCGACCGGATTTTCCGGTTCGCGATGACAGGAAACCGGGTCCGTAATTACGACGGCCTTGGCGGTCAGCTCCTTTTCGCCTGGATGCACCAGCACAAGGTGCTTCATTGGACGGACTCGAAACTGTCCATCGACTGGTCGGAAGCGCCCGAGGTAGTTATCGAACTCGGGAAGCGGATCGAGGAGCTGTACTGGCGTTCAATTGATCGCCCGAAAACCGCTCACTGGCTTGCGGCTTATGAATTCATCAGCGCCACAGTCACCCCGAACCCCGCATCCCTCTGGGCCAAGGGGCCCGAGGCGCTGGCCCTTGACGGCCCTCCTCGGGGCCTGACCGACCAGGTGCTTGATGACGAGTTCCCACTTTCAATGTTCTACGAAGCACTGGAGAAAAAGATGAGAAACGTCATCGAATCCACGGCCGGAATTACCGGTGAGCCCAACGGCGGCAACAGCCGCAAGGACGCGGCATGATGGCTCCCGACGGACCCAGGACCGTCATGGTGGCCGGCTCCACCAGCGAGGCCGGGACCGCCGTCGTATCGGCCCTCAGTGGCGCCGGATTCCGCGTCGCCGCCGTGGACCTGGACACTGAACGCGTGCAAAACCTCGCACAGTCCTGGCCCAACGTCACCGGCTACACCTGCAACCTCGCAGAACCCGCGGCCGTCCGGGAACTGGCGTCCTCGGTCCGCCGGGACCTTGGACCCCTCGATGGCCTGATCCACCTGGTGGGCGGCTGGCGCGGCGGCGACGGCATACCGGGGCAGGAGGACTCCGACTGGGACTTTCTGCACACGAGCGTCCTGACGACACTGCGAAACACCAGCCGCGCCTTCTACGACGACCTTGAAAAGTCCCCGGCGGGCCGGCTGGCCATCGTGTCTGCCCAGGCAGCTGCCAATCCCTCAGCAGGTGGTGCCGCCTACGCAGCGATCAAGGCCGCTTCCGAGGCATGGACGCTGGCGGTGGCCGACGGCTTCCGCAGCTCACAATCCGGCAGCACGAACGACCAGCAACCGCAGCGGTCAGCTGCCGTCGTGTTCGTGGTCAAGGCCCTCGTCGACGACAAGATGAAGGCTGCCCAGCCCGACCGGAAATTCCCGGGATTCACCCATGTGAAGGATCTCGGAGCCGCTTCGGCCGCCCTGTTCAGCGGGTCCGCTGCCGAACTCAACGGTTCCCGCCTACCCCTGGTCTGATCTTTCACCTATCCCGACCCCGAAGCAGGTAGGGAGATCGACCAAGCGCCAGTACAGGCGCGCCTGCACGCAGACCGGCGTGCAGGCGGTCAGAAAACAATCCCATTCATGGGCCACACCAACCAAGAGGTAAACAATGTCGTTTTCTCCGTCCAAGAGGACAAAGGCGCTGGCGAGTCTCGCCATCGGCCTTCTTTCTCTGACCGGTTGCACCAATGCATCACAGACCTCGGGGGGAGCTGCCCCGGGTTCCACTGGCTTTGATCCCGCCTCTGTGGCCAGGGACGATGCCCTCGCCGCGAGCGTCCCTGAGGCCATCAGGAGCAAGGGCACCCTCACGGTGGGCGCCGACACAACGTACGCACCTGCCGAATCCCTGGGCGGCGCCGATGGCCAGACCCCGGTGGGCTACAACGTGGATTTCGCCAAGGCCATCGGTGCGACCCTCGGCCTGAAGGTCAGGGTCCAGACGTCGGAATTCACAGGAATCCTGCCCGCTCTCGGTGCCAAGTACGATCTGGGAATCTCCTCCTTCACAATCAACGCGGAGCGTCTGAAGGCCGTCAACATGGTCAGCTACTTCAATGCCGGCACGTTGTGGGCCGTCCAGAAGGGCAACCCGAAGAATTTCAGCGTCGATGACATCTGCGGCAAAATCGTGGGGGTGCAGACCGGCACCACCCAAGAGGACCCCGACGTCTCCGGCCGGTCCAAGGCATGCACGGATGCCGGAAAACCGGGCGTCAACGTTGTCACTTTGAAAACGCAGACAGATGTGACCACCCGTCTGGTGAACGGCAGCATCGACGCCATGGCCGCCGATTCCCCCATCATCGGCTATGCCCTCTCGCAGACCGGCGGCAAGCTGGAGGCCCTTGGCGATGTTTACGCTGCGGCACCGCAAGGAATCGCGGTCGCCAAGAGCGACACCGCCCTGTCCGAGCTCATGAAAAACGTCATGAACAAACTCATCAGCGACGGGACCTACGGGAAAATCCTGGACACATGGAGCAACACCAAGGGCGCCGTCACGAAGTCTGAAGTGAACCCGGCGGTAGGCAATTGAGTACCCTCGCACCCACCGATACCAGCGACCGCAGGACCGGTGCCGCGCACCGGAAACCGGAACTGATCGACGCCGTTCCGGTCCGCCATCCCGGCCGCTGGGCCGGCGCCGTCCTCATCCTGCTGTTCGCCGCGCTGCTGGGCCAGAGCCTGGTCACCAATACCAATTTCCGCTGGGACATCGTCGGCACCTATTTCATGGACGTGCTCGTCATCCAGGGCATCGGCTGGACGCTGCTGCTGACAGTCCTCTCGATGGTGATCGCCATCGTGCTGGCCATTCTCCTGGCCTTCATGCGCCAGTCAGATAATCCCCTGTTCCGCGGCGTGAGCTGGACCTGGGTCTGGTTCTTCCGCGGCACACCGGTCTACACCCAGCTGGTGTTCTGGGGCCTCATTTCCGTTCTTTATCCCAAGATCGCCCTGGGGATTCCGTTCGGACCGGAACTGTTCAGCTTCAGCACCCAGGACGTGATCACCGCCTTCATGGCAGCAATCCTGGGACTGGGGCTGAACGAGTCAGCCTATCTGGCCGAAATTTTCCGCGCCGGCCTGAAGTCCGTCGACTCCGGCCAGATGGAAGCCGCCGAGGCCCTGGGGATGCGCAAGTCCAAAATCATGTGGCGGATCATTCTGCCCCAGGCCATGCGCGTCATCGTGCCACCCACCGGCAATGAGACCATCGGGATGCTCAAGACCACCTCGCTGGTGCTCGCGGTGCCATTCACCCTGGACCTGACATTCGCAACCAACGGCATCGCCAACCGCAGCTACTTGCCCATTCCTTTGCTGATCGTGGCCGCCCTCTGGTACCTCGTGATCACCAGCATCCTGATGGTGGGCCAGTACTACGTTGAGCGCCACTTCGGAAAGGGCGTGGACAACATCGTCCCTGCCCCGGTCAAGCCGACCCCTGCGGCCGCCGCAGCCAAAGCACCCAAAATAGAGGATGAGCTACCGTGACCATCACCAACGACCTCATGACGAAGGAGACCCTCGTCCGGATTGACGGGGTCCACAAGTACTTCGGAGAGCACCATGTGCTCCGCGGGATCGACATGGCGGTCCGGCAGGGCGAGGTTTCCGTGCTGATCGGCCCGTCCGGGTCGGGGAAGTCCACGTTGCTGCGCTGCATCAACATGCTGGAAACCATCAGCGCCGGCCGGATCCACGTCCGCGAAGAACTGATCGGCTACCGCGAGTCCCGCGGCCGCCTGCATGACCTGACCATCAAAGAGATCGCCGCCCAGCGCAGGGAGATCGGCATGGTCTTCCAGCGCTTCAACCTCTTCCCGCACCGTACGGCGCTGCAGAACATCATCGAGGCGCCCACCCAGGTCAAGCGGCAATCCAAGGTGAAGGCCAGATCACGCGCGATGGAGCTTCTGGACCGTGTCGGTCTCGGCAACCATGCCAACCATTATCCCGCGCAGCTCTCGGGCGGCCAGCAGCAGCGCGTGGCCATCGCCCGTGCATTGGCGATGGAACCTGAACTGATGCTCTTCGACGAGCCGACCTCTGCCCTGGACCCGGAACTCGTGGGCGAAGTGCTCAGCGTGATGAAAGACCTGGCCAAGTCCGGCATGACCATGATCGTGGTGACCCACGAGATCGGCTTCGCGCGCGAGGTCGGAGACACCCTGACGTTCATGGACGGCGGCGTCGTCGTCGAAAGCGGCAACCCGCGTGACATCATCGCCAATCCGCAGCAGGCCCGCACCCAGGAGTTCCTCTCCAAGGTTCTCTGACGGCTCAACCCAGGCGGTCCGGGCGTGATGTGCGAAGCTGATCATGCCCGGACCGGCATTGGTGTCTACGGCCGGGTCACTCGAGCCACGTCTCGACAGTTGGGATGGCGTCGCCGGTGACGTGTTCCACGGTGCGAAGGCAACGATCGGATTAGCCTGAAGCCTCTGGAACAACGTCGTCTCCGACGGGGAGGCTCCGTCTACGTCGGCCACCTTCTGTGAGTATGCGCGGTCCGCGAGGCGGGCTGGGCAGCAACCCGCGCCCACCCGCGGAACAAAGACGGCTGGGGCGGCTGGAACCACGAAAACCCCGAAATCTCGCGGGTTGGGTCAACTGTAGTGACACAGATTTCATGATTTTGTCTCACTGCAGGTGACCCAAAGCGAAGAATCCCCGGGGCGTAACCGCGTCTGGCCGAACTACTGCAGGTCCCGGCCGGCAGACAGGCGGTGGAGGTGGTTCTCAGAGGTAGCTGCAGATGCGATCGGGATCGCAGCCCGCGGAGGTCCTGGCTGCGACGGTGGCGTGGAGCCCGGCGACGGCGGAACGGAGCGCCATCAGCTCGGCAATCTGGTTATCAAGGTCGGCCAGTTGCCGGGTGAGCAGACCCTGGACGTGGGTGCACGGAGTCTCTCCGGCGTCGCGGAGGGCCAGAATCTCCCGTATCTGCGCCAGTGCCAGTCCTGCTGCGCGCCCGCGGCGGATGAAATCAAGCCTTGTCACGGATTCCTGGTTGTAAGCCCGGTATCCGTTGCTGGAGCGCTTTGCCGCAGGCAGCAGCCCGCTTTCTTCATAGAAACGCAGGGTCTTCGCCGTCACGCCGGCCGCTGCCGCTGCCTCGCCTATGCGCATCATGAACCTCTATCTGTGGAGCCGCGAACCTGCTGGCTTGACATTACAGTGTAGGGGAAGGTTGAGAATGAGAGGCAGGCATCTGCCCTCAGCTGAGGGTGGGGGGCGAAAAGTCGCCGGGGCAGTGCCGGGTATCACGCGGACTGCCGGCGTCAGAACAAAGGGAGGGTTCATGACCGGGGCATCGGTTTTTGAGTATGATCTGGCCATCATCGGCTCCGGGGGCGGGGCGTTCGCCGCGGCGATACGGGCCACGAACCTGGGCAAGCGGGTGTTGATGGTCGAACGCGACACCGTGGGCGGGACATGTGTGAACACGGGGTGCATTCCTTCCAAGGCTCTGCTGGCTGCGGCGGAGGCCCGACACGTGGCCTTGGACGCGTCCGGGCGCTTCACGGGCATCAGCACCTCCGCCGCCCCGGTGGAGATGGCCCAGCTCGTCGAGGCCAAGCGGTCCCTGGTCGAGACCATGCGGGCGGAAAAGTACGTGGATCTGGCCGCCGAATACGGCTGGGAGGTCCGCCACGGCACGGCCGTGTTCGCCGGCACTCCGTCCGAGCCTGTCCTGGCGATCACCGCCCCCGATGGTGCCGGCACGACGGTGAGCGCCGAACACTATCTGGTGGCGACCGGCTCAGCCCCCTGGATCCCGCCGGTCCAGGGGCTGGCGGACGTGGAGTACCTGACCTCCACCAGTGCTATGGAACTGGACGAGGTGCCCGCATCCATGCTGGTTCTCGGCGGCGGGTACGTGGCGCTGGAACAGGCCCAGCTCTTCGCCCGGCTGGGAACGAAAGTGACCATGCTGGTCCGCTCCAGGCTGGCCTCGGCCGAGGAACCCGAAGCCGCCCACGCCCTGATGGGGGTTTTCGCTGATGAGGGAATCCGGGTCGTCCCCAGAGCCGCCGTGTCCTCCGTCCGCATCGATCCGGCCAGCGGGGACGCCGTCGCGACCGTTGCCGTGTCCGGAGGACAGGAGGAGTTCCGTGCCGCCCGGCTGCTCATCGCGACAGGGCGGCGCCCGGTCACGGAGGCACTTAACCTGGACGCCGTCGGCGTCGCAACAGGGGACCGTGGCCAGATCCTGGTTCAGGCCACGCTTCGTAGCACCAACCCCAGGATCTGGGCCGCCGGTGACGTGACTGGCCACCGTGAGTTCGTATACGTCGCGGCCGCCCACGGAACGCTGATGGTGGAGAACGCGTTCAACCATGCCGGCCGTGAGGTGGACTACCGGAACCTACCCAGGGTCACGTTCACCGGCCCCGCCCTGGCAGCCGTGGGGATGACCGACATGGAAGCCAGCCAGGCAGGCATCAGGTGCACCTGTCGGGTCCTGCCCCTGCAATACGTCCCCCGCGCCCTGGTGAACCGTGACACCCGGGGCTTCATCAAGATGGTCGCCGATGCCGATACCGGACGGATACTCGGCATCACCGCGGTCGGCAAGGAAGCCGGGGACATCGCCGCCGCCGGGGTCTACATCCTTGAGGCCGCCATGACCGTCGAGCAGGTCGCGAATCTCTGGAGCCCCTACCTGACCATGGCCGAAGGCATCAAAATCACCGCGCAGTCGTTCACCACCGACGTCTCCAAACTCTCGTGCTGCGCCGCCTGATCGCTTGTGCCAGCCGGGAACGTGGACTTCGGCGCGCGTTGGTTTGACCCGGCCTTGAATTCCGCACTTACGCAACTCATTTGTTCACAGGTGCCTTCATCATTTGCTACGCATCCCGCGAGGCTCACCGATGCAGTTGGCGGTGATCATGCCGTGTTTCGGGCCATCGTCCTGAGCGCGGCTGCGTTCTGGACGGTGAACAGTGATTGCGGAGGGATTGCCGGCCTGGGATAACTTCACCTGACCCGGTCGCGTCGGGATCGGTGAGCTGGGTGATTCTTCAGGCGTGGCGTTGCCCTTCTTGCCGGAAGGATGCTTATATCTTCAGCTCTGCGGCGGCGAAGGAGACGGCGAATCGCGCACACCAAATACTGACCGAGCTGTAGTCGCCCAGCACCGTCCCGGGCGGGATCTCGTAGTTCTGATCGCCCTTGTTGGCTTTGAGTAAGCCCAGGTCCAGGTATGCCCCGTCGTCGAAGACATGCCAACCGGCCGTTCCCTCAATCACTGGGGCGTCGCTGAGCCATACCCGAAGGTCCGGGCCATCGGAAGTATCAAGGCCTTCGAACCGGAGGACCCGTCTCCCGTCGGGGAGCTCGAGGATTGCTCCGTAACGGCCCTTATGGCTCCTCAAAAGGGCCGTTACGGAGCAATCGATGGTGATGTGACGCCGGAGCCGGCGGAAATCTTGCACACGATCCAGAATCCGGCTAATCTGTGAGACGTGTCACGGACAAAATGGCACATGCTTTTGATCTGCGGCGGGAGAGTCCTGCCGGTACGTTCAGCAGGCGCCGTAGGAGCAAATCCTCTCCGGGAATCTCTCAGGCCCACGTACCGCCGCGGTTAGGCAACTCTGGAAAGTAGTCCGGCAACGGGCTCACCGACGGTGCAAGCGTCACCCTGCGGCAAGCAGGTGGGTGCGGAAACTCTCAGGTCCGATACAGAGCGGGGAGGAACCCGAATCAATGTGGCGTACCCAGCGCGCCACCTGAATTATGGAGTTCCTTCATGACCATCCAGTCGTCCCCTTCCACCTTTGCCGATCGGCATATTGGTGCGCGCCGCCAGGCCGATATTGACACCATGCTCAAGGCCGTTGGCTATGACAGCGTTGACGGCCTCGTGGACGTTGCCGTCCCCGACTCCATCCGCCAGGCCAAGCCGCTGGCACTTAAGGACGCCCTCAGCGAGGTCGAGGTCCTTGCCGCGCTGCGGAAGCTCGCGGCGAAGAACAAGACGGCTGTCCAGATGATCGGCCAGGGTTACTACGACACCGTGACGCCCGCGGTCATCCGCCGGAACATCCTCGAAGCCCCGGCCTGGTACACCGCGTACACCCCGTACCAGCCGGAGATTTCGCAGGGCCGGCTTGAGGCTTTGCTGAACTTCCAGACCATGGTCCAGGACCTGGTGGGCCTGCCCATCGCGAACGCGTCGCTGCTGGACGAAGCCACGGCCGTCGCTGAGGCCGTCCTCATGATGCGCCGGGCCAACAAGAACAAGGAGGCCCGGGACGGCAAGACCGTCCTGGATGCTGACTGCCTGCCGCAGACCATCGCGATCGTTAAGGGCCGCGCCGAGGCCCTCGGGTTCGAGGTGGAGGTCGCTGACCTGTCGAAGGGCCTGCCCGACGGTGTCATCAACGGCATCGTGCTGCAGCAGCCGGGCGTGTCCGGCCGGGTCTTTAACCACGCCGCAGTGATCGCGGCTGCCAAGGAGCGCGGCGCGCTCGTGACCGTTGCCGCCGACCTGCTGGCGCTGACGCTGATCACCCCTCCCGGGGAGCAGGGCGCGGACATCGCCGTCGGCTCCACCCAGCGCTTCGGTGTGCCGCTGTTCTTCGGCGGCCCGCACGCCGCGTACATGGCAGTGGCAAAGGGCCTGGAGCGGTCCATGCCCGGCCGCCTCGTCGGAGTGTCCAAGGACGACGCCGGGACTCCCGCGTACCGTCTGGCGCTGCAGACCCGTGAGCAGCACATCCGCCGCGAGAAGGCCACGTCCAACATCTGCACCGCGCAGGCGCTGCTGGCCATCGTCTCCTCGTTCTACGCCGTCTACCACGGCCCCGACGGCCTCAAGGCCATCGCCGAGAAGGTCCACCACAACGCCCGCACCCTGGCAACCACGCTGAAGGTCGCCGGCCGCGACCTGGTCACCGAGACCTTCTTCGACACCGTCACGGTCCGCGTCCCGGGCAAGGCCGCCAAGGTCATCGCCGCCGCCGAAGCGCGCGGCATCAACCTGCGCCACATCGACGAGGACACCATCGGCGTCTCAGCCGATGAAACCACGACGACGGATGTCCTCTCCGCCATCGCCGTCGCCTTCGGCGCCGGTCCGGTTGTGGACGCGAAGGGCTTTGAACTGCCCGACTCGGTGCTCCGCACGTCCGAGTACCTGCAGCACCCCGTGTTCAACACGCACCGTTCCGAGACCCAGCTGCTGCGTTACATCCGCAGGCTTTCGGATCGGGATCTGGCGCTGGACCGCACCATGATTCCGCTTGGTTCCTGCACCATGAAGCTGAACGCCACGGCCGAGATGGAGGCCATTTCCTGGCCGGAGTTCGCCTCCATCCACCCGTTCGCCCCGGACTCCCAGACCGTGGGCTGGCGTGAACTGATCAGCGGGCTGGAAGCTGACCTCGCGGAAATCACCGGTTACGACCAGGTGTCCCTGCAGCCGAACGCCGGATCGCAGGGTGAGCTTGCGGGCCTGCTGGCGATCCGCGGCTACCACCTGTCCCGCGGCGATGACCAGCGCACGGTCTGCCTGATCCCGGCTTCGGCCCACGGCACCAACGCCGCCTCCGCCGTCCTGGCCGGCATGAAGGTCGTTGTGGTCGCCACCGCGGCGGACGGCAGCATCGACCACGCGGACCTGAACGCCAAGATCGAGGCCAACAAGGACGTCCTCTCGGCGATCATGATCACCTACCCCTCCACCCACGGCGTCTACGACGCCGACGTCACCGAAATCTGCGACGCCGTGCACGCTGCCGGCGGCCAGGTGTACGTGGACGGCGCCAACCTGAACGCCCTCGTGGGCCTGGCACAGCCGGGCAAGTTCGGCGGCGACGTCTCGCACCTGAACCTGCACAAGACCTTCTGCATCCCGCACGGCGGCGGCGGACCCGGTGTTGGCCCGGTCGCAGCCAAGGCCCACCTCGCGCCGTTTATGCCGGGTGATGCCAACAAGGCAGCCCACGAAGCGGGCCACGGCGTGGCCATCTCGGCGTCCAACTACGGCTCCGCCGGCGTCCTGCCGATCTCCTGGGCCTATGTGAAGCTGATGGGTGCCGAGGGCCTGACCGAGGCCACGAAGTCGGCGCTGCTGGCGGCGAACTACGTCGCGGCCCGGCTGAACGAGTACTTCCCGGTCCTTTACACGGGTGAGGGCGGTCTGGTGGCGCATGAGTGCATCCTGGACCTGCGTGATCTGACGGCCAGGACCGGCGTCACGGCCGAGGATGTGGCCAAGCGCCTGATCGACTACGGTTTCCATGCCCCCACCCTGGCGTTCCCGGTTGCGGGCACGCTGATGGTGGAGCCCACCGAGTCCGAGGATCTGGTGGAGATCGACCGGTTCATCGACGCGATGATCACCATCCGGAAGGAAATCGACCAGGTGGCCAACGGCGACTTCACCGTGGAGAACAGCCCGCTGCGCCACGCACCCCACACCGCGTCCGCCGTCGTCACCTCCGACTGGACCCGCGAGTACCCGCGTGAGCAGGCCGCCTTCCCGGTCCACCACCTCAAGCAGGACAAGTACTTCCCGCCCGTCGGCCGCATCGACGGCGCCGGCGGGGACCGCAACCTGATCTGCTCTTGCCCGCCCATCGAAGAATTCGCGAACTAGTTTCCTCCCGGTGGTTGAGCTTGTCGAAACCCCTGGATCTTTACAAGCTCGACCACCGGGGCTCGATCTCCTGTAGGTATGAAAGGCTTTCACAATGACTGAGAACTACACCGCTCTCTACGAAGAGCACAAGAAACTCGGCGCTTCCTTCACCGATTTCGGTGGCTGGCAGATGCCCCTGAAGTACAGCTCCGAGCTGGCCGAGCACCACGCGGTGCGCAACGCTGCCGGCCTGTTCGACCTCTCCCACATGGGCGAAGTCTGGGTCTCCGGCCTGGAAGCCGGCGCGTTCCTGGACTACGCACTCGTGGGCAAGCTCTCCGCCATCGCGGACGGGAAAGCCAAGTACTCACTCATCTGCAACGCCGACGGCGGCATCATCGATGACCTCATTGTCTACCGTTTCGGCGACGAGAAGTACCTCGTGGTCCCCAACGCGGGCAACGCACCCACCGTCGCCGTCGCCCTGGCCGAACGCGCCGTGGCTTTCAACGTGAAGGTGGAGGACGACTCCGCCATCACCTCGCTGATCGCGGTCCAGGGCCCCAAGGCCGAGGCCATCCTGCTCAAGCTGACCGATGCTGCCCAGCATGCGCTGGTCACCGACCTGAAGTACTACGCGTTCAACGAGCTCACCGTTGCCGGCCACAGCGTCATCCTGGCCCGCACCGGGTACACGGGCGAGGACGGCTTCGAGCTCTTCGTAGCGAACGACGGCGCCGCCTCCCTGTGGGCGTCCGTCGCCGAAGCCGGGGCTGAGTTCGGCATTGTTCCGTGCGGCCTCGCCTCACGCGATTCGCTCCGCCTCGAAGCCGGCATGCCGCTGTACGGCAACGAACTGTCGCTCGAACGGTCACCGTTCGACGCCGGCCTGGGTGGCGTTGTGGCGCTCAAGAGCAAGGAAGGCGACTTCGTGGGCCGCTCCGCCCTGGAAACTGCCAAGGAAGCCGGATCAAAGCGTAAGCTGGTTGGCTTGAAGGGACTGGGCCGTCGCGCCGGCCGCGGGCACTACCCGGTGCTCAAGGACGGCGCCGTGGTTGGCGAAGTCACCTCCGGCCAGCCCAGCCCTACCCTCGGCTACCCGGTGGCGATGGCCTATGTCGACGTCGAGCACGCCGAGATTGGCACCGCCCTGGACATCGATCTGCGCGGCAAGGCAGAGTCTTTCGAGGTTGTCGCCCTGCCGTTCTACAAGCGCCAAAAGTAACCACAGTGCGGTGGTTGAGCCTGTCGAAACCCCTGGATCTCGACAGGCTCGATCACCGGGGCTGCCGGATGCCAGCCCCGACACCCCTGAACGCTCTCTCACTTGTTGCGGTGTTTGGGCGGACGCTCTCTCACTTTTGAACACGAAACGTAAGGATTGATTCACATGGCTAAGGTTGCCGCTGAACTGAAGTACTCCGCCGAGCACGAGTGGATTGCCTTTGATGGCTCTGGGCCGTCCGTTGTTGGCGTGTCCGCTGTTGCCGCTGAGGCCCTGGGCGACATCGTCTACGTGGACCTGCCCGAGGTTGGCTCCACTGTGACCGCAGGGGAGACCTGCGGCGAGATCGAGTCCACCAAGTCCGTTTCTGACCTTTACTCCCCGGTGACGGGCGAGGTCACGGAAATCAACGAAGACGCCGTCGGCGATCCCGCACTGATCAACTCCGATCCGTACGGTGCCGGCTGGCTGTTCAAGGTCACCGTTGAGTCAGAGGGTCCGCTGCTGTCCGCCCAGGAATACGCCGAAGTAAACGGTGGCGAGCTGTGAGCACGGCCGCTGAAACCGCAGTCTTCGAGCAGGTAGTCTCCGCGAGCCTGGACACCGACCTGTCGGTGCTGGACCCGGAGATCGCCGTCAAGATCGACGACGAACTGCGCCGCCAGCGTAATGGCCTGGAAATGATCGCCTCCGAGAACCACACGGCTGTTGCCGTGATGCAGGCGCAGGGCTCGGTCCTGACCAACAAGTACGCCGAGGGCTACCCGGGCAAGCGCTACTACGGTGGCTGCGAGCACGTGGACGTCATCGAGCAGCTGGCCATCGACCGCGTCAAGGCCCTGTTCGGTGCCGAGTTCGCCAACGTGCAGCCGCACTCCGGCGCCCAGGCCAACGCCTCGGTCATGCACGCGCTGATCAAGCCGGGCGATACCATCATGGGCCTGAACCTGGCCCACGGCGGCCACCTGACGCACGGCATGAAGATCAACTTCTCCGGCAAGCTCTACAACGTGGTCCCGTACCAGGTCCGCGAAGACACCCATACCATTGACATGGCCGAGGTGGAGCGCCTGGCGCTGGAGCACAAGCCGCAGCTGATCGTCGCCGGCTGGTCGGCCTACGCCCGCCAGCTGGACTTCGCCGAATTCCGCCGGATCGCCGACCTGGTGGGTGCCTTCCTGATGGTGGACATGGCGCACTTCGCCGGTCTGGTGGCAGCTGGCCTGCACCCGAGCCCGGTGCCGCACGCCCACGTCACCACGTCCACCACGCACAAGACCCTCGCCGGTCCGCGCGGCGGCATCATCCTCTCCAACGACGCCGCGATCGCCAAGAAGATCAACTCGGCTGTCTTCCCCGGACAGCAGGGCGGCCCGCTGGAGCACGTCATCGCCGGCAAGGCCGTGGCCTTCAAGATCGCGGCAACGCCGGAGTTCAAGGAACGCCAGGAGCGCGTCCTCGCCGGCGCCAGCATCCTGGCCGACCGCCTGGTCCAGCCGGACGTCACCGCCAAGGGCATCAACGTGATCTCCGGCGGCACTGACGTGCACCTGGTCCTGGTTGACCTGCGCGACTGCGAGTTGGACGGCCAGCAGGCCGAGGACCGCCTCGCAGCAATTGACATCACCGTCAACCGCAACGCCGTGCCGTTCGACCCGCGCCCTCCGATGGTCACCTCCGGCCTCCGGATCGGCACCCCCGCGCTGGCCACCCGTGGTTTCGGCGTGGCAGCCTTCCGTGAAGTTGCGGACATCATCGCCGAGGCATTGATTGCCGACGCCGACGCGGATCTTTCCGGCCTGCGTCACCGGGTGGAGGCACTCGCCGCCGCGCACCCGCTGTACCCCGGGGTCTAACCCACCCGCCCGGTTTCGACAGGCTCAACCACCGGGAACCGCATTACCAATACTTAGTTAGGAAACGCACATGGCCGTTGGAGTCTTTGATTTGTTCTCCGTCGGGATCGGGCCGTCGAGCTCTCACACTGTGGGGCCGATGCGCGCTGCCGCGGTGTTCGCCGAGGAGCTTAAGGGCTCCGGCAGCCTGGACAGGGTGGCGGGGCTGAGGGTGGACCTCTACGGGTCGCTGGCGGCGACGGGCCACGGCCACGGCACCATGACGGCCATCCTGCTGGGCCTGGAGGGTTTCCACCCCGAAAAGATCCTGCCGGCCGAGGTGGAGGAGCGGCTCGCCGCGATCGCCGAAACCGGCACCCTCCAGCTCGCCGGTTCCGTCCCCCTGCCGTACGGCGTCAAGGACATGGTCCTGCGCCCGTTGACTGTCCTGCCGCGGCACACCAACGGCATGACGTTCACGGTCACTGACGAGGCAGGCGAAGTCCTCCACAAGGCCACGTTCTTCTCCGTCGGCGGCGGCTTCATTGTCCGAGAGGGTGAAGAGGACGCGGCGCTGAAGGAACTCGACGAGTCCAAGAAGGAACTGCCGCTCCCGTTCCGCACCGCAGCGGAGTTGCTGGGCCGGTGCCAGTCCAAGGGCCTGTCGATCGGCGAGGTCATGTTCGTGAATGAGCTTGCCTCCCGGTCGGAGGCGGAAATCCGCGAGGGCCTGCTGCACATCTACTCCGTGATGGAGGAGTGTGTGGCAACCAGCCTCAAGCGTGAGGGGCTGCTGCCCGGCGGGCTGAAGGTCCGCCGTCGTGCTCCGGACTGGCATGAGCGGCTGGAGAAGGAGGACAAGGACCGGGACGCGAAGTACTGGCAGGAATGGGTGAACCTCATCGCCCTGGCAGTGAACGAGGAGAATGCGTCCGGCGGCCGGGTTGTCACGGCACCCACCAACGGTGCTGCGGGGATCATCCCGGCAGTCCTGTACTACGCACTGCATTTCGCACCCGGGATGGACAAGGCCACGCAGGAAGACCGCGACGACGTTGTGGTCAAGTTCCTGCTCACGGCCGGTGCCATCGGGGTGCTGTACAAGGAACAGGCATCCATTTCGGGTGCCGAGGTGGGCTGCCAGGGCGAGGTGGGGTCGGCGTCGTCGATGGCGGCCGGCGCCCTCGCCGAGGTCATGGGCGGCACACCCCAGCAGGTGGAAAACGCTGCGGAGATCGCGATGGAACACAACCTGGGCCTGACCTGCGATCCGATCGGCGGGCTGGTCCAGGTGCCGTGCATCGAACGCAACGCGATCGCGGCGGCGAAGGCCATCAACGCCGCGAAGATGGCGCTCTGGGGCGACGGGACGCACCGCGTGTCCCTGGACGAAGTGATCGTGACCATGCGCGAGACCGGCAGGGACATGAGCTCCAAATACAAGGAAACAGCCATGGGCGGCCTCGCCGTCAACGTCGTGGAATGCTAAGGGAAGAGAACTGATGACACTGGCACCAGAAGGCCGGAAGCTGCTGCGCGTTGAGCAGCGCAACTCTGCAGTACCTGTGGAGCGGAAGCCGGAGTGGATCAAGGCCAAG
>NZ_JBSRZM010000046.1:0-16928 GCF_054057635.1 Arthrobacter sp. UYNi723
GCCGTTGCCGCCCTGCCGTTGCCGCCCTGCCGTTGCCGCCCTGCCGTTGCCGCCCTGCCGTTGCCGCCCTGCCGTTGCCGCCCTGCCGTTGCCGCTGGGTGGACGGCCTACGGCCATGGACTTCGTCCGGTATCCCGTTCCGGGCTACGCCCACCTTGGTGGCCTGTCTCGCCATTTGATGTAGGCACCGTGGTGCCATCGTGGTCATCTTTGGCGGGAAGTCCCCAGCCCTGTGATTGGGCCCGCTCCACAATGTTGGCCCGTTTCGACTCGCCCCCGGACTGCCCAAGGCGGTAGCAGGGGTCCGGCGGGTTCGCCCCGCGACCACATGTGCACGGCAAAAGCTATTTCCTTCGGGCTATTCCCGCACTCAGGTGGACGCCGGGACCCATCTGACCGCCTGCACCCAATGCCCACGTCCCCTTCGGTTGTTCGGCTCGCCGCGCGTGAGCGGGCAACGGGCACAGCCTGGTTTCCTGTGTGGTTGCCTGTGGGTGCCGTTGGCAGCACCCACAGGAGCGTCGCCCGAACAACCGGATGAAGCCTCACGACGACGAAATGGCAATCACATGGTCAGAGCAATGAGAGCCCGAGTCATCAGCCCTACCCAAGGGTAGGAGGCCAGCGAAGCCGAGAAGTCACCAGAGGAGGCTCGAGGTACGACAAAGGACTCACACCTCTGGCACCAAGGTGCACACCGGGGTCTTCTGACACCCCGATCTCACACACAGTTTCCGGGCGGGGAACGAACAACAGGGCATGGAAGACCTTGTACTGCCCTCCCGGACGTGCCCGAAATGCCACGGGCCCCTGCCAGATTCACGGGACAAACGAAGCATCTACTGCCGCACCGAGTGCGTGCAGACGGCCAAGTCCCGACGTCGGCGGGGGCTGCCTGTCGCGGATCCGGTGCCCGCTGAGACGGCCTTGCGGTTGGCCAGGCGTGTGGCCTCGCTGGCCGAGGAAGTCCGGGGTGCCACGGCCGGGATGTACCGGGTACGGGAGTCCAGGGACAAGTACAAGGCAAGGGTGCGGTCCCTGGAAGCTGCCGTTGATACCGAGCGTCGCCGCGCCATTGCCGTAGTGGCGGAGCAGGCGGCAAAGACTGCCGCCTTCCGTGAGGAGATCACGGACCTGCGCCGGCAACTTGCCGCTGCCGGGGAAAGGGACGGGGTCCCGGCGGCAGCGGCAGATGCCGCCGTTGTCGGCAAGTTACGTGCTCGCCTTGCCGACGGCAATGCCGCCTACGCCCAGCTGGCGGCAAAACAGAAGCAGCTGCGCACGGCGTACGACCAGACCATGCACCAAACGAAGGCGGCAGCGCAGGTTTACAAATCGTGGGACCGGCTGTGCCAGAAGCTCTACCAAAGCACCAAGGGCCGGACCCTTGCCGAAGCCGACCAGCGGACCCTGCAGCAATGGGCTTCCTGGCGCAACGAACAACAGAAGAAAGCGGGAAAGAAATGACAGTCAGTATCGGGCGGATCAACATCGACTACTACCTCGAATCGGCGGCCGCCGGCGACGGCGCACAGATCGGAACCAGAGACCTCACCGCGTACTACACCGAGACACAGGCGCCGCCCGGTCGGTGGGCCGGTCGAGGCCTGGAAAGTGTCGGACTGGTGTCCGGCCAGCAGGTCACCAAGTGGGCGGCAAAGAGCATCTATGAGCAGTTCACACATCCTGAGTCCGGTAAGGAGCTCGGGGCCAGGCCCATCACGGCCGCAACCGCCCCGGAAGGAGCGAAGACACCGATTGGCAACGCGGCACGCGCAGCACGTGAAGCGGTGGCCGGTTTCGACCTGACGTTCAGCCCGCCCAAATCTGTCAGTGTCCTCTGGGCATTGGCGAATCCGAAGCTGCAGGCAGACCTCTACGAGGCCCACAAGCAGGCCGTAGAAGAATGCATGGACTGGCTGGAGAGAAGCGTCATCCAGGCACGCGCCGGTCATGGCGGTGTTGCGTGGGTGGCGGTCGAAGGAGCGATTGCTTCCATGTTTGATCACTGGGACTCCCGTGCCGGTGATCCCCAGTTGCACACGCATACGGTGATCGCCAACCGTGTTCGCCGGGTCAGCGACGGCAAATGGGTCACTCTGGATTCCTACACGCTGCACCGGAACATGGTCGCCGTCTCGGAGAAGTACAACAGCATCCTCTTCGACCGGATCTATGACCGCACCGGAGCCGTCGCAGAGATCCGCGACGGAATCGCCGGGCTCGCCGGCACGGACGCGGAAGACCTATTCAAGCAGCTCGGAGAAGCGGACAAGGATCCGCGGGACGCCCGCGCGGAGCTGGCAGGCATCCCGGACGGGCTCATCACTGAGTTCTCGTCCAGGTCACTGGAAGTCGAAGCCCTGACCGATACCCTGGTGGCGGAATGGGTGGAGCAGTATGGTAAACGCCCTCCCCAGGCGATGATGCTGAAGATGCGGCAAGAGGCCACACTGTCCTCCCGCACCGCGAAAAAACCATCCGCGGAGTCACTCCCGGAAAAGATGATCGGTTGGCGTCAACGGACCCTGGACTCCGGTTACTCCCCTGCCACCGTGATCCGGGATGCGGTAGGACACGACGTCGCAGTCGTCGCCAACGCCGACCTTGGTCCGGACGTCGTGGACGCCTTGGGCAAATTCTGCCTCCACGACGCAAGCAGCCGACGGACCACGTTCACCCGGGCCAACCTGATTGCTTCTACGGAACGGCTGCTCCGTGGGGTAAGGATGGGATCCGCGGCGGACCGGGAACAGCTCGTGGACCGGGTGGTCGAAGCAGCAGCCGTGACAGCCGTCGCCCTCAGCCCGGAACGTATGTCCATGCCCGAAGCGGGAAACCCGTTCCTGAGCACCCGCGGCCGAAGCTCCTTCGAGCACGAGGAAACGAAGCGGTTCACCACCACACAGATCATGGACGACGAGGCATTCCTCATCGCCGGGACAACAGCAACAGCGCCGGCACTGGACGCGGACGAAACCCGGACAGCACTCACCCTGGCGCGGACCAGGGAAGGCCGGCCCCTGAGCGAGGATCAGGCCGCAGCTGCGCAGGCAGTTCTGTGCAGCGGGACGGCCATTGACTGCATCATCGGCCCAGCCGGGACCGGCAAGACCACGACCATGAAAGCCGTACGCGATGTCTGGGAAGGGACCCACGGAACAGGTTCCGTGATCGGGCTCGCACCCTCGGCCGTCGCTGCCGCCGTACTTGGGGAGGAAATAGACGCACCCACAGACAACGTCGCCAAGTGGCTGTACGAATCCGTCGGTGACGGCGCCGCGCGCCGGGCAGTGCAGATCAGCAAGCTCGAAGCCATCGTGGACCGGCACCAATCCTCCATCAAAGGATCCCCAGCGAAAGGAGGGGCCAGGGACAGGGCACAGACCCGCCTCAACGCCGCATGCACCAGGCTCGCCACAAAGTACGCCGAGCAAGCCAAATACCGGATGCGGCCAGGTCAGCTCGTCATCCTGGACGAAGCATCCATGGTCGGCACTGCCGCCGCGGCCGAACTCGCCCGCCAGGCAGATGACGCCGGGGCCAAACTCCTGCTCGTGGGAGACGCCGCCCAGATCGACGCCGTCGAAGCCGGTGGGTTTCTAGGATGGTTGGAACGCAACACCAACCCGCCCATCCTGACCAGCGTCTGGAGATTCAGCGCCGAATGGGAACGGACAGCATCCCTGCGCCTGCGCACCGGGGACCCGGACATCCTGGCGACCTACCTCGAGCAAGGCAGGATCCACGGATGCCCCGAAGGGACCGCCCCGGACCGCGCCTACCAAGCATGGATGGAAGACACCAAAGAGGACATCACCGCCAGCCTGCTCATCGCAGGAGACAACGGAACCGTGAACGACCTGAACATCCGCGCCCAGCTGGACCTTGCCGCCGCCGGCCGAGTGAACCTGGAAACCAGCGTCAATCTCAGAAGCGGGGTGGCCGGCACCGGCGACCTGATCCTTGCACGACAGAACGACCGCCGGCTCAAAGACTCCGAGGGGCACTTCATCAAAAACGGAACACGGTTGGCCGTGACCACGATCCGTCCCGACGGATCGGTAACCGCCACCCGCACCGATACCGGCGCCCTCATTGAATTGGACCCCGACTACCTCCACGCCTCTGTAGAACTCGGCTACGCCTGCACCTCCCACCGCTCCCAGGGCGTCACCGTCGATTCGGCGCACACCGTCGTCTCACCCGGACTCTCACGCGAACTGTTCTACGTCGCCATGACCCGCGGCCGACACGGGAACACCTGCTACGTGGACCTTCCGGATCCAGAAGAAGAGCACGCACCCGACGAGTGGGGCATGGTCCGCAAGATCCTTCCCGAAGATGCGATGGCCGTTCTGAAAGGTGTCCTTGGCAATCAGGCACACGAGATGACCGCCCACGAAGTCCGCGACGCCGAGCACGGCTACGCCAACGACTTCGCCCGCATGGTCTTTGAATACGACTATGCCGGATCCTCCGAAAAGACCTCCACCATGCTCGACTGGCTGGACGCCAACCTCAGTCCGGAACGGAAAGAAGAGATCACCACGGACAGGCTCTTCGCCGCCCTCGTCTGCGCCGGCCCGCCCCTCAACAGTGCCAACCCGGAAAACGCAAGTGTTGAGGAAATGCTCAAGGCCGCCACAACGGAATCCGCCACCGATTCCCCCAGATCCGACGTCGGCGTCGTCACCGCAGCCTTCGCACCGGCAACAGCCGAAGGCCGGCGCATCCAACAGCTTCTACAGGACAAAATCAGCGCCCGCCTGGATCAGCTCATCCCTCCACTGGCAGGGGATGACTCCCCCGACTGGGTCAACGAACTGCGCGAGGAACACCAAGAGACTGAAAACTTCCCAGCAACCGTGCGTGCCGTCACGGCCTGGCGGGAAGTATCCGGCCAACAGGACGCCGAAACACCATGGGGAACACCACCTAAATCCACAGACAAAACCATGACCGACTACTACGAACGGGCCAGAAAGCACCTCCCTCCCCGCCCCATGAACGCCCGCAGCGCCGAACCCGAGGACGTCTGGGCGAACGTCTCCTTCGCTGAGGACGACGAACGTCTCAGGTTCGCCGAACAGCTCACGGAAGAGTTCGAGAACCTGGGCACGCTGGAGACAATACCCGTCGACTGGGATCGCACACCTACCCCTGGTCCGGACGAAATTCAACCTGCCGACATCGACGCGGCATGGGAACTCTAGCCAACATTTCTCGATGGGTGTCATGACATCTACCAAGGTGTCATGACACCCAGTAGACTGGGCCAAACGCAACGAATCGGGAGCAGATCATGTCAGCCGGAACAACGCGGCGAACAGTCCGTGTCGAGGATCCCTTATGGGAAGCAGCGCATGGCAAGGCCACCAGGGAGGGGACTACGGTCTCCGAGCGGGTCCGTGCAAGTCTGAGGGAGTACGTCCATGGCGCTGCGCCGGAAAGACGTACCATTGCCGATTCCCTGGTCTACCTGGTTCCCGACAAATTGGAGGACCTACAAGGACCCGCCTTCGGGACTGTGGAGCTGCCAATCCACCTCGACTGGGGCCCGGAACGGCACTACAACATTGACGACGACGCCAGCTGCTCAGCCCTCTACCAGCTGACACTTCAGAACTCTGGATCAGTCGAAGAAATCTGCAGGATCGTCAATTCCGAACGGCTCGCCAAACTCTGGTCGACGATGCTCCTGCCGACCCGCTGCAGAGGCGCCTGGGAAGCAGTCTTCCCGGAGCTCCCCGCATACACCGAAGCCAAGGAGCACCCCTCGTGGACCAATCTCAGCGAATAGCCGCCAAGACCGCCTTGGACGTCCTGGCGGCTGACGGCTTCCTCCTCGCGGGTGGGCAGGCACTGGCAGAACACGGCATCAGCTCACGCCCATCCGAAGACATCGACCTCTTCGCACTGCACCGCCGGCACACGCCGGCCACGTTCGCTGCTTCGGTGCGGAAAATGACTGCAGCGCTCGAATCCGTAGGCTACACGGTCGAGATAACGCGCCAATATGATGAATTCGCCAGCGTCACCGTGGGCCGTGATGATGACGCCGTTGTTATCGACCTTGGCCTGGACTGGTGGGAGAACTCCCCGGCTATTATCGACGTCGGACCGGTACTCTCCCTGAAAGACTCGGTTGCTTCCAAACTGCTCGCGGTCTACTCCCGCGGCTACGCCCGGGACTACCTCGACGCGTACTCGATCATTGCCAGCGGGCGATTCACGCACAAGCAGCTCATCACACTGTGCCAGCGACGGGACCCGAACGTTGACCTGCCGCTACTGGCCACTTCCATGGCCCGCCACCGAACCCTGCCCACCACCGAGTACACCAGATATGGGTTGCCTCAGGACGAGCTCCCCAAACTCAGCTCCACCCTCCTGGACTTCGCCAGGACCATACACCGAAGCAGTGCAAGCGCCACCGAGTCCGTGGAACCCGTTGATCTCATCGGGCCCGGAAGCGCCGGTCCAGGAATCGACCTGTAACTCAGGGTCCAGCCCGGACTTCCCGTGGCTGGCGGCTCAAAGCCGATAAAGGGCCTTGGTCTGTTCCACGAGCTCGTTGCATCAAGAGCGCCCATAGCCTGACCAGTCAGGGACATTCGTGGGCAGAATCTGGCCAGACATGACCCGCACCGCGTTGCCCTTTCAGTCAGTCAGAAATGTGTTTTTCGACGGGTCCGGCCAGCCGAAGCTGGCCGGACCCGTCGTTTGGCTACAGCGACGGGTGTTGAATCGTCGTTCCTGTCAGCAGTGGATCCAGCGTGTCCAGTCCCTGACCAAGCCCCAGGGGCTTTGCCGCCACTGTGGGCACTGCGGTGGTCCCGGGCGTCATTGTCGTGACCTCCGGCCTGTAGCCGTAGTCTTCACCTTGCCTGACTTGGACAGGTCCACGGCGGGTCTCTATGGTCAGTTCGTACTCCCCACCATTGCGATCCTCGACCGCCGTTAGTGTCCCACTGGCAGTGATAATCTCCTGCATCCTGGCGCCAGTACCGTTCGGGCGTATGCCGGTGGCTGACACCTTCTCGCCCTGACGGACGTCGTTGACATGTTGAATGCGGAACCGTGGAGCCGAGAAGCCGGTTTCGCGGATGGTCCCGGCCTCGTGGACGGGGACCGTTTCCGTGGCGGTAGCCTCGACCCATACCCTCCTGCTCTGTTCGCGTTCCAGCAGGACATAGCGCAGCTGCTCAACCGGTCCCCTTTCCACCGCAAGGACCTTGACGCCGTCGTAGCGTTGCCGCTGGTAGGACTTCAAATCAGCCAAGGTGATCTCCTTACCGCTGACACTGACGCGCTGGCCGGGGACCAGGTCCTGGACGCGCCTGCCTGTCTTCCGGTCAAGGTCAGCGGAAACCCCTGGCGGCAGCACCGCGCCGATCTCCACATTCCACCGTTCTGCCTCCTCCAGAGACGCCAGTTCAAGAGCTCCTGACTCATGACTGATGTCGAACCTGTGGGCTCGTTCGCCGATACTGACTTGAACCGGTGTGCGGTGCGTGGAACGTCCCTCCCGGACTTCCGCGATCATTTCCGGGAACTCGGAGACCGCCTCATGCATCCCTAAGCCGTCTACACCGTGGATCACGGCTTTGCCCGGGCTGAGCCGGATCCGGTCTCCTTCCTTGAGTAGAGCCATTCGCCGGCTGGGACCGGGATCCTGGATATCGAAGCTGACTCCAGCCTTGGCGGCCGCGCTGATAAGATTCATGACTTTGGTGTCACGGGTCCCAGGTTTCCAGGTGCTGTTCAAGTACCAGAGTTCCTGCCGGCGGGAGAACTTGAAGCCGGACTCCTTCAACAGACCATGCAGGGATGCCTCGTCCCGGCCGACGTTCCGGACGTTGCTGCCCTCAGCTGTGTGTTCCAGGATGGGCATCTCCCCGAGGACCACTGCCGGACCGTGCATGCCGACGCCGTCTCCGTGGGAGGGCACAGGCGCTACGGTTTCCGGTACTAGTGCAGCTGGTGCCTTGCCTAGCTGCACCGTTCCGACCATGACGTGTTCATTGAGGAACGCGCTGGCCTCAACGATGGTGTCTTCAGCCGCGGGACTCGGCCCCGGTACGGAGACAGGGACCGCTTCCAGATCCAGCCCTGTGAAGTCCAACGGTGTCTCTGGGAGTTCGCCCGTCCACATCAACACGGGAGTGCTTTCCGATGCCGCCCACCTGGTCCTTGTCCCGCCCGGTTCCTCCAGGACCAGAACCATGGTCCCCGAGCCGTACCTGTCCCGGGAAGGAACCCTTTGGACGTCGATGACCCTGCCGATCACAGGCTGGAGGCCCTGCCAGCTCGTGACGGATCCTTTGGTAGCGCGGAGCCGGACCCACTGCCAATGGTGTTCGTTGCGGAGCATGCTTGCGCTGATCGCGGTGACTTGGCCGGGCGCTTGCAAGGTTGCCCGTTCCAGATCGGTCAGTGCCCCGTATCGGCGGGCGTGGATGGTGACCTTCTGGTCGGAGCGCCGCCGGCAGGTGCCCTTCTCGCCATCATCGAACCGGTACTTCAGATCGATCATGGTCCCAGCGCTGGCGGCTGTGACGGTTACGTTGTCCCTGCGCGCCTGGTTCCGATCGAGTTCATGGGCCGGGACCACATCTCCGGCGCGGAGGTCTTCGATCATGGATCCGTACCCGTCCGGATACAGTTCCCGTTCCTCGTCCAGGGTCAAGAGCCTTCCCTGTTGATAAGTCACGGCACGGGGCTCGTAGTAGCCGGTCGTTTCGCGTTTGCTGCCTGTGATGGGATCGATGAAGGACGCGCTCTGATAGATGCTCCCTCCACTCGCCGTGTCTCCCCGAAGCCCCAGACCCTCGACGTCTTCGAGGAGAACGTCCCCCGGAAGGAACTGATCGGCGTGAACGAACGATGCTTCCCTTTCCTTGAGGGCCAGCTCGGCGGCCAGCGAGGTCGGATCCACGACGCCATGCCGCAATACCGGTGATGCCCCGCTGCCTGCCCACCGGCTGTAATTGAAACTATGCCGGGATCCGTGATCATCGGTTACCACCCAGTCGTTGGACCGGACTTCAACGGTCCCTGTGACCATGATCGTGTTCCCGGTCGGCATGCCGGTGGCAGCGTCCAACACCGGGCGCTGGAGTGTGATGCGTTCCCCGGTGTTGATGTCCCGGTCGTTGACTGCGACTGCATCCGTTTCCGGAACCTTAAGGAACACCCGCTCGAACGGAGTCAATGCCGACTGCGGCCGGCTGACCAGCTCGACAGAGTCATACCAGCCGAGATTCACCGGTTCCAGGGCCTCATCCGTTTCCGCAAGTTCGTGCACCACAGCCTTCTCGTGCTTCACCACGGACTCGACCCGGAACAGCGCCTGTCCCCGCCCCCGCAGACCAGTCACGACGTCGCCACCGCGCAGGTCACCGGCTGAGACTTTGCCCTGGTCCGGGACGAATAAACCAAGGGTTTCCCCCATCACTGGGGGAACGTCGGTCTCGGCATCCTCGTCTTGACTGAGGCCCATATCGTTCATCAGGTCAGTGATCTTCAGCTGCAGCGCAGCCAACCCGGCTGCATGGTCGAATGGGCGGGTTAGTGTTTCCTGCAGCGAGGGTATGGCGGCCTGATGCGCCGCCTGCTTCCGGATGAGGTCGTCGCGGATACCTGCTGTCGCCCCAGCTGTGTTTTCAAGACGTCGGATCATGCCCAAGGAGTCGGCCTTGATTGCGGTGTCCCAGTCGAGATGGACCTTTGCGACGTCGGAACCGCCCATCCTCAGTTCCAGCCCACGGTGATAGCGGCCTTCCATACTCAGGCCTCCCACCGTGCCAAGGGCCTGGTACGGTCCCGCTCCTGTCGGCAATGGCTGAATCCTGGAGACGACCAGTTTCTGCAGTGCGATGCCCGCGTCAATCCGATCAAGATGATTGGTGCCGGCGACGCTCATCCTGAACGCATCGCCGGTGGTGCTTCGATAGGTAGCGGCCGCTGCCGTAATAGTGGGCAGATCCTGGACAATGCCAGCCAGCGCCGACTCGGTGATCGCTAGCTCGCCCTTGCTGCGACGTTGTGCGTCGGTAAAAGACCGGTGCAGGGACTGGAGCCGGGATTCTTCCATCTGCAGGCTTGCCAGCTGCTCGAGGCGGGGATCTCCGGACAGCGCGGCCGCCGCCTGGCCTGCCGAGAGTTCAAGGTCTCCGAACCCGTCGTCCATGGTCCTGCCCTGAACGTCTCCACGCTTGAGCTGATTGATGAATTTCGCTTTTCTGGCCACCATGTCCCACATGTAGACGTCGAAAGTTTCGGCCGTCGCGTAGGAGTGGATGCTCACCTGGTCGTTTTGGTTGCCCTGTCGCAGGACCCGCCCTTCGCGTTGTTCCAGGTCTGCAGGACGCCAGGGAACGTCAACGTGGTGCAGGGCCACAGCGCGGGCCTGGACGTTGGTGCCGGTGCCCATTTTTTCTGTTGAGCCGATGAGCACGTTGATCCGCCCGTCGCGGCATTTCGCGAAGAGTTCCTTCCGGGCATCATCGGTCGGCGCATCATGGATGAAGGCGATGGATTCCTGGTCCATGCCGAGTTCTACGAGCTCGTCGCTTATAGTGTCGTACATGCTGAACCGGCCGTCCGTGTTGGGCACTGCCCTGTCGCAGAACAACAGTTGCAGGCCGCCGGGAGTGTCCGAGGCCGAGCCGCCGGGAAGTGTGTAGGCGCGGTCTTTGGTCACTTGATGTATTTCCCAAACCTTCGCGGCGACCTGAACAGGACGGCCGCCGTCGGGATCTGCAGGCAGATGCTTCAGCCGCGGGTCCAGGGCGACCATTCGCCCGTCATTGGTGATCTTGGGCATGTTGTCTTCTTTCGGGTCAACCCCGGAAAGATTCTTTGCCCGCTCCCCCAGTTCTTTCACGTATTCGGTGACGGCACCGGAAGGCTGACGTTTGGCGAGCTGGCGGTCCTTGCCTTCCAACACCGGGAGCTTCGCGGTGATGTCCGAAACGGTCACGACGTCTGAGAACTGATTCGTGATCTTCAGCAGCTCGGGTAGGTTGATGTACTTGTTGATCCGTTCCACTTGGTCATATCCACCGCCGGCCGGGGAGATCCGCAGGACGGTAGAACGCTCCGTAAACTGGTTCGCCCAGGAATTGACCTCCTGCAGCCCGGCAATTTCCAGCAAGTCCGGGCGGAGGTAGTGCTGCATGACCCACATTTCGGACATGGAGTTCGCCACCGGGGTACCGGTAGCGAAGGTGGCCACCGCAGGAAGATACCCCTCTCGGTGGTAGCCACCCTGGAGTGCATCCTGCAGTTTCGTCTCCCGCAGGGACCGCAGCTTGAAATCAAGGTCTGAGGCACGGTCCGAACCGGTGCAGGCCAATTCGTAGGAATCTGATTGGCGGAAAAGGTTCTTGTAGTGATGGGCCTCATCCACGAACAAATAGTCGATGCCGGTCTCCTCAAAGGTGACACCGACATCCTTTCCCGTAGTAATCCGGGCATGACGTTCTTCCAGCCTTTTGATAGCCCGCTCGACGGCTTTGATCCGGGACTTCTCTTCCCCGGACATGGCCTCCTTGGCTTTCCTCAGCTCGGTAATCTGTTCTTCCAGCCAGTCCTGTGTCTTGGCCGGATCCACCTGGATCTTCGCGAATACTGTCTGGGGAATCACTACCGCGTCCCAGTCACCGGTTGCGGCCGCCGCGACCCAGAAGGCGCGGTCTTCGGCCTTGATCCCTGTCGGTACGGAAAGAACATTTGCCGTCGGGTACCAGTCCACGAACTCCCGGCTCACCTGATCCACCAAGTGATTTGGGACCACAATGGCCGGCTTATTGGCGATGCCTGTCCGCCTCAGTTCCATGGCGGCCATCACCATCGTCCCGGTCTTTCCCGCGCCGACCACGTGATCGAGCAACACAGCCGGCTCGTTGAGGATCCTCGCCACGGCTGCCCGCTGATAGTGGTGCGGCGTGTATGCGCCGTTCAAGCCAGGAAAGCTCAGTGCTTCTCCCGCGGCTGCATAATCCGGGGAAGCCTGAGAGTTGAACATCCTGTTGTAGGTAGCTGTGATCCGCTCCGCGCGTGCGGCATCCTGAAACAACCAGGTCCCGAAATCTTCGGCGATCCTGCCAGCCTTGTCCCGGGCTTCCAACGTCGCTTTGACGTCTTTAACTTGGCGCTCGGATCCATGCTCATCGGTGATGGTGCGGCGGATGACAATGGTGCGGTTATTCATCAGCGACTGGAGCAACGCCAGGGGCGTCCGGTCCCCAGTCGCGTAGGAAAACCGGACTTCAGGCGAGAACCTGGGGGAACCGTTCGCTGAACGCAGCTCCCAGGACGCATCGACCTCGTTCGTGGCCACGGTCGCCGCAACCCCGAACTTTTCGGCAATAAACGCTTCATAGTCGCCTGGCTCAACGTACCGAACGCCGGGTTTGGCGATGATATCCATCGGTGTGACCTGCTCGGGCATGGCGCCTGCCAAGGCCCGGACGTTTGTCTCGAAGCGGCTTTCGTCCTTCGCCGCCTCGCGGGCGTCTTCCAGTTTGGTCCGCACGTCACCGGACAGATACTGCACCGCCGGCAGGAGGTCTCCCGTTCTCGGATCTTCGAAGACCAGAGTCCCGAGCATTTCCCTTGCTTGAGTCTCCTCAACGTCCAGTAGTCCGGCAATGCGAGGCATATCGACAACCCGTGACTCGTCGAGGGAAATTGCCAGGGCGTCTGCCGCGTTGGCAGCTGCTACGGGCCGTTCCCTGAAGGCGAGGACGTCGCGTTCGAATACCGCCGCTTTCCGGGCCAGCCCGCTCTCTTCGTCGAAGTTCTCCAGAGCCAGGAGCAGTCCCCTGCCCGGGTCGCCGGCGAGTACGCCTAGGTGATCCTGTTTCTTGACGGGATCTCGTGGCGCACTGGCCTCCTCCAGCCACTGAGCGGACAGCGACTCCGGGATGGGTACTTCGGAAGCGGCTACCGTGCCGTCCGTGGGCAGACCCAAGCGCCAGTTCTTTTCGCTCGCGGCAATGCGCCTCGACACCATTGCACTGGTGGGAGGGTTCGTCTGCAGGAGGAAACGATTGATAGGCCCGTAATTCGCGGAGTATGCGTCGTAGGCATTAGTGAGCCCCGCCCGGAGGGAATCCCGTTCGGACGAAGGTGCGCCGGAACGCTGGGAATCAATGACTGCTCGGGCGGCGTCCCGAATACCCAGCAGGGCAACGGCTTCATCCTTCCGAGCGCGGGGAACTTTGACGACCTCCCAAGACCGTGCCGCGTTGAACCTTTCAAACGTCCCGCTCTCGTACCGGACGTGCCCGGTCACCGCCTCTGCCACGCCAGCATCCCGCACCAGTCCCGGAGCGAAGAGTTTTCCCGGAACGGCCACCGGCTCAGCGGCATATCCGTACCCCGCCGCGGCGGCCTCCGACAGCTGTGTCCCAAGCCTGTCCCTGATCTCATCAGCCAATGGCTCACCGTAGGGCCCCGCTATGTCGAGGGTGGAGTCGTTGTACATCCCCTGCCCGACGGAGAGGACACCTATCACTGCGTCGTCGTGGGCGGCAAACCAACCCCCGATGCCGACTTGGACCGGTTCCCCGCTTTGCCGGTGCGTAGCCCACGTTGTGGAAGCCTGCACCCAAGCGTTGATCCGGTCTTCGTCTGGCCGTTCCTCCGGCTTTCTGCGACGGAACACCAGCAGGTCCGTTGCGACCTCCGTGCCGGCCACTGCTTTGAATGCACCGTTGGGCAACCTGACCGCGCCTACGAGGTCACCGTACTTGGCGATTTCCCGGCGGGCTTTCGCTCGCTGGGCATCCATCGTGAACGTGGAGGTCAATACTGCGACGTACCCGCCGGGCGCGGTCAGGCGCAGGGACTTGGCGATGAAGTAGTTGTGGATGCTCAGCCGGGAGGTGTTGTACCGGGAGTCATGAACCACGAAATCACCGAAAGGTACGTTACCGACGACGGCGGAAACCGTCCCCTCCGGGATCGTGGTGTCTTCGAAACCTTCTGCCTGGACATGGGCGGAGGGGTAGAGGAAAGAGGCGATCGCGGCCGTGGTGGAGTCCAACTCAACACCGGCCATTGCGGCTGTTTCAGGGGCGAGCCCTATGAAATTGCCAGCCCCGCAACCTGGCTCCAGGACGATTCCGCCACCAAAGCCGGCGTTTCGCAGTGAGTCCCAAACGGCCTTCACTACCGCCGGGTCGGTGTAGTGGGCGTTGATCGTTGTCGCGGAGGCCTGCGCGTATCCTTCTGCACTCAGCAGGGACTTCAGTTCCGCGCGTTCAGTGGCCCATTCCTCGCGGTGTTCTTCGAAGATTTGCGGGACAGCACCCCAGGACGACCACCGGGCCAGGACATCCTGCTCAGCGGGTGAGGCGTGCCGCTGTTCGTCCTGCAGCTGATGCAACAGGCGCAGCGCCTCCATGTTCACCACAGCGCGGGATTTCGCCCCCGAGGGTGGCAGGACCTGCGTTCCCGGTCTGAAATCGACCGGGACACCACTCAGTCCTCCAGCAGCTCCTCGAGCTCCGGCGGGAGTCCCACTTTCCATGTCGTCCAGCCGGGGACCGGTTGCTTGCCCTGGCTGATCATCCAGTCGAAGACGGTCCGCATGATCTCGTTCATCCTGTCCAGCGACACTGCCATGTCCTTCGCGGACAACCGGTGCAGCTCGTGGGCGTCTGCTGTCAGGGGCAGCAGCGGGCTGTGGTCCCGCTTCATCTGGGCCCAGTACGCCTTCACGAGGTCCAGGAACTCCGGGTCCGCTTCCGAGAGCGGGGTCTTCAGCCCGTCCAGCAGGCTCTTCCCCTCGTACAGCTCCTCGAAGTTCTGCACCAGGGAAGTCATGTGGGGTGCCGCGGCGTGCGGTTCCTTCCACGCCTCCGGGTCGATCTCCCAGTTCAGGGCTGCCTCGATATCCGTCTCCGGGGCCGATGCCCGCTCCGACATCACTTCCTGCAACTGCCACTGCTCTACTGGATTGGACATCATTTGCCTCCGGTTCTTCCAGATCCGCCAACAGATCAAGAATGCTCAGCTGGTTCGGGTCTACTTTGCGTCGCGCCATGTGCACGGCCTTTCAGGTTTACATAACGTGGGCATTCCCAACTGGATGTCAAGTCCAGGGAAAACGGGGACCGCTCAGAACGGCCGCAAGCCCGTCACAACGCGAACGCCATGACGGGCCGGGAAATAACGAGGTTTGCGGACTTAGACGAGGCCCCATTCGCGGTCAACCGTGGCCTGTTCAACATCGACCGGAGCGACTTGGGCGTCCATCGCCTTGGCCCAGAGACCCGGTTTCGGGTTCTGGGCGATCTCCACCGTGGCGAACTCCAGCGAAGCAGACACTTCATCAGCCCAGACCCTGTGGTTCAGGCCAGGGCTGCCTTCCTTGTTCACATACGGGACGGCCTCATAGTTGCCCGTGACCGTTGCCCGGTTACCTTTCGCGAGGGAGCCCACGACGTTCTCCCCCAACCGGACGCTCTTCACGGCGACGTCGTAGAAGACCGCTTCGCCGTCCTTCCATTCGTTGGCCTCACGGTCAAAGACCCGGGGTGTGTCCGCCAGACGGAAAGTGACGAGCTTCGATCCGTTTACCTCGCGTGTTACCGGATCATCGACGAGGTTCCCCGTTGCTGTGTGCTTATCGAGCCTTGGACGTCCAGCCATGTCAGGTGCTCCCTCAGTCGGTGGGTACCAACCTGTTTGGTGCCCGCTACCGCACTATTCGCTCCGGGGATCCCGAACGGTGTGTGACATACGCTCACCCATGTAAACCGGCTCGAACGCGAACCCGGATGAGTCGGCACCGACCGAACCCAGGCAGACGAAAAGGCCTCCACGCTGGGGGGACATGGAGGCCTTTTCGGAATCAACGCTACCAGCGCACCAGCCGCCGGCGTTGCCTTCCCTGCCGGTCAGTAGACCCTAGTCGGGTACGGTTCGCCGATCTCCACTTCCCACGTAAAGATTCGTGTGTTGGGGTTGCCGGTTGTGAGTTCGAAAGCATTGAGGGAGATGACCGCCACGGCGCTATGGGCGGCGCCGGCACGCAAGATCGCCTCGGGCAACCGCTTCACAATTTCCTCGCGGCTATCCTGCTGCCAAGGAGCCGGCGCCCCGCCCAGATCTGGAAGGACGGCACGCTTGCTCACTCCCCCGACAAGCCCGACCACCAGCGTCTTGCCGTCCGATTCGGGCGTGATGTAGGAGATCTTGTCGACGGGAATCATCATGTTCTTCCCGCGCTCGTCCTTGATGTGCAGCCACGGAATCATGCTCATGCCTGGCCCCCTTTCCGAAATACGGTCTTCTCGGCCCAGGCGAAGAGCCAGTCCACCCTGTCATACGAAACCAACGTGCCGAAAAAGTTGGCGGAGCCAAAGTAAGCCATGAGTCCGGCGAGAATTACCGGCCCCACGGTCAGCAAGTACGCCGAATGTTCCTGCGCCTCCGGAGATCCTCCGCCAAGGCCCTGGATAGCGCCAAGGGCGAACTCGTACTGGACGCTCGCCATCGCCCAGCCACCCAGCCAAGCCCCGGCGAAGGCCAGAAAAAGGATCAGGAGAATCCTTATCATTGCGACGGCGGGCTCACGCCGGCGGACCCCTTCCAGATGCCGCCGATTCAACTGCTCCGCTTCGATCTCTTTCCGTGTCAGTTCCCGTTCGTCCGGGAGATTGTTTGCCATCAGGTTGCTCCTTCGTCTGTGACGTTCGGCGATAAATGGCGGCTTTTTCACGGCGCTATTTGGCACTTGGTGCAGCCCGAAAGGGATCCTTTACCGCACACAGAAAGTCGCCGGAGGCGCGGGCGCGCGGATGCCGGGCCCACTGAGTATTTGAAGCCCTGAGCGCCACCCATTCGTGCGGTTGAGCGCCGGGGATCGTGCCAGAGAGCGCCAGCAGTCGCCTGGCTTGGCGCCGCTG
>NZ_JBSRZM010000047.1:0-15710 GCF_054057635.1 Arthrobacter sp. UYNi723
TGCCCCGCCGAAACCCTCCGGCGGGGCATTTCCATGCCCGGCCCGTTGTCACCGAAACCGACGCCGACATCGGCAAATAACGCGACGAGTAACACAAGTTGTCCTCACCGAAGACGACTGGACCTACCAACTGGCACCCGAAGACCGACGCGGTCTCACCCCGCTGTTCTGGCAGCACGTGCTCCCGTACGGCGAGGTGAAACTCGACATGACGGCCCGGCTCAGCATCCGAACTACCACGCCACCGACGCGTCGACACCACCGATTGATGGCCCGCAAGAGGAACGCGTTGAGCGGGACAGGTTCGCTGCAGCCAGGGTGGTTCCGCATGAGAATCCCTCACCGTCCATCCGGTGAGCTCCTAGTCGCCGCTCTCCAGCACTGCCAGACCCCGCTTGAATGATGCGGCGACCGGCTTGCCCTTGGACTTCCGGATCATTCTGCAGATCAGCCGCCCCACCACAGTGCTGCCGGTGCGGTCCCAGGTGACGTGGACGACGCTGCCACCGTCGCGACCCGGCCGGACGGTGGCCGCCACGTAGCTGCCCGGCGTTGAGAAGTTGCTCTCCTGGACCGTCCAGCGCACGGTGTGCGGGTCGGACCACTCGTAGTGCTCGCGCGCCCAGAGCTTCGTGCCCGGGCCCTTGCTGCCCTCGCGCACGTCCGCGGTGGTCTCGCCGACCGAGTAGACCTGATACAGCGAAGGTTCGATGCCCGGCCACAGCTGGGGGCGGCGTTCAGAGAAATCGATCAACGCGGTGCGCACCTTCTCCGGACTTGCAGTTGTCTCAAGAATGACTTGCAATACATGGTTGCGGGACAGCAGCGGCCGCGAGATTGCTGAGCGACCTTTCTGTCTCGTGGTTGCCTTGCATCCCAAGGGTCAAGAGACGATCTGGAGTGTAGTGCGAGGGTGCTGGAGCATGCCTCGATCGGAAACTAGTGACCCCTCGTCAGAACATACCTATCGTTATGGGATGACGGTCCCCGGCCAATCTCAAAGAGATCGCATCAGTCCTGCCCCTATCGCGGCGCAGCCCGAAATGCCTTCAGGTCATGACGCTTCAATAAAACGCTGGTTTCCCAATGGCTTCCGAGCATTTCTTATGCAAGCGCTTCTGGGCTCGATGGTCGTTGGCATTCTAGCGGGTCTGGTCTCAGGACAAGTCATCACGATGGAGCAGAAGGCAATCAATGACAATAGAGCAGATCGTGAACGCGCCGCGGCCGACCTTCAAGTACGGAAGGCTACCGAACGTTGAAAACGTCCGCTTCGTTCGTTCCCGATCAGGTCCTGAATCAGTCGATAGGCCGTTTGAGGCCTTGGACCTAGAAGGGCAGATGCTTCAGGGCCTGAGGCTCAGAGGGGCGTCCTTTGAGGGCGCCAACCTCAATGAGGCATGGTTGTCAGCTTCCGACCTCTCCAGCGCCAATATGAACGGCATGGAAGCGAATAAATCCCAATTATCGGACGTGAATTTTACGGGATCAGACCTGCGGAACGCCAAGCTATCGGGAGCCTCATTGGTCGGATCGGTGTGCAAAGGCACACGCTTTGACGGGGCAACCCTCGATGGCGCTTACTTGACGATGGCGGACCTGTCTGGCGCGTCCTTCCAGCTAGCAGGACTCGAGGGTGCCGACCTCGCTGGCGCGAACCTTGTCGGGGCAGATCTGTCCCTGACATACCTCGATAAGACAACTCTCTTAGAGGTCCACTACGACGCATCCACAAAGTGGCCGAGCGGATTCCAACCACCATTGTCCTCACCCTGGAGGCCGCCAGACGGGAAAAGGTTCAGGTGAGAGCCAAAACCCAGCAGGCTCGAACGCGGAAAATGTCTCGTACCGGCTGACCAACGCCAAATAATTCGCTATCACGACGCCAAGACCGCACCTCATCTCGTCCAGCTGCAATCCAACCTGAAATTCATGAGTGGGCACAGGAAATGCGGGGCCAGCGGCTATGCCTAAGCTGATGCCATGGCTGTAGAGAAACTCCCCTTCGGAACGTCCCTTGCGGGCTTATTAGTTGATGGGGTCACGGAGACGCCCTACGTAGGAAGCACCTTGCGGATGGAGGAGCCGAGCGGTGCCGTCATAGAGGTTCCATATATCCAACAAGATGCGACAGGACAGTTCGAGCCTGTGCAGGCGTGGTTCTCCACTCGCACACCTCCCGAGAACATGCTGCTGAAGACCGCTGAGGGCGACGTATCGCTGTTCGAGGTTCAGTGGCTCGGACACTCGGCGAAGAGCGGGCGTGGTGTATCGCTCGGAAAGCTGCGACCGACAGAAATTGTCCTTGCACGACGCGAGACGGACCTTTCGACACCGCTCCTTGTTTCGGAGGTGCGAAGCCACATTGACGGGCTGAAAGAGTGGAGCGGCTTCACCGCCATCAACCACGACAGCAAAACCGATGACAACGGCTTGGTGAAGAAGCTTGTTGTGGAGGTCGCAAGCCTCGCCTCGGTCAAATGGTCTCAGGGTGACGCGACGATGACGCTGCAGACAGACTGGCGCACAGCCAACCCCGAGACCCCTGACGACCCCAGTCTAGGCATCTACGAATGGGTCGTGCTCGACAGTAAGTTCGCGGAACCTGCACAGTTCTCCGATCACCTGGTGGAGCAGCGGAAGGTCGTGCATCTCCTCGTCCTTGTATTTGACGGAGCGATCCATTTTCGAAAGCACCGCGTCAGGGATGGGACCTTCGCTGTTCGTTACGGCAACAAGTTGATTCACCACCCCTTCGTGGAACTCATCAGCCGCAGAACGGTACGCGAGTATGCAGAGAAGCGCCCCACGAAAGCTGACTTGCAGCAGCCGCTCGTCTACCTCGGGCAGCTCGGCTCAGATGGTCTCACTCGATGGGCTGAGGAATACGAGACATGGAAGCGCTTCATCCTCCCCACCGTCGGGGTTCTCGGGAGGGGTGGCGTGTTCGTGGAGGATCTGGTCGTCTCCCTCTCTATGTCCCTGGAGGCTGGCGGACACCTCATCGGTGTGCGGGAGGGCGAAAAGGTCACGTACACCAAGGGCGGCAAGCCGACGACTGCGACTTACGTATACCGGTGTCTGCATTCACTCGAGGTCGACTGGGGCGACCGGATAGAGAGCATCGTCGGCTTGGCGCGGGCGGCTGCGAACACTTATAACTCGATCAAGCACTTCGATAGAGGAGAGTTCCCTGACAACGACAAGACGCACCTTATAAGCATCGTGCTGCGGCAGGTAGTCCGATTGATGGTGCTCGACATCCTCGATCCTTCAGGTGCATTGCTCAAAAACTTCCGTGAGGAGGAGAGCCTGTGGCGCATCCACGAAAATTTCAGGAACTACGAGCTTCGTATCCTCGATGATGGCCAATGGAAGGCTGCGCCCGAGTCCGAGTCGCGTCCTCTGCCCAATGGGGTCACGCTATGATCTCTCGCGCGAGTTGACATGACTGCTGGGAGACCGATTTGCGAGCCACCTGGGTGTCCCGCAACCGATCTGCCTCGTATCCCATGGCTTACAAGGCAAAGGAGCTGGCACTTCATTCCACCTCAAGGCCCGGCCAGCGCACCTGAGCCCGTAGCGCCGGATAAGGTTCCGATGCTCGCGACGGGCCGATGACCAGCACCGACCATTTATCCCCGATCCGATCCAGGACGTCACGGATCCCGCAGTCAGGATGCCCGGATTCGCCGCAAGGTTCCAGGACAGGGGTTACTTCCATGTGACTGCCTAACACCAACGTGCCTCCTTGTGGGTCCTCGTTCGGTTACCGAAGATGAGTCTAGTTACCGAAAAGTACCAGTGAAATGAGCATGCCCATGATTCTCGTTACCGGGGCCTCCGGCCACCTCGCCAAAGCCATCCTTCAACACCTCACGCAGGCTGGAGCGGCTGCAACCGGAGCAACCCGTAATCCCAGCAGCAGTGGCCAGCTTCGGGCCATGGACTTCGACGTCCCTGAAACGATCTCCTTCGAGGGCGTGGAGACACTGGTAATGGTGTCCGCCGGAACTGAAGAAGACGATGTCGTCATCACCCGGCACAACAACGCCATCACGGCGGCCGAACGCGACGGGGTCAGGCACATCGTGTACACGAGCCTCGCCGAGGCCGGCGATCATCTGGGATTCGGGTTGGCCCATCGCTGGACAGAACGCCGCCTTCGAAGCGGAACGGCGCAGTGGACGATTCTGCGGAACGGTCTCTACGCGGAGCTGATCGGCCTTCTCCTGACTCCCCATGAAGGAGTCATTTCTGCCCCGTTCGGGCAGGGCGGCATCGCCGCCGTCGCCCGTCAGGATCTCGCAGAAACAGCGGCAATCATCGCCCGGAACCCCGAAATACACCAAGGCAAAACCTACAATCTCGTCGGGAACACCGTCATCACGGGGCAGAACATAGCTGACACATTGGGGGCGAAATACCGACCGGGCAAGCTCAACGAACTGCGGCAGGTCCTGGACTCTGCAGCAATGCTGCCCTTCCAGCCCCCTATGCTGCTCTCCATACATTCCGCCGCAAGCCACGGATTCCTTGAGGAAACAGGCACCGACGTCACCGACATCCTTGGACGGGAACCCCTAAACGCACTCCACATTGCCGCGGCCGCCGCGACCGCCTGACCAGTAGGGAGTGCCCGTAGAGGGTTCCCCTTGCGGACACGCAATTGCCGTGCAGGCGACTTTGGACATTCCGTGCAGCCGACTCCGGAAAATGACATCCTGAAGCCCGCGGGAGAGCGGCCAACCTGTCTCATCAATCGATCATTTTCAAGACGGGCCGAAGACGGAAAAAGCCGTGGATGATCCGATGATTCGGAGCCAGCTGATGGCCTCGTCTTCGTCCGTGAAGTATTTGGCGGGGCACCTGGGCGGGCCCAGTCGAAGAAGTCTGTGGGCGATGACGCGGTCAACCTGTGTTTTGCCCAGGACGGCGAACGCTGTGACGGCGGCTGCCTCAGCGAAAGCGCTGATCGCTTCCGGGCTGAAGGAGCCGACGCCGGTGATCTGCAGAAGCGCTCCTCCGGGTTTTCCGCCGGTGAGCGTCAGCAGTTCTGCGCAGGTGCTGACGCAGTCGTCCTTTGTGATCCGGGCGTTGGGCGGCAGGATGATCCGGCTTATTCCCACACTCACGCGGGCAACGGGAAAGCCTGAGTGGCTCTCGGTAGACATGGGATCCGGCGCGGCCTGGATCCGGGGTGTCCCCGGTGGTCTGGAGCAGGATCGAGGGGTCCGGAAGGGGCCTGCCATTCTCGGTGAGATGTTGAATTGTCATTGCCCCCATTGTTGTGGCAACAACCGCCGCTCCGGAGCCGGCTTGCCATTGCCGTTCCCGGCGTACTTGTCGTTGGTGACCGAATACTTCAGGCCGGCCGGCAGATAGTTCGCCTCAGTGGCGGCCTTCAGCTCGGCTCGGATGTCCTTGCAGATCTCTGAGGCGTCCCGGTATCCGGTGTACTTCTCACCCGTGGTCAACGTGCCCTGCTCGTGGCCGGCCTGGTGTGTGGCCAGCGACGGTCGGTAGCCCACCTTGAGCGATCCCCCGGGGTGGCGGGCGGTGTCGGCTGCGGCTGCCTCGGCGATGGTGGCCCGCCAGTCCCCGCCGTCGAGGGCTTCGTTCCGTGCCTTGTTGAAGTAGCTGTAGGCCTCCTCGACCTGCAGGTGAGGAACGTGGTCACTGAAGGATTCCGAGCAGTAGTCAGCGTCGGTATTGTCGCCGCGCAGGCTCCGTTCAACGGTCCACTCAAGCTCGGGAACCAGCTGCGGGTCCTGGAAATGGGCCATCCGCAGCGACTCGGGAACGTGGCGGATACTGGCCGCCGGCGCGGAACGGCGCCCGGTCGATACAGGAGCCAGGGAGACTGAGGCCTCGCCGTGCGCGGTGGCAGCGAACTGGCCGCGGACGGGGATGCCTTTGGGCTTGCGGTTTATGGGGATGACGGTCATGCCCTCTGTGCGGCTATTCGTCCAGTGCGTCGGCTGGGAACAACAAAGGCCTCGCCGGCGTGCAGCGGAGCCTCCGAAGTGGTCAGTTTGCGAGACGGCGGTCCGTCTCCTGAAAGACGCTGCGCAGGTCCGCCACGAACGAGTCCCTGTCGGTGTGCCCGGTCCGGGTGGCCATGTGGTCCAAGAAGCCATTGACCATGGACGGAGCAGGGCTTTCTGGCCGTCGTCTGTCTTCAGGACCGGCTCGTCGCCGGAGAGGTCCAGCAGGTTCTCGGTGTCGTCCGTTTCGAGGGCTGCCGTCCGGCCCTCGCGGTCCAGCTCACCGAAGTATTCGTCGTGTTCCCGGAAGGATGAATCGGCCATGACGTCCATGAGGATAGCGAATTCCCTGTGGGTGGCGAAATGGCTGCGGAGATCCCGGGCCCGGTCAGCTTCGAGCACCGATCCGCCGAACACGCCGTAGCCAGACCGGTACAGCCATGTCCCGCGGGTGTAGTCATAGTCATCGTCTGCCCCCTCAGCTGAGAAGGACAGCATGGTCGATCCGATGTGGACGCTGTGCTCGATGGGTCCATCCTTGACGGTGAACTTGGCGGTGTCGCCGATTTCCGTCAAGGTGATTTCGCCGGGGAGGTCCGCGTCCGTGACGAGCTTCTGGGCCGTTAGGGCGAGGATGCTGTTTTCTTCGGTAGAACTTGCCGGCGGCATCCGCCTGGGTGGTGATTGACAGTGGGGCCGTGGGTACCCGGAAGACGACGCTGCGGCTTGCTGCACCGGCGGTTCCGGATCCAGCACCGGAGCTTACGTCGGCGATGATGATGATCTGCTCTCCCGGCGTGAAGCCGCTGCCAGAGAACGTTACGGTGTTACCGGCCTCGACGGTGCCTGCGGAGAGCGTTGACGGCGGGACGGGTGCAGGGTAGGTCTCATCGGCGTGGGCGACCCCGGCGCCGAGCCCGGTCAGGGTTGCGGCGATGGCCAGGGCGGAGAGGGTTCGTTTCAAGAAGGTGGTCCCGTTTCTGTGTAACCCGGGCGCGCACGAGCGGCTTCCAGGCAAGGATGAGTCACCATCTCCCATGCGTAGGCCCGAGACTGGACGGACTGGACCGGCTACTTAGCCTTTTTGGATTTCCGCGCTGGCAGCCCCGCATAGATCCCTGCTAAGGCGAAGGGGAAGGCCACCGCAGCTGCGAGGTGTCTGAGCAGACTGAAGGGATCAATCAGGGTCGCCCCGCCTACCAGGACTGCAGGCGCAGCCACGAATGCGGTTATCCAGCGGGGATCCCCCCGCAATGCTGACCAGATGGCCGCGCCCAGCGAAGCTATGCTTCCTGCGAGGATGAATAGCCCGCCAACGCGTGCATCCTCAATGAATTCAGGCTCCCATCTGAAGCCGAAGAATATGGCTCTCTCCAGGCCGATGCCCATGAGGACGATAGAAGCGATGACCAGCAGTGCCCAAAGTAGCGCTTCCGGCCACCCCAGCCGGCGGCCGGTAGCGTGTTCCTGGCTCATTGGATCCCCTACCCGTCAGCGGACGAACCTGAACATGGCCTGATGAGATGAGCCGTCGTCCAGGATCATGTCGAAAGTCCTGCAGGTTCCGGCCCAGCTGGATTCAGTCTTCCACACGTAGTTGTACGTTCCGGAAGGCACGCACAGGTGCGGACGCAGTCGTCCTTTGTGATCCGGGCGTTGGTCGGCAGGATGATCCGGTATATTCCCACACCCACGCGGGCGACGGAAAAGCCTGAGTGACTCTCAGCAACTATGTGATCCGGCACGGCCTGGATCCGGGGTGCCCTGGTTCTCTGGAGCAGGATCGTGCGGTCCGGAAGCGGCCCGCCAGTCTCGGTGAGATGTTGAATTGTCATTGAGCCCCCAACGTTGTGGCAACAACCGCCGCTCCGGAGCCGGCTGGCCATTGCCCGTCCCGGGCCACGCTGCTCCGGGGTTGCTGACAGGCTATATCGATTACGGCGACGCGTCGATCAAACACGAGAGCAGTGTCCGATCAGCGTTCCCCCTACGGGCGGACTTTGGCCCGCTTCCATCGACAAGCTGCGGTCCAGCCGTTACTTTTCTCCACGCGGCCTTAGCGTACGATTTTTTCCTTTTTCTGAAGCGACCCCTTGTACGGCGCGATTTTCGGCCTCGTCGTCCTGAACCTGCTGCTCGGCACCGTCCTGCTTGCCGGGCGCCGTCGCCCCGCACCCTGACGGCCACAGCCGCTCACTGACCCAGGCGAGTCGGGTGGCAGTCCCCCGCCACCGGACTCGCCGCCTTCCGCCCGCCGATTTTCGACAAAGGCTGAGATGATGGGAACCGAACTGCCCCACTGTCTGATCATCACCAACCCCGAAGACCTGGCCGGGGGCGCCCGCTCCTGCCGATAGGAGCACAGCGTGTCCAGACCCGGACTGCGAGCGGCGGCTGCGGTGGTCCTCGCACTCGTCGCGTCGTCTTGCGCAAGCAGCACCTCGAGCGAGGCCCCGGACTTTACCCCGCCTCCGAGGGCGAGCACTACGACACCGGAGAGCCCGCAACCCCCGCCGAGTCAGCCATCCAGCGCGCGAGAGCCGGGCACCACGATCACCACAGCCGCGAGCGACTTCGGCCAGATGCTCTTCGATGCCAAAAAGCAGGCCATCTATATCTGGGAGAGTGAGGAGAGCATCAGGCCGGAGTGTTACGACGACTGCGCTGAAGCGTGGCCACCCGTGCTGACCGACGGAGCGCCGACCGCTAGCGGCGAGGTCGACTCAGCGCTGCTGGGGACGACGAAGCGGCGGGACGGCACGACCCAGGTCACCTACAACGGGCATCCGCTCTACTTCTACGCGCACGAGGGGCCTGGCGAGGTGAAGTGCCACAACGTCTCGACCCACGGGGGGCTCTGGTGGGTCGTAGATCCGGACGGGATCCGAGCCCCGTAGCTGCAGTGCAGGCGGAGCCGAATCGGCGGCGCATCCTGCAGCTACGTGGCGTGGGCTCACCATCCGGGGACTGGCGCGCCTCGTGAAACTCGATGGTGCAGCCACCAGGGATGTTGAGGTGCGGGTGAGACTTGGCCAGCTCACAGCGGCGAGTACCAGGTCGCCAAAGATCGTCGCCGTTTGGCGAGACGGTGACGGCTTGCGCTGCGTTTTACCTCCCTGCTGACGCTGTCGCGAGCTCATCAGACAAGTCGACCCAGCCCATCTCGACACCGAGATGATTCTTGGATCAGGTCAATCCGCATTGCTGCGAGAAAGGCTGCCAGCAAATGAATGGACAGAGCCGCTGGCGTCTGACTGAGGCGCACCGTAGACCGATCCTCATGCGGGACGACCCACGCTGCAGCGAATCTGTCCCGCTGGACGTTCCTTCTCTGACTCCGTCGGCAACTATGGGACACGTACTGCCCGCTGGGGCACCGCCCCCTGCCCAGCGCCTCATTGCAGGCAGGCATGTGTCGCACAGTGTGAGTGGGTGCGCGGCGCGGTCAGGCGGCATTGCCGCGATGGGGTAGCGCAGTAGACTGTGGGAGTGGCCGTAGTGCAGGTGTCTGTCCGCGTTTCCGCTATCTCCCTTGCGGTGAGTGGTGCAGTCACCGCAGCTCTCGTGCCTTTGCACCCAAGTATCTTTGACCGTCCCGTTGATGAGGTTGTACGGGACACTGAGGTGTGGCAGCCCATCCATGTCGCCAGCATCTTTGTGTTTGCATTGGCGTTCATCGGTGCTGCCGGCCTCGTCGCCGTTCACAACGGCCAGCTACGCCGGTTAGGGCATGTGGGATTAGTGTTCTCCTTCGCGGGCGCAATAGGCGGTTCCGCCATTGGCTTCTTCGAAGCGTTGGTTTTTCCTGTGTTGGCGGACAGAGACCCACAGTTGTTGGAGCTCAACGGGCCGATGTTCACGTCGTGGCTGGCTATTGGGGCCGGGCTGCTAGTGCTCGGGTGGGTGCTCGGCCTGGCAGTCATTGGAGTGGCCGCCGCGCGTGCGGCAGTATTTCCTCGCGCGGCCGGAGTGCTGCTGGCTGTCAGCGGCCCGGCGTACCTGGCTCTGGGCGGACCTTTCATTCCCGTCGCCGGGGTGCTCTCCGGGGCGCTGTTTGGAGCGGTTCAACTGTGGTGGGGATGGCTGATCTGGAAGTCCCCCGCCCAGCCGGCAGAGGCCCCGCGCCTGACGGTCGAGCGACGGTGACCGGGTCTCCACACTAGTTGTCCTCGAACGGCAGCTTCTGCCGCACGCGTCGACCCGTATAGTCCGATGAACGTGTCGGTAGACGTTCCCTTCCTGACACCGGGTTCATGTTGGCTTGCCATCGGCCGTCAACCGCTACAAGCTGACACACATGAGTGATGTTGCCAAGGCGGAGTTGCGCCGATATTTGCAGGATGGCCGTGATGCGATTGTGTGGAAGCTTGAGGGCCTGTCTGAGTACGATCTGCGCCGCCCCTTGACGCCGACCGGCACGAACCTTCTCGGGCTGGTCAAGCACCTAGCCGGGGTCGAAGCCGAGTACTTCGGCGTAGTCTTCAACCGACCCTTCGCAGAGGAATTAAAATGGCTTTCGCCCAATGCCGAGCCGAATGAGGACATGTGGGCGCGGTCTGAGGAGTCCCGCGACGCGATCGTCGGCCTATATCAAAGGGTGTGGGCACATGCCGACGCAACAATTTCCCTGCTGCCGCTTGATGCATCCGGCTACGTGCCGTGGTGGCGCGAGGCGAGCAACCCGGTCAGCCTCGCCCGCATATTGGTCCACGTGACTGCCGAAACGCATCGGCATGCGGGTCATGCAGACATCGTGCGTGAGTTTGCCGACGGCAGCGTCGGACACCGGGACGGCAACGACAATATGGCAGCCGTGGACCCGGCGTGGTGGCACGAGTACTGCGATCACCTAGAGTCGGTTGCGCGCGGTTACGGGGGCCAGGCCCAACCGCGCGCAACCGACTCTCACCAGCACCGATAGAGGCGTTGCCCGCCAACCGCGTGAAACTCGGACACTGGAACAGTTTTCACACTCTGATGGCGGCGCGATCAGGATCTGTTCTTGTCCAATAGCGGTGGCGTTAGAACCGACTGTCCCGCTGAGGGATCCCTTACTGCGACATCTTGGCGCCACGCACGCAGCAAGTGAGTCCAGCGGGTGGAACCTGCGGAGCGCAGGCGACCGGCTGACCACCTTGCTATAGCTGGCATGCTGTCGCTATGGCCTTTTCACTCCCAAATGAAGCGGAAACCGGTGAGCACCTGAAACGCGGACCGCTACGAGACTTCGGTCTCCGCAAACCCGGCGACTCCTCCTCTGCCAAGCGGCACACTCTGAATTTCCATGATTTCCCGGTACCGCGCCTCCTGGCATACTCTCTGCGGCTCGCTGGTCTTAAGACCGGTGGCCCGGGCGAAAAGGTCGAGTGGTGGGCCACGTTCACATACAAGGGTGTTGGTGCAACGCTCGCGCACGAGAAGTTCGGCCTGCGTCTGTATCTTCCGGCCGATCTAACCGAAAACGCGAGCAAAGGGCTGCTTACCGAAATCCAGACACAGCTTCGTTCAGCGACGCGAGCTGTCGAAAAAGTCCTCCTGGCTGTGGCCCCAGAGATGCTCGGGCTCGGCCACGCCACGGTAGTGAATCAGCACTTCGCTCTCGACAGGGCCTATGCATACTTCCGCTCCCGTGCGCTTGACCCGACTCTGATTGAAGATGAGTACAAAGAGTACGGCGTGGACGAACTTCCTAAAGGACTCGCACGCACATCCACTTTCCAAAGCGGAAAAGTGCTGATGCAGCTAAACGCCTTTCACGACATGATCGCCGCCATAACGGCATACCTCAGCAGACTGGAACACGATCTCGTGCTGGCAATGGCATTCTCTGACTTTGATCCCGGCTCGGACAACCTAACTTCTTTCATCGGGTCACGCTGGGGCGAAAAGTTCGACCGAGTACTTCACAAGGCGCATGGTGCCCATCAATACCGCCGCCAGCTCACCGCGGTCGTGGAGCGATGGCGCAACCCGTACTCACACGGCGGCTTCGAAAAGGGGCATGCCGCTACGATCTATCTTCAGGCACCCGGCATCGGAGCGGTTCCAGTCGGCCTCACAAAGGTCAAGGACAGCCCCCGATTTTCGTTTCTGCCAGCGACTGAATCCACGATCGAAGAGGTTTTTCGCCTGTTCGACGAACTCGATGCCTGGATACACACCGAACTGGCTGAAGCCATGCAGTGGATCGCGTCGGGTCTCGATGTCCGATTCGATCCTGACTTTCGAGCACTGGTAGAAGAAGCTCGGGAAAGGGAGGAATTCGGCGAACTCGTGAGCTACTTCGAGCACCGCCAGGCCATCGTCGACAACATGGACTACTAGCTTCGTTTTGCAGCGCTTTGTAACCGACTGCCTAGTCTCATAAGCCGATCCCTTGCGGCTGTACCAGACGCCAAATAGCGCCGTAAAAATGCCGCCATTTATCGCCGAAAGTCACAAACATCGTCAGAATAAGGTCGAAGAGCCGATTTCTGTACTCTCCGACCGAACAGTCTTAGATGCAAATCTGACATAGGGTCCCCGAAATTCAGCGCATAGTTGAATCGTGTTAGGCCGGGAACCAGTGTGCGAAGCGCTGCCCGGTGAATCGCATCTGGGCCAACGCACCATAATTTGCTTGGCTTGGTGGCTTGGTGCTCAAGCAATTGTCCAGACAGTGTCTGGATAATTTGAGCTGGACGGGAGGAGCTGCAACCAGGCCTTAGGAAGCATCAGATCCCGCGGCTGGCGAGCATCCGGTTCACCTCGGCGATTTCCAGACAGTCTGGGTCGAACGGTTCGTCAGAATCTGTCACTGCGGTGACCCATTCCGAGTATTCTGTGTGGTCAGGATGGATAGGGTCGGCGAGGGCGTCCAGGATGCTTTCGTATCTGGGGAGGCCGCCGGAGTCTTCCAGCGGGCCGCGTCGGGCGCCGTCGGTCAGCCGGGCCGGTGGGGTTGCTTCATCCGCCGACTGGCGGGATATCAGTTCTATGCGGTGTAGCCAGCTGTCGCCGAAGTCGTACTCATAGAACGCCGCACCTGAACCCCTGACCAGCAGCTGGTCCAGGGAGCAGTATTCTTCGGAAAGGTCCGTCGGCTCTTCGCACCACTCTGACGGGAGCCACTGCACAGGGTCCGGAATTTCGCCGTCGATCGGCCGCAGCCGCGCGAAGGGATCACTGTCCGTGAACCGGTGCAGGTGCGCATTTTCCCATCCAAACGCCACCTGCAGTATGCGGTGAACCTGTCCCAGCGTCAGTGAGGCTTGGAGCTCCAGCTGACGCCAGATCTCCGGCACGCTGTCGACAAGTCCCACGCGAACATCAAGGACCCACTCCCCCGGGTTGGCCGTCATACCATCTCTAAGCTTCTTCACGCCACCATGGTTCCAGAACCGCCGCCAAGCTGTGTCTTCGTGAGGCGCTTAGGCTTTTCTCATGAGGGTAGCCAAGACCGACACCATAGCCGGCCTGCCGGCACCGGCGGCACGGAGCCTGGTCCGTTTGTTCCGCGGCGGCACGTTCGCCCAAGACGTCGCCGACAGCCTGCTCAGCAGGAGCGGCATTGAGGCCGCCGAGGCCGCCTTTGAGCGCATGGAGGAAGCCGGTTACCTGGTCAGGGCTGAACTCGGCGATGACAGGTACGTGTGGTGGGAGGCGACAACCCTCGGAAATGCCCTGGCCATGGCCGGCTTTGGGAAGCCAATCAGACGGAAAACGGCCGAACGGCTGGTCGCCGGGATGCTGGACCGTGCCCGCGAATACAACACGGACGCCACTAAACCGCTCTTCGTGGATCGGCTCAGGATTTTCGGAAGCTACCTGGACCCGCAGATCGACCCACTCGGGGACGTTGACGTGGAACTGTCCTTCGGCATGCGCACCAGGGACCACAAAACGATCACCGCGTACACCCGGGCGAGCGGCAAAGTCTTCCGCTCGTTCATGGCAGAGATCACCTGGCCCCAACGCGAGCTGGTGCAGCAGCTCAAACACCGCTCGACCGCCATTAATATCACGCTGGAAAACATCGACAACATCACAGACAGGTCCGTGACCGTCTACTCCATCGTGGACGATACGTCCGCGGTCCCGCCACCCTCCGGAGTGTCGTGGCCAACGACAGACCAGGTGCAACCCGGACACCCCCAAGTGGCGAAGCTCCGGTCAAATAGCGGTTGACCGGAGCTTCGTTCCATTATGCCTTCGTGAACCTTGAGATTCGCTGGGAAACGGCTGTCCCGGGTCCCGGGCCGGGCGCCAAACCCAACACCGGCAGGTGTGTTGCATGGATCACATTTCGCCTATGGTTGTTCGGGGCGCCACAGCGTCGTGGCCCCCGACTTAGAGCGGAGAAATTTTCGTGACAGACAAGCTTCGAGTGCTGGTCCGGGTGGACCTGGACTGTGCAACGGCCCAGGTTTCCGCGCAGGGCCATGTGACGTCCAAGAGCATCCACGGCCTGTATGGCGTGATGAAGCGCGCGAACTCGCTCACTACGCGCATGGCCCTTGAGCTCGATATGACCCGGGCCCGGATCGAGCCCGACGCGTTGGAAGAACTCCGGGCCTGCTCGCGGTCCCACCATCTGCCTCCCCATGTCGATCCGCTCCAGTCCGAGTACAGGCTGAGCATCCTCGCCCCGGACAATGCTTTGCCCCTGGCAGCGATGGCTACACAGGCGGCCTGACCCGCAACAGCAATCCCTCTACAGGGTGGAACACGCGCAGGCCCCCCGCTTGAGTCGCCAAAACGGTCGCCCCGAGATGCCTCCTCCCATGCTTTCCGGGGATTCTGCAAACGCGGATAGCGGAGAATACGTCACGCTGATTGGCCTGCTCGCGGATCCTGCGTCCTGGCGAAGGAATTTACTAACCTTCGCACTCGATGCAGTAAGAGTGGCCGTTGCTTTCACGTGCGAGTTGAGACCGGTGCCGGACGAGGAAGCAGGAATTACAGGTGAACTCGTCCGCGGCCTGGGGAATGACCTGAACGATGAGCTCCTCGGCGACGATCTCTCCCCCGGGGGTCAGTCCCTCATCAAGCGCATCGGTTTCGTCCAGTTCATTGACGACGCTGCGGGCGTCCGGGGCATTCGCAGACTGCAACGCCTCCAGGGAACGGTCCTGAGATTCCTTGACGTCGGAACGCACCTCGTCGTAATCGGTTGCCACTTTAGGTACTTCTCATTTCTGACGTATCTACGATCTTCTTACTGACGAGACTGAAACGTACACCAACGAGCCGTTGTTCCCATGTCAAAAGACCGGAGGACGTCATGGCCGGGCTCTAACGCCAACCACGCCGGCGCATTCCCCGCGTTATCCAAAGCCAGAGCCATATGCCGCTCAGATCGTGCCGCTCCCACGGGCGATGACTGCCGATAGTCGGCATATACGTCTAGCTGGAGCTCGAAACGGGCTGCTCGGGCGAGCTTTCAGGCGACTGCCCTTCCAGACTCAGTACCCGCTGCCGGGCGAAGGCCCGGCGATCCGCCAGGCACGTCGCCGGCGATGCTTCGTATTTCGGCGGCTGCTGTGTAGTCTCTGACTTAGTAGACAGACTTGTCCAGTCTGGTGGTCCTCAGAGACCTTATTCCGCTCAGCGACCGGGAGCATTGCTTCGCCAGTCGTAGAAGGCCGCCCCTTAGGGCCTGCCAGTATTCAACACGCGGCTATTCTGATGCTTCGGGTTTGAGGGTGTAGTTCCATTCGCCGTGCCATTGATGGCGGGTGATGG
>NZ_JBSRZM010000048.1:0-12940 GCF_054057635.1 Arthrobacter sp. UYNi723
CTCGGAAACGCTGGTCAGTACCATGAGGATTTTCTTCATGAAGTGCTCCTTCCGTCTAACTTCCACCCTACGCCCAGCCCAATTCGGGCCCTTCCTCCCGTCTTAGCCGGTGTTGGTCGTCTGCGCCTCGAATCGCCTGTACGAGGTTTCCTCGGCCGCGGTCAGATATTCATGTTTAGCGATACAGGCTCAACGAACCGAAGTACCCTCGTTACCACGCGGGATCGGCGTAGCGTGACTTTCCCGAGCATTGGTCCTCAAGCCCCAACTTTGGGGTGCGGCCGAAAATGGCGGGGGCGGGGTGCCTTGCCCGTGCGGAATCTCGTCGACGGGGGAAGTCAGACGCAGCTTCCGTAGTCGAAAACTCCCCCGCGGATCCGGATCCGCTGCTGTGACTGTTTGCTCGGGGTGCCGGTAAGTCGTAGCTTGAAATGGCGGTTTGCCGTTCCGTTTACGAATCCCTCAACGGACGTTCCATGAGCGCATGGAACAGAGGTTCAGCGCGGACAGCACTCTTGCGCGAAGCAGCCGGTACTCGCTGGCGTACGCCCGCGGCCCTCCCGGGGGTCGGACGACGACGCGGGGCTCCCCGACGATGCGGTGACTTCTGAATTGCTCTCGGGTGAGGTCGATCTCGAGGCCGCCGGGGAACCGGTTCCAGTAATGGACTTCGTCCTCCTCGTTGCCGCCGCTGACGTCTGCGATGAGGAGATCACCGCCGAGCAGGTCTTGAACGATGAGAGCTGTGGGTCCGCACTGGCCGTGTGCCGCATTGTCGGGGTGCCACTTCGCGAGGCTCTTGGCGTCGAGACAGGTCGTATCTGCACTCCAAGACCGACGGAATGCTCGCTCGAGCTCGAGCAACGTATGAGTCATGGCGACAGCGTACCAAGGGACCTACTGAATGGTGAGGGATCCATCAGCGTGCAAGAGTTCGTTGTCCTCAGAAGTCTGCAGGCCGCACGGTATTGGCTTTTCGGATACGAGCTCTGGGATAAAACCGCAGGTCAGAGCCACAATCGGAGCCTCCTGTCGGATTCGAACCGACGACCCCCGCTTTACAAGAGCGGTGCTCTGGCCAACTGAGCTAAGGAGGCGCACCCCATGAGGGGCGTGCGCCGCAGCGGTGCTAGATAAGGTTAGCCCAAGTCCGCCCGCTCGTAAAAACGGCGGCAAGGGCGAACCGGAGCAAAAGAAAGGACCTGCTTCCGGAATCGATCCGGAAGCAGGTCCTCTGAGTGGAAGGACCTAGCCCTTCGCGGTGATCGCTGCCTGCAGGAAGTCAGGGAACGGGGTCTGCGCGCTGGCGCCCTTGCCCCACTGCTGGCCGTCCACGAACACCGTGGGCGTGCCGGTGACACCGATCGCGGTGGCCTGCTTGGTTGTGAACTTCACGAACGGACGGTAGGTCTTCTCGTCGATGCAGGTGTCAACGTTCTTGGCGCCGACGTCCGTCGCCATGGTCTTGAGCTTGTCGTCAGAAAGACCGGCGGTACCTTCGGCAGGCTGGTTGGCGAACAGCGAGTCCACAAACTCCGCGTACTTTTCCGGGGAGTCATTCACTACACAGGCGGCGGCGTTGGCTGCACGGGAGGAGTAGTTCGTGGAGGACCGGTTGTCCAGGAACCCGAGCGCCCGGTATTCCACCGTGATCTTGCCCTCGTTGCGCAGCGTCGTCAGCTGCTCGTTGTACTGTGCCTCGAAGTTCTTGCAAACCGGGCAGATGAAGTCAACGTACAGGACCACCTTGACCGGCTTGCCTGCCTCAGCTTCGGCGCCCGGCGCCACAACCGACGCCGGCGCGGTTTTCGGGGGCTCCCCCACGGAGGCTGCGTCAACGGTGGCTGCTTCCAGCTTCGCGACGTCGGTATTGGCCAGCAAGGTGATGCCACCGTTGACGTTGCCGTTGGCCGGCGTCGGCCCCTGGTCAGCGATGGGGGCGTTCTGCCGCATCGTTGTGGTCACCACCAGCCCCACCACCACAAGGATGGCCACCACGGCCACCACAATGCCCCAGCCGATCAGCAGCTTGTTGCGCTTGTCCTTCGTCAGCTGCGCCTCACGGATCAGGCGTGCCTTCTCGCGCGCCTCCGAGGTTCGCTCAGCCTTGGACTTACGTATTTCATTTGCGGGGCTCATGTGTTCCTTGGGTCGATCGACATAGGGGGACCACTCTGTGGCGACTCCACCATTTTAGGGGACAAACCTGAGAGCTTGCGCTTTCAACTATTCCGCCCGAGTAACCAACGGACGAATAGCCCTGAAGATTCCATCCTATTAAGGTGGCTTAAAGGCACAAGCAACCCCAGGGGGCCGCAATGCAAACACCCGTCCAAGAAAAACCAACAGCTGTACCTGCCACCGGCGCCGCCGCGAGCAGCCACAGCACAGTCGCCACATACGACTTTATGGTTGTCTCCAACAGGCTGCCGGTTGACCGCTGCGCGCCAGGCGAGAGCGGCGACGACGGCTCCGGTTGGCGCCGCTCCCCCGGCGGCCTGGTGACTGCCCTCGCACCCATGATGACCAAGACCGACGGCGCGTGGGTAGGCTGGCACGGCGCCCCGGACGAAACCGTCGAGCCTTTCAGCCACGGCGGCATGGACCTGGTCCCTGTGCAGCTGAGCAACGACGACGTTGAGCTCTACTACGAGGGTTTCTCCAACGCCACCCTGTGGCCCCTCTACCACGACGTCATCGCTCCGCCGGACTTCCACCGAACCTGGTGGGACGCCTACCGCAGGGTCAACCAAAGGTTCGCCGACGCCGTCGTACGCCATGCCGGCCAGGGCGCCACGGTGTGGGTCCAGGACTACCAGCTGCAGCTGGTGCCGCGGCTGCTGCGCCAAGCGCGGCCGGACCTGCGGATCGGGTTCTTCAACCACATCCCCTTCCCCCCGCCTGAAATCTTCGCCCAGCTGCCGTGGCGGCAGGCCATCATTGACGGCCTGATGGGTGCAGACCTAGTGGGCTTCCAGCGCCCCAGCGATGCCGGCAACTTCATGCGCTCCGCCCGCCGGTTCCTCGGCGCCAGCGTCAAGCAGCAGCAGGTGCACGTAAAGGGTAAGGACGGCGAGATCACGCACATCGCCAGGGCCCAGGCCTTCCCCATCTCCATCGATGTGGCCCAGATCAGCGAACTGGCCCACAACCCCGAGATCATCGAGCGTGCACGCCAGATCCGCCAGGACCTCGGCAACCCCAAGACCATACTCCTGGGCGTGGACCGGCTCGATTACACCAAGGGCATCCGGCACCGGCTCAAGGCCTTTGAGGAACTCCTGAACGAAGGCAAGCTGACGGTCGGCGACGCAACGCTGATCCAGGTTGCCAGCCCCAGCCGCGAACGGGTTGAGCAGTACCGTCTCCTGCGCGAGGAAATCGAAGGTACCGTCGGCCACATCAACGGCACCTACGACACCATCCAGAACACGGCCGTCCGCTACTTGCACCACAGCTACCCCGTGGAGGAGATGGTGGCGCTCTACCTCGCCGCCGACGTCATGCTCGTGACGGCGCTGCGGGACGGCATGAACCTCGTGGCCAAGGAATACGTCACTGCCCGCAAGGACAACGACGGCGCGCTGGTCCTCAGCGAGTTCGCCGGCGCCGCGGACCAGCTCAAGCAGGCGCTCCTGATGAACCCGCACGACATCGACGGTCTCAAGGACACCATCATGCGGGCCGTCGATTTGTCTCCCAAAGACGCCGCGCGCCGCATGCGGTCCATGCGCAAGCAGATCCTGGAACACGACGTCGACCACTGGTCAGCTGACTTCCTGGCCGCCCTGAACGAGAAAGTTGTGCGCGATGACTCCTGACGCCCGGCCCGCCAAGGGCCCGCTCACCTTGTCCCCCGAACTCCGCCAGGCCGCCCGGCGCATCGCCCAGACGGAACACCTGCTGGTGGCCATGGACTTCGATGGCACCATTTCCCCGCTCGTTGACCGCGCGGACGAGGCCCGCCCGCTTCCGCGCTCAGCCGCCGCTTTCGCCGGGCTCGCCGCCCTGCCACGCACGACGACGGCACTCATCTCGGGACGGGCCCTCGCCAGCTTGCGCGCGGTCGCCTCGCCCCCGGTAGACACGCTGCTGATCGGCAGCCATGGCGCCGAGGCGTGGCTGGGCCCCGGTTCCGCGGAGTTGACACTGGATGAAGCCCAGCGCCTGTTGCTGGCCGAAGTCCGAAGCGTCCTCGAAGAGATCGTTGAGCAGGCGCCGGGCACGCTCCTCGAAGACAAGCCCGCAGGCGTAGTCCTGCATACCCGGCTGGCCACGGACGATGTTGCGGAGGACGCGGTGGCTGCTGCCCGTTCCGTTCTCCAGGACCGCAAGGGCGTTTTCCTGAAGAACGGCAAACGCGTCCTGGAAACATCGGTAGTCAACGCCTCCAAGGGCGAGGGCCTGACGTTCCTGCGCCAGATCACCGGGGCCACTGCAGTCCTCTTCGCCGGCGACGACGTCACGGACGAGGACGCCCTGGCACGCCTGGAATCCGGCGATGTGGGCGTCAAGGTGGGCCTGGACTTCACCCAGGCCCAGTTCCGGGTGGAAGCGCCGGCCCACGTGGCAGAACTGCTCGAAGCACTCCTGCAGGAACGGAGCCTGGTCGTGGCTGAAGAAGAGCCCGGCACTGACTGAACCTCGGGAACATGTCCAACCTCACATGTGACCTCCGTAACATTTGCACCAATACGCCAATCGTCTGACATACTCTTGTTTGTGATGTGGCGCACAGGAACCGTGCGGCGTCACGTGATACTCCTCGGCTTCGGCCGGGGAGTACACGGCTGCAATGCCGTGGATAACTGAATTACATGAACCATTCACAACGGATCGTCCGGCACGTACCTGCCGGTGAAGGGATTGATAACTGTGGCTACAGTTACTTTTGATAACGCTACGCGTCTGTACCCGGGCACAGAGAAGCCCGCTGTTGACAAGCTCAACATTGAAATCGCCGATGGCGAATTTCTGGTCCTCGTAGGACCCTCCGGTTGCGGTAAGTCCACCTCCCTGCGCATGCTCGCAGGCCTTGAGGACGTCAACGCCGGCCGGATTCTTATTGGCGACCGCGATGTCACCGATGTTCCGCCAAAGGACCGCGACATCGCGATGGTTTTCCAGAACTACGCGCTGTACCCGCACATGACGGTTGCAGACAACATGGGCTTCGCGCTGAAGATCGCCGGCGTTTCCAAGGAAGAGCGCGCCGAGCGTGTCCGTGAAGCCGCCAAGCTTCTCGACCTCGAGCCGTACCTGGACCGCAAGCCGAAGGCACTCTCCGGTGGCCAGCGCCAGCGTGTTGCCATGGGCCGCGCCATCGTGCGTAACCCGCAGGTGTTCCTCATGGATGAGCCGCTCTCCAACCTGGACGCCAAGCTCCGCGTCCAGACCCGTACGCAGATCGCATCCCTGACCCGCCGCCTCGGCGTCACCACCGTTTACGTCACCCACGACCAGGTCGAGGCCATGACCATGGGTGACCGCGTGGCTGTGCTGAAGGACGGCCTGCTGATGCAGGTTGACACCCCGCGCAACCTCTACGACAAGCCCAAGAACGTCTTTGTTGCCGGCTTCATCGGCTCCCCCGCCATGAACCTGCTCGAACTGCCCGTGGTCGACGGCGGCGTCCAGTTCGGCGGAACGGTTTACCCCGTGCCGCGCAACATCCTCGAAGAGGCCCACGGCAGCACCGTCACCCTGGGCAGCCGCCCCGAGGACCTTGAGCAGGTCTCTCACGGTGAGGGTCTCCAGGTCGAGGTCGACGTTGTTGAAGAACTCGGTGCTGACGCCTACGTCTACGGCCACACGACGCTGGACGGCAAGGACCACGACATCGTGGCACGCGTCGACGGCCGGCGCCCCCCGCTGAAGGGCGATACCATCTACGTCCGTCCGCAGTCGGGCCACGTGCACCTGTTCGACACCAAGACCGGTCTGCGCCTGGGCGACTAATCCCCAGCTCCGGTGGTTGAGCTTGTCGAAACCCCGGAGAACACTGGCAAACCGACGGCGGCCCTCCTGACTGGACGGGTCGCCGTCGGCGTTTAAGCACGATGTTTAGGCCAGCCGCCCTCTGTAGGAAAGAATTGATCCATGACCGACGAAAACAGTGCACAGTGGCACGACGAGCCCACGGACTACGCGCAGGTCGGCAAACTGCCGCGCTTCGAGGCAGCGAGCGCCAGGGATGACAAGGTCCTTGCCGCTTCCAGCTCGCTGAACATCACGGCGGCGTCCGCGGATCCCGAACTCCTGGACCTGCCCTGGCACATCGCCCTGGAGGATTGGCCGGCCGAGAACCTGGCAGCGCTCCCCCGCGGCATCTCGCGGCACATTGTGCGTTTCGCGCACCTGGGCGGCTCCGTCATCGCCATCAAGGAAACGTCCGAGCATGTGGCCCGCCACGAGTACCACATGCTCCGCAAGCTGGCCCGCCTGGACGTCCCGTGCGTTGTCCCCGTTGCTGTCATCACGGGCCGGACCACCCTGGACGGGCGGCCCTTGAACCCCGTCCTGGTCACCCGCCACCTGAAATTCTCCATGCCGTACCGGGCCCTGTTCTCGCAGATGCTGCGCAAGGACACCCTGACCAGGCTCATCGATGCTCAGGCCCTGCTGATGGTGCGGCTGCACCTCATCGGCTTCTACTGGGGCGACGTCTCGCTCTCCAATACGCTCTTCCGCCGTGACGCGGGCGCGTTCGCCGCCTACCTGGTGGACGCGGAAACCGGCGAGCTGTATCCCGATCTTTCCACCGGCCAGCGCGAGTACGATCTCGAGATTGCCCGGGTCAACATCGCCGGCGAGCTGATGGACCTCCTGGACGGCGGCCTGATCGAGGAAAAGGTGGACCCGGTGGCCACCAGCGAACTCATCATGGAGAGCTACCGGCGCCTGTGGACGGAACTGACCGAGAAGGAATCCTTCGAGATCGGTGAACGCTGGCGCGTGGCCGCCCGGATCCGGAAACTCAACGAGCTCGGGTTCGACGTCGAGGAATACGCCATCAAGACCACCCAGAACGGTTCCACCATCCAGCTCCAGCCCAAGGTCGTCGACGCCGGACATCACCAGCGCCGGCTGCTGCGCCTGACCGGACTGGACGCCCAGGAGAACCAGGCACGGCGCCTGCTCAATGACATGGACTCCTTCCGGGCGGACAACAACCCGGGGATGGACGAGGAATACAGCGCGCACCTGTGGGTCAGCCAGGTCTTCGAGCCGATTGTGCGCTCGATCCCCCGCGACCTGTCCCGCAAGCTTGAGCCGGCGGAGGCAGTCCACGAGGTGCTGGAGCACCGCTGGTACATGTCCGAGGAGCAGGCCCGCCACATTCCGCTCGCCGAGGCAGTGCAGTCCTACATCGAGTCCGTTCTGCGCCACCGCCGGGACGAGGCCGCCATCATGCTCAACCCGGACACGGCACTGCTGAAGATCCTCGAAGTGGAAACCGAGGAGTCCCGCTATGGTGCCGACGAATCCATCGAAGAGTACCCGGACGTCGACGACTGACGCGGACCACGGGCCGGCCGCCGTGGCAGCACGGTTGTGTTAACACAGCCCCAACTAGGTAGCAGTAACTGTCGTTATGAGCGGTCAAAACGACAGTTACTGCTACCCAGTTTGTGTGCGGGCGGCCTTTAGATGGCCTTGCCCGGATTCAGGATGCCGGCCGGGTCAAAGAGTTCCTTGATCCTGCGCTGGAGCTCCCTGACGGGTTCCGACTGCTCCAGGCCCAGCCAGCGCAGTTTGTACTGCCCGATCCCGTGTTCCCCGGTGATGGTGCCGCCCATTTCCAGCGCAGCCTCGATGGAGGCGTCCAGGGCAAGGTTCAGCCGGCCCATGGCGTCAGCGTCCACGGCGCTGTCCTGGCGGTCGATCCAGAACGTGGGGTGCAGGTTGCCATCTCCCGCGTGCGCCACCACCTTGAGGCTCACGCCGTGCGTTGCCGCGAGGTCTTCCAGCGCCGCCACGTAATCCACCAGGCGTGAGCGCGGCACGGCCACGTCCTCGCCTACGCGGTATTCGTCGTCCACCTCCACGCCCCGGCTGTTCCGGCGGAGCTCCACGAGCTGCTCGGCTTCCGCCGTGGATTCCGTGCTCACCGTTGCCCCGCCGGCCGCGAGAACGGAACGCACGACGTCGGCCTCCGCCGCTGCACCGAACCCGTCAGTCTGGATCAGGAGCAGCGAACGGCCGCGGGAACTCAGGTCGGAGCCGTGGAGGTCATCCAGCTGGGCCAGCGTGCCGCCGTCGAGCAGTTCCATGATGGCCGGCTGCACGCGGGCCCGGCCCACCGCCAGGACGCCCGCAGCGGCCTGCCTGAAGTCCGGGTAGAACGCGGCGATGGTGTGCACGTCACGGGGCAGGTACTTTAGCCGGACGGTCGCCCCCACCACGATCCCCAGAGTGCCCTCGGAACCGACGAACAGCCCCGTCAGGTCGTAGCCCGCAACGCCTTTGAACGTCTGGTGGCCGGTGCGGATGAGGGACCCGTCGGCCAGCACAACGTCCAGCGCCAGCACCGAGTCCCGGGTGACGCCGTACTTGGCGCAGCGCAGTCCCCCGGCATTCGTAGCAATGTTTCCGCCGATCGTGGCTGATCGGAAACTCGCCGGATCCGGCGCGTACATCAGGCCATGCTCTGCCGCGGCCTCGTTGAGGGCCGCGTTGATCACGCCGGGTTCGACGACGGCGGTCTCGTCGTCCGGGTTGAGGTCAAGAATGCGGTTCATCCGTTCCAAGGACAGGACTACGCAATTCCTGCTCGCGTGCGCGCCGCCGGACACGCCTGTTCCGGCTCCGCGGGCCACAACGGCGACGTTGAGGGCCGCACACAGCCTGACTACGGCCTGCACATCCGCCACAGACCCGGCGAAGACCACCGCTTCGGGAAGCTGGAAGTCCAGGATGGGGGCCTGGTCCACGGCATATCTCGCGAGCACTGCCGTCTCGATGCTGACCTGCCCTGCGCCGAGGGCGCCCACCAGCTCTTCAACCAAGCTGCCCACGCAGCCTCCCGTCGTCGTCGTCGTTCTCCCCAGTCTAGGGCGGTGGCCCGCACCGACTCATCGCTTTGCCATCGGCTGTAAGCGTTTCCAGCTTGATGGGATGGTCAGTAACTTACCTATCAGTAGACATATAAATTCTCCCGTGGAAACGTTTGCAATTTCGTGCCGGTTAGGGTCTAGGCTGTCCTCCATGTCTGTAGATACAGCGTTTACCGCCACCGAACCGCTGATGGGCCGGCTGTCCCTCATCCACGATGCCGACAACGCCCCCGGCTGGTGGCGCTCGGCCGTCATCTACCAGGTGTACCCGCGGTCCTTCCGGGACCTCAACGGCGACGGCATCGGCGATCTCGCCGGGATTACTGCGGAACTTCCGCAGCTGGCCGAGCTGGATGTGGACGCCGTCTGGCTGTCCCCCTTCTACAAATCCCCGCAGCGCGACGCCGGCTATGACGTCAGCGATTACTGCGACGTGGATCCGATCTTCGGCACCCTGGGTGAGTTCGACGTCATGATTGCCGAGGCCAACCGTCTGGGGCTGCGGGTCATCGTGGATCTGGTCCCCAACCACTGCTCGGACCAGCACGTGGCGTTCCAGGCAGCCCTCGCCTCCCCTGCAGGGAGCCCAGAACGCGACATGTTCATCTTCCGGGAAGGGACCGGGCCGGAAGGCCACGAGCCGCCCAACAACTGGCAGTCCCACTTCGGCGGTCCGGCCTGGACCCGGGTCACGGGGCCGGACGGTCAACCGGACCAGTGGTACCTGCACCTGTTTGATTCCTCCCAGCCGGACTTCAACTGGGACAATCCGGCCGTGCACGCCGAATTTGAGCGGGTGCTCCGTTTCTGGCTGGACCGCGGCGTCTCCGGCTTCCGGGTGGACGTAGCCCACGCTTTGGTCAAGGCCCCGGGCCTGCCCGCCTGGGGCGGCCGGGCCGACGGCGGCAGCTCGGACGGCTTCCCCGGCCACGAGGCTCCGATGTTCGGCCAGCCGGCCCTGCACGACATCTTCCGGGCCTGGCGCCTGATCCTGGACGGGTACGGGCCGGACCGCATTCTGTGTGCCGAAGCCAACGTTGACCCACTCCCCCGCCTCGCCGACTGGGTCCGGTCCGATGAAATGCACCAGGCCTTCAACTTCCCCTACCTGCACGCCGGGCTGGACGTATACCGGATGCGCAGTGTTATTACGGACTCGCTGACTGCCCTGGACGCAGTAGGAGCCCCCAGCACCTGGGTGCTCTCCAACCACGACGTGGTCCGTCATTCCAGCCGCTTTGGTTACAACGGGTCCGGTCCGCGCGATGGCGACGGCATCGGCGCGGCCGATCCCCAGCCGGATACAGCCCTGGGCCGCCGGCGTGCAGCCGCCGCCTCCCTGTTTATGCTGGGACTGCCCGGCGCCGCCTACCTGTACCAGGGTGAGGAGCTTGGGCTGCCGGACGGCATCGATATTCCGGAGCACCTGCGGCAGGATCCCACGTTCGCACGCACCGGAGGGGCCCGGCTGGGCCGCGACGGCTGCCGGGTTCCCCTCCCGTGGCGCAGCACAGAACGGCACCTGGGCTTTGGCTCCGGCCAGGATCCCTGGCTTCCCTTGCCGTCGAGCTTCAGGGACCTGGCACGGGACGCACAGGCAGCATCACCGTCGTCGCATCTTTCCCTGTACCGGAACATGCTGACGCTGCGCCGCGAACTGGGTTTGGGCCGCGGGTCACTGGCTTGGGCCGAGGACTGGTGCAGCGGTTCGTCCCTGGCGTACCTGAACGGCGATACGCTGGTGCTCATGAACCTCAACCACGAACCGCTGCAGATGCCGGCAGGCAGCGTCCTCGTCCGCAGCGCCGGCTCTGACTCGGACTCGGACTCGGACTCAGCCCACTTCCTGGCTTCCGCAGAAACAGCGTGGCTGCGAGTTGGCGGAAGCGACGCGGCATAGTGGGATTTGCGGGCATCAAGGACGTTGCCGACCGCGCCGGGCTGTCGATCGCCACTGTGTCGCGGGCGCTCAGCGGCAAAGCGAATGTGTCGGCCAAGAGCCGGCAGCTGGCAAAGGCAGCGGCCGACGAACTGGGCTTCGTCCCGTCCTACCATGCATCCAGCCTGGCCTCAGGCCGTAACCACAACGTGGGGCTGGTGGTTCCGTCCATCCACCGCTGGTACTTTTCGTCCGTGGTGGAGGGCGTGTCCGGCACCTTGCTCGACGCGGGCTATGACCTAACCCTGTACAACGTGGGCGACCGGCCGGAGCGCCGCCACAGCGTCCTGAACGACTTCCTGCTCCGTAAGCGGCTGGATGCGGTCATCGCTGTTGCTCTGGTCCTGAGCGAGTCCGAAATCAAACAGCTCCTGGCCATCCACCGTCCGATCGTCGGCATCGGCGGCGCCCTGGCCGGTGCGTCGACCATCAGGATTGATGACGCCCGCCTCGCCAGGACAGCCACCGAGCACCTCCTCGGGCTGGGCCACACCCGGATCGCACACATCACCGGCGAGGCCGAACTGAACCAAGACTTCAAACTGCCCGGGATACGACGGAACGGCTTTGAGGCAGCAATGCAGGCTGCCGGGCATACTGTCCGCCCCGAATGGATAGTGTCCGCGGACTTTACCATCCAGGGCGCCTACGTGAGTGCCCACAATCTCCTCGCCTCCACAGCCGGGCGGCCTACTGCAGTTTTTGCCGCCTCCGATGAGATGGCGATCGGGGCCATCCTCGCCGCCCACGATTTCGGCCTGCGCGTGCCGCAGGATCTCTCCGTGATCGGCATGGACGGGCACGAACTGGGCGAGGTCTTTGGGCTGACCACCATCAACCAGGATGCCCGCGGCCAAGGCGCTTTGGCGGCCCGCATGCTGTTGGAAACGCTCGACGCCGGCGCGAAGCGGCCTGCCAAGGGCACGCCGCCGTCAGCAGCGGCCACCGACCGGGAGTATCCTACGGAGTTCCTCGTCCGGAACAGCACGGCCGTCCCGCCGGCCTGACCGTGCCCCTCAGTCCATTCTGAGCTGGGTCCGTCCCAAGCTGCTATTCAGGGCCGGCCGTCAGGCCTGAGCTTCCCCGCCCATGAACCTCACGAAGCGGTCCAGCACCTTCGGCCAGCCGGCAGCATAGTCCGCGCGGGCTGCGGCAGGATCCTCCGCACCTTCCCAGCCGTTGTGGACCAGGCGCAGCTCGGTCCCGGATTCAACTGCCCTGAACGCGACTCGCAGCTCAGTGGACCAGATAGCGGTGGTCCCGGGGTGCCAGGACGCGTGGAAGGAAAGGGGCGGTTGCCAGTCATCTATGGAGCCCCAGACGGCGGTCCTGCCGTCGTCAGTTGTTTCCACGATGAGGTTCTCTTCAAACTCAACGTATGACCCTGCGCCGTACACACCGTGTGAATCCAGTGGCCACCATAAGTGCGTGTGATCTGTGAACCCGGCGAACGCCTGCGCCACCGGTCCCGGCACGGTGACCGTGCAGATGACAGGTTCCAGGTTCTCTGCGGGCTCAACTGAAGCTGGGAGGGCGTCGTCCGCGTGGCTGAAAAGGTTCTCCATGGACGCCAACTCTACGCGGCTCCAGCATCCGCCACAGGTGACGCTCTCTCACTTCCTGTGCGTTTCGGGGTGACGCTCTCGCAGTGGTCTGTGTTCGGGGTGCGGTTTCCGACGGCGGCGGGTGCACCGAGTGCTCAGCTGGCTGTGGGTGGTGAGAGAGGGTGTGCAAATTCACTGCAGGATGTGAGAGAGCGTTCGACGGCGGTGTGTTGGGTGGGTGCCGCGTCATTCGGTGTTGTGCCTGCCGGGCGAGGTTGTGTCGACATTCACGGCAGGTAGTACGAAGGTGTTTGTGGTGTGGTGGTTAAAGTGGGAGAGCCCCCCAACCTGGTGGTTGGGGGGCTCTCGACCGTTTTAATGATGTTCCGGCGGTGACCTAC
>NZ_JBSRZM010000049.1:0-12060 GCF_054057635.1 Arthrobacter sp. UYNi723
GTGGTCACTCAACCGCTCCGGACCCTCCGGGGTCACCCATCCACTACGCGCCATGCCGAAACATTAACACACCCGTGCTAAGTAAACTGCATTGGATCTAGACCCGTATCGGCAACCCCACGCAGGATGCCGTGGAACAGAGGATTGCCAGCCTGAAGGGCGGACTCCCGGCGCTGCTGCTGAGCTCGGGACAGGCCGCTGGAACCTTTGCCATCCTGAACACTGCCGAGGCCGGGGACCACGTTGTGGCCACCCTCGGCGCCAACCTGTCCTACATCCTGAAGGCCCGCGTCCAGCTGTTGCGCGACCTGGGCTCGGCAGTGTCACCCTTCAACGCCTTCCTCATCGCCCAGGGCCTGGAAACGCTGAGCCTGCGGGTGGAGCGGCACGTGGCCAATGCCGTCGACGTCGCCCAGTGGCTTGAGGCAAGGGCCACGTCGAATCCGTCGCCTATGCAGGGCTGCCATCCAGCCCCTGGTGTGAGCGTGGCCGCAAAAGCGGCCCCAAGGGCACCGGTGCGGTAGTCGCGTTCAACCTGGCCGGCGGCGCAGAGGCCGGGAAGCGCTTCGTGGATGCCCTGGAGCTGCACTCCCATGTGGCCAGCATCGGGGACGTCCGTTCACTGGTGGTCCACGCGGCATCAACCACGCACAGCCAGCTTTCGCCCGGGCAGCAGGCCATCGCCGGGGTTCACTCCGGGACTCGTCCGCCTGTCCGTGGCTATCGAAAACATCGATGACATCCTGGCCGACCTTGAAGCCGGCTTCCGGGCGGCCAAGGGCGCGGCGGACCCTAGCAAGGACGTGGCCGGCCAGCCGCAGTAGGGCTCCCGCGAAGTCATAACCAGTCACACGCTTAGCAATAGACCGGGGCTGTTCGTACACTCGAAGCAGGTCATGAGTGCCAGCGACAGCCCCGGCTTGCTGGCCGGCAACCCTCTTTTGCGGTGGGGTGCCCCGGGTGAGGACCTGGCCTGCCGGTCAATTGACGGTGGGCAAGCGCATAGAAAAGGTCCTTCCATGACGATTACGATTTCCCGTACTGCAGCACCCGGAAACGGGGTGGTCCGTTACGCCAGCATCGGCGGACTCGAGCTCGAAGCCGGCGGCTACCTCCCGGAAGTCACCCTCGGCTATGAAACGTGGGGAACCCTCAACGCGGACGGCTCCAACGCCGTCCTGATTGAGCACGCCCTGACCGGAAGCACACACGTGACGCGCGGCGACAGCGACGAGCCCGGCTGGTGGGAACAGCTGGCCGGGCCGGGTGCGCCGGTGGACACGGACCGGTTCTTTGTGGTCTCCATCAACATCGTGGGCGGCTGCTACGGCTCCACCGGGCCGTCCTCGGATGCCCCGGACGGCAAGCCGTGGGGGTCCCGCTTTCCGTTGGTAACGCTGCGGGACACCACCGCGGCCGAGGCCAGGCTGGCTGACCAGCTGGGAATCCCGAGCTGGTACGCCGTGCTGGGCGGTTCCATGGGCGGCGCGCGGGCCCTGGAATGGGCGGTCACCTACCCGGAACGGGTTCAGCGGTGCGCCGTTATCTCGATCGGTGCCGCCAGCACGGCCGAACAGATCGCGTTCGCCCAGGCGCAGACGCTCGCCATCCGCCAGGACAGCAATTTTAACGACGGCGACTACTACGGCGGTCCGCTGCCGGAGGACGGACTGGCACTGGCACGGCGCATCGCGCACATCACCTACCGCTCCGCCGAGGAATTCCATGGCCGCTTCGGACGGTCGGCCCAGCACCCGGAGTCGCCGTTCCAGGCGGCAGCGCTGGGGGAGCGGGGCCGCTACCAGGTGGAAAGCTACCTGGACCACCAGGGCAGAAAGCTGGTGCGGCGCTTTGATGCCAACAGCTACATCGCCATCACCGACGCCCTGATGAGCCACGACGTCTGCCGCGGGCGGGGCTCGCTGAACGAGGCCTTGGGCCGGGCCACCGCCAGGTTCTTCGTGGCTGCGGTGGACAGCGACCGGCTGTACTTCCCGTCCCAGTCCCGTGAACTGGCTGACGCGCTCCCGGGCGACGTGGACGTGCACGTTATTGAGGCCCCGATCGGCCACGACGGCTTCCTGACCGAGATCGGCCAGCTCGGCGCCCAGCTCCGGCGGCATCTCGCCGGCTGAGCCGGACAGAGCCGGGACTGCGCCGACTTAGCCGGACAGAGCCGGAACTCAGCCCGGACAGAGCCGGACAGGGCGCATGTGCATAAATGCAGATAGGTTCTGCGCTTTTCGTCGTTGAGCATGACCCGTCGTCAGTCCATACTCGTGGGACCCGGCGCGTCGTGGTGAACATCACACATGGCCGCCAACGTCTGGTCCCAGTGGTGTCGATGGAGACGCCGAAGGAGTTCACATATGAGTACGGATAACTCCGCCGCAAGGCGAGCAGTGGAAACCGACGTCAAGGCCTCAGGCCTGAGGAAAGTCGTCACGGCCTCCATGGCCGGCACCGTGGTTGAGTGGTACGAGTTCTTTCTCTACGCCTCCGCAGCCACCCTGGTCTTTGGAAAAATGTTCTTCCCCAATTCCGGAACGGAACTGGATGGCATCATCGCAGCGTTTGTCACGTATGCGGTGGGATTCGTCGCCCGGCCCATCGGCGGGATTGTCTTCGGACACTTCGGTGACAACTTCGGCCGGAAGCAGCTCCTGCAGCTGAGCATCATCCTGGTGGGCGTCTCTACTTTCCTGATGGGCTGCCTGCCCAGCTTCGCGCAGATCGGCTACTGGGCGCCGGCGCTGCTCGTGTTCCTGCGCTTCGTGCAGGGCTTCGCTGTCGGCGGTGAATGGGGAGGCGCAGTTCTCCTCGTGGCCGAACACAGCCCGAACAAGTCGCGCGGATTCTGGTCCAGCTGGCCCCAGGCTGCCGTCCCGATGGGCAACCTCCTTGCCACGGGCGTGTTGTTCACCTTGTCCTCCACCCTCTCTCCCGCTGACTTCCTCAGCTGGGGCTGGCGGGTGGCGTTCTGGCTCTCTGCTGTGATCGTGGTGGTCGGCTACTACATCCGCACCAAGGTCCAGGACGCACCGATATTCCTGGAGTCGCGTAAGGAAGTCACTGTCGAGAAGAAGGGCTACGGCGTCGGGGAAGTCTTCCGCCGCTACCCCCGGGGCGTCTTTACCGCCATGGGCCTGCGGTTCGCAGAGAACATCCTCTATTACCTCGTGGTCACCTTCTCCATCACCTACCTCAAAGTTGTGGTCCAGACGGACACCTCCCGGATCCTGCTGCTCCTGCTGGTGGCGCACTTCATCCACTTCTGCGTTGTCCCGCTCGTCGGCAAGATGTCCGATGCCTTTGGCCGCCGGCCTGTGTATATGGCCGGTGCGGTTCTCGGCGGAACCTGGGGTTTCTTCGCTTTCCCGATGATGGACACCGCCAACGATCTCGTCATCCTGGCCGCGATCACCATCGGCCTGCTTTTCCACGCACTGATGTACGCGGGACAGCCGTCGATCATGGCGGAGATGTTCCCCACCCGGATGCGGTATTCGGGCGTTTCGCTCGGCTACCAGGTGACGTCGATTGTGGCAGGTTCGCTGGCACCGATCATCGCCAGCTCGCTCTTGGCCAGCTTCGGATCCTCCACTCCGGTGGCTCTCTACCTGATGGCTGCCTGCATCGTGACTGCGGTCTCCGTGTTCTTCCTTAAGGAAACCCGCGGCATCTCATTGCACGACGTCGACGCCGCTGACGCCCGAGTCACCGCCGATCTCCTGGTGGCCGCCAGGAAGTAGGCCCGCCAGGACACGGCAACACCAGCTGCACGCCAGCCCTTTACCCCGAAGGTCAGGAACTTCCATGCGAGCAGCAGTCCTTTACTCCACTGTCCCGTCCGGCACCAGCTACACCGACGCAAAGCCCCTGGTGGTGCAGGAGTTGGACCGTCCCGAACCCCGCGCCGGGGAACTGGGCGTCACCATCACGTACTCCAGCCTCTGCCACTCCGACCTGTCGGTCGTGGACGGCTCCCGCGTCCGGCCCCTCCCCATGGCGCTGGGGCATGAGGCAGTTGGCCGCGTCGACGCCGTGGGCGAGGGCGTTAAGGACATCAAAGCGGGGGACCACGTGGTGCTTGTTTTTGTGCCGAGCTGTGGGAAGTGCCGGGCCTGCTCCGCCGGCCGGCCCGCGCTCTGCCACCGCGCCGCCGAAGTCAACAGCTCCGGCGACCTGCTGCACGGCGATGCCTTGCTCTGCACCCGGGAGGGCGGGCGGATCAACCACCACCTGGGAGTCTCGGCCTTCGCCGACTATGCCGTGGTGGCGCGTGAGTCCGTGGTGGCAATTGGCGACGACGTCCCGGACACCGTAGCGGCCATGTTCGGGTGCGCGGTGCTCACCGGAATGGGCGCCGTGATTAACACGGCGGCGGTGACGGCCGGGCAGTCCGTGGCAGTCTTCGGGCTGGGAGCCGTGGGGCTGTCCGCGGTGATGGCTGCGGCCGTCGCGGGGGCGTCGGCCGTGATCGCCATCGACCCCAATATCGGCAAGCACCAACTGGCCCGCGACTGTGGCGCCACAGCCGTAGGCACCCCCGAGGAGGCCGCCTCACTGATTGGCCGGGTCACGGGGGACGGTGTGGATGTTGCCATCGAGGCCGTGGGCTCAGCCCGGGTGATTGCCTCGTGCCTGGAGCACGTGACACGAGGGGGTGCGGTGGTATCGGTGGGCCTGCCGCACCCGTCCGCGGAGCTGACCGTCCCGGCCCTGCAGTTCGCCGGGGCGGGCAAGCGCCTGCTGGGTTCCTATATGGGCGACGCCGTGCCGGAACGCGATATTCCGCTTTTCCTCAATTACTGGAGGCAGGGAAAGCTGCCGGTGGAACTGCTGCACACGGACACCAGGCCGTTGGCCGAAATCAATGAGGGCCTTGATGCCCTCGCCGAAGGACAGGTGGTCCGGCGGCTGTTCCAGGCGTAACAGCCGGCGCCCACCGGAGACGGGTGCCCTGTCAGCCTGCCAGCAGTTCCTGGCGTTCGTCCACTTCTTCCTTCAGCGCGGCGATGACTGCCTGGACCTGGCCTGACCGCAGTGATTCCGGGCGTGCCACGGCCCAGATGGGCACCTGGCGCTGGAAGGCATCGGGGAGCACAGGGACAAACTCGGGCTTTCCTGCCACCATAAAATTCGGCAGTAGGCCGATTCCCGCACCTCTGCGCACCGCCTCCACCTGGGCAAAGATGCTGGTGGCCTGGAAACTGGACTTCGGCATCGGCAGCTGCGAGGACCGGTGTCCCAGCTCCGCCACCTGGAGCGCCGACTCCACGTAAGACACAAAGCCGTGCTGCCCCACGCCGTCGAGCGTTTCGGGCAGCCCGCGCTCGGCGGCGTAGCCGGGGCTGGAATAGAGCCGCAGGAAGTAATTAGTCAGGAAGATCGTCTGCGCAGTGGTGACATCGGTTCGGCCCACCACCACCTCGAGGTCCACACCGGACCGGTTCTGGCTGACCTTCCGTGTGGCGCTGAGCATTTCCACGTTCAGCAGCGGGTGCCGGCGCTGAAGCCGGACGAGGGCCGGCGTCACAAACTCGGCACCGAAGCCGTCCGATGTGCTGATCCGCACCAGCCCCGAGAGGCCGCCCCGGTCATCGCTGATGAGACCGGACAGCGAGCCCAGGGTTTCCTCGATGGCCTCGGCGGCGGCTACCGCGGCGGCCCCGAGCTCGGTCAGTTCCCAGCCGTGGGGGCTGCGTTCCAGTGTCCGGCCGCCCAGCTGCCCGTCCAGGGCGAGGATGCGGCGGGAAATGGTTGTGTGGGTTGTGCCCAATGTCTCGGCGACGGCGTTGAACCGGCCCAGGCGGGCCACCGTCAGCAAAATCAACAGATCGTCCGGGCTCGGAAGCCGTCTCACGTGCGGTCCTTCTCTTGATGTGCATCAGTGCACATGGTGTCTGTACTTTTTCTCCTTGATTGCACTGTATCAGGGTGTGATGGTGGACACGGAGCGCCGGGCCCCATCGGCTCGGATACCAAGCAAAGGAGCTTGCAATCATGGCAGTAATCGGTTGGATCGGTCTGGGAAACATGGGTGGCTCCATGTCGGCAAACCTTGCAAAGAGCGGGCATGACGTCCGTGGCTTTGACCTCAACCCGGCAGCGGTGGCAGCCGCTGAAGCCGGGGGAGTAAAGCCGGCCCAGAGCATAGCCGACGCCGTTAACGGTGCGGACGTGGTGTTCACCATGCTGCCCAAGGGTGAGCATGCCAAGGCCGTGTACCTCGGGGAGGACGGAGTCCTCGCACACGCTGAGAGCCGCACCCTCCTGGTGGATTCCTCCACCATCGACATCGCCGCCGCGCAGGAACTGCACGACGCCGCCGCTGCCGCCGGCTTCCGCTTCGTGGACGCTCCCGTTTCAGGCGGCATGAGCGGCGCCAAAGCCGGAACTCTCACGTTTATGGTGGGCGGCGAAGAAGGCGCGGTGGCCGACGCCACCGGCTACATCGGCCCGATGGCTTCCAATATCATTCCCACGGGTGCGGCCACCACCGGCCAGGCAGCCAAGATCTGCAACAACCTGATGTTGTTCATCAACCTGGCCTCCACGGCAGAAGGGGCCGTCCTGGCGGACCGGCTGGGCCTGGACAAGCAGGTTTTCTGGGACATCGCCTCCGTCTCCTCGGGCGACAGCTGGGCCCTGCGCACCTGGTATCCCGTTCCCGGGGTTGTTTCCACCGCCGCTTCAAACAACGACTTCGCACCCACCTTCACCACGGAGCTGGCCAACAAGGACATCGGCCTGGCCATCAGCGCCGCCGAGGACACCGGAACGCCGCTCGAAATCGGCAGGCACGTCCAGCAGTTGTTCCAGCGGCTCGTCGACGCCGGGGAATCCGGCAAGGACTGCTCCATGATCATCAAACTCGTGGACGGGTCGCTGGACTCCACCGTTTAGTCAGCCAGCACGAGAATTACCCCAGGAAAGAGATCACCATGCAAACCATTCCGCACTTCATCAACGGCGGCCGCATCAGCGATGCTGAGCGCTTCGGCCCCGTCTTCAACCCGGCAACGGGAGAGCAGGAAAAACAGGTTGCCTTCGCCTCCGCCGCCCGGGTGGAGGAAGCCATTGCCGCGGCCAAGGCAGCGCTTCCCGGCTGGCGGGCCACCAGCCTGGCCAAGCGCACCAACATTTTCTTCCGGGTGCGTGAAATCCTGATGCAGCGCAAACCCGAGCTCGCGGCCATTCTCACGAGCGAGCATGGCAAGGTACTCTCCGACGCAGAGGGAGAGATCTCGCGCGGCCTGGAGAACATCGAATTCGCCACCGGGCTCTCCCACATGCTCAAGGGCGAAAGGTCCGAGCAGGTCTCCGACGGCGTGGACGTGCACTCCGTCCGGCAGCCCGTCGGCGTGGTGGCGTGTATTACGCCCTTCAACTTTCCGGCGATGGTGCCGCTGTGGATGATCGGCAGCGCGCTCGCCTGCGGCAATACGGTGCTGCTCAAGCCCAGTGAAAAAGACCCGTCGTCGGCTGTGTTCATCGCAGAGGTCTTCGCCGAAGCAGGGTTGCCGGCGGGCGTCCTGAACGTGGTCCATGGCGATAAGGAGGCCGTGGACGTCCTGTTGGAACATCCGGACGTCAAGGCTGTCAGCTTCGTCGGTTCAACGCCCATCGCGCGGTCCATCTACAAACGCGCCGCCGACAACGGCAAGCGCGTCCAGGCGCTCGGCGGGGCGAAGAACCACATGGTGGTCCTGCCCGACGCCGATTTGGACATGGCAGCCGATGCGGCGATTTCCGCGGCCTACGGTTCGGCCGGTGAACGTTGCATGGCTGTAAGCGTGCTGGTGGCAGTGGGGAACATCGCCGATGACCTGGTTGCGGCAATCACCAGCCGGATGGCGACGCTCAAGATCGGCCCCGGCACCGACCCGTCCTCGCAGATGGGGCCGCTGATCACGGCAGAACACCGCGACAGGGTTGCCTCCTACGTGGCCGGCGCCGAAAACGAAGGCGCCACCGTCGTCGTCGACGGACGCACCCAGGACTTTGATTCGAACGGCTTCTTCATCGGCGTCAGCCTCGTGGATCACGTCAAACCGGGCATGAAGGTCTACGACGACGAAATCTTCGGCCCGGTCCTGTCCGTGGTCCGGGTAGAAAGCTACAGCGACGCCGTACGGCTGGTCAATGAGAACGAGTTTGGCAATGGTGTTGCTATCTTCACACGCGACGGCGGCGCCGCCCGGCAATTTGAGTTCGACGTCGAGGCCGGCATGGTGGGTGTGAACGTGCCGATCCCGGTGCCCGTGGGGACCTTCTCTTTCGGCGGCTGGAAGAATTCACTGTTCGGCGACACGCACATGTACGGACCGGACAGCATCCGCTTCTACACACGCGGCAAAGTGGTGACGACGCGCTGGCCGGATCCTGCCACGTCCGTCATCGACCTCGGCTTCCCGCAGGTGGACTAGGCAGTAGGTGGACTAGACAGTAGCTGGACGAGGCAAGTGCCCGGAAGTTAGCCGTTCATGATGTCGGAGCGGCGCTTCATGTAGTCCTCCATGGCCAGCTCGCCGTTGCTGTACTGCTGGTCGAGTTCGGCCAGCTTCCGGGCACGGTATCCCTGCGGGCCCGACGGCGGCAGGGGAATGCCGGGGGCGGCAGGCTGCTGCGGTGCTTCCGCGCGCTGCTCCGGCACCCGCTGACCGTTCGGCACCGGCTGGCCGTTGGGTTGCGGCTGACCGTACGGCGGGAACTGCTGATCCGCAGAAGGAATCGGCTGCATGGGCGGCAACGGCTGGCTCGGCGGCAGGGGCTGCGGGCTCATGATCTGCCGGAAGCCGCCACTCATGTAGTCCTGCTGCGTGTAGCCGTCACGGGGCTGTTTGTTCTGCGCCCCGGGGTACTGATCGCTGCCGGGGTACTGCCCGCCGCCTGGAAACTGCTCGGGGTAGCGCCCGGAAAAGCTCTGCTCCTGGTTCCGTTTGTTCACGGATTTCCGGTACATCCGCATCGCCATCGGTATTACGAACGACAGAATGATGATCCAGAAAAACAAGCTGTTCACGGTGTAGCGCCTCTCATATGTGTCCTTCCAGCTTAACCCCGGAGCCCACACGCGCGGCCGGGATCCCCAGGAAGGCCCCGTACCGGTCCACGGCGTCCTGCACCGCCGCGTCCAGTACCGGGTCCGCGGCAGCGGACAGCCGGATATCCAGCTCACAGCGGCCGGAGAACATGGTGTGCCGCCAGCAGCCGGCCATCCGCCCGTCCAGCAGCACCACATGTATCGGATCCCCGGCGACCGGGAACGCCGGAGCGCTGCCGCCCAGATAGTGCCGCGTTGCGGAATAGCCCATCACGTATTCGTCGTAACACTGGATCAGGTCGATCCGCGGTCCGGACGCCGGTGTGGCATTGCCGCCATCCGCCCCGCCCTCCGTGCCGGCGTCGAAGTAATGCTCGACGCCGTCAATCACCGACGTTGCCAGCGTTTCGGGAGCAGCCGCTAGGGTCTGTTGAAGGCCGAGGCGCACGTCGGCCATGGTGAGCCCGGACCAATCGGCGCAGTCCTTGACCGTGGCCGGCCCGCGGCTGGTGAAGTAGCGCCGGACGAGCTCGCTGAGCGCTTCGGCCCGGGTGGGCGGCATGGCCGGGCCGGCAGGTACACGCTCGTCAAAAAGGGCGTAGGTCTGCTTCAGGGCCCCGCCCCGACTGCGCACCGGCGACCCGCTGGTCAGGATCCCGCTGATCTCGGCATGCATGATCAGGTAGGCCAGTCCGAAGCCGGTGGCCGCGAACCCTTCGTCCTGCAGCCGCGCGGCCAGCTGTTCGCGGGTCAGGTGTGACCCGCCCCGGACGGCTTCGGCCAGGAACTGTCCGCTCCGGTCAGCGGCGGCGGCATCAATCCCGGTCTGCCGGTACATGCCCGCGTTGCCCTGGTGAAGCCGCGGCGCGGACAAGGCCGTCAGCCAGCGAAGATCCTCGCGGTGCACAAAATGCCAGGTGGGCCGCAGGATATGGGTGCGCAGGATGCGCCCGTCGGACACCGCCTCCTCCACCTCCGCGGCGCTGGCCACCGCAGCCTCGGCAGCAACACGATGAGACGGGGCCCCGGAGGCAGCTCCAAGACTGCCGGTCCTTTGCGCCAGGCTCCAGCGGGCGTAGGGAAACTCCTGCGCCTGGACCGCCAGCAGGTGCCGGACGGCGTCCTCCGGGGAGCCCAGGCCGGGCCCGCGCAGCCGTTGGGCGTGAAGCCGCCGCCGCACCACCTCATCCGGATCCATGCCTGTCCGGGAGAGCTGTCCCTGGGTCACGCCGGGCCGCCGCTAGCGCCGGGCGTCGGTGGTGCCCAGCGGCCCCTCGCCGGAACCCAACGGAACGCCCGGGCCGAACACGGGTCCCGGCGTCGGGCGTTTTGCGGTGATTCCGTCGCCGGAAGAGCGGTGGCGCAGCCGCCGCACCACCCACGGGACAAAGTACTCGCGGGCCCACACCAGGTCCTCGGAGCGGGCTGCCCGCCACGTGCGGGCGGGCAGGGGCTTGGGCCGGAGCGGCTCAAGCGTGTGGTCCACGTTCAGCGATTCCAGCACCATGGCGGCGATGGTGTGGTGTCCCAGCGGCGAAAAATGCAGGCGGTCCTCGTCCCACATCTGCGGATCGTTCAGCTGCTTGAGCGACCACATGTCGGCGATGATGGCGTCATGGCGGGCGGCCACTGTGCGGAGGTTCTCGTTGTAGATGGCCACCTTGCTGCGGATCCGTCCCAGGACCGAGGAACCGGTATCCGGACCGTTGAACAGCACCACCGTGGCGCCGCCCATGGCCAGGATCTGGACCACTGAATCAAGTTTTTCGGCGAGGGCGTCGGGGTCGCCGCCGGGCCTGATGAGATCGTTGCCGCCGGCGGAAAGGGTTATCAGGTCCGGCTTAAGCGCCAGGCACGGAGCGAGCTGCTGGTCCACGATCTGCTGCAGCAGCCGGCCGCGGACGGCCAGGTTGGCATAGGCGAAGTCGGCCTGGCCCCTGCCCAGTTCCTCGGCCACCCGGTCCGCCCAGCCGCGGAAGCCGCCGGGGCTTGTGGGGTCCGGGTCGCCGATGCCCTCGGTGAACGAATCTCCCATCGCCACATAGCGGCTCCAGGGGTGGGCTTCCGTGGCCCTGGGCGGGCTCTGCATGGCTTTTGCTTCATTCACGGTCCTATCCTGCCTCCTTGCTCACAAGCTACGCCACCGTAGGTAGTTACCGCCGGGTAACTGTAAGAATGGAAACTATGACTGACGCCCAAGTATTTCCCGCCCCCGTTGTTCTGTGGTCCCGGCCGCAGGACCAGCGCTCCGGAAAGCCGCTGCTGGTGCTGCTCCACGGCTACGGCGCCAACGAACAGGACCTGCTTAGCCTGGCGGATATGCTTCCCGAAGACTTTGTTGTTGCCTCACTCCGGGCGCCATTGGCCACGGGCCCCGGGTTTATGTGGTTCCCCCTGACGGCCTCCATCGAGTACACGCTCGACGCCGTCAAGGCTGGAGCCGGTTACGTGCAGGACTGGATCGACACCGTCAAGGCCGACCACCCGTCGGTGACGCTGCTCGGCTTCTCCATGGGAATGGCGATGGCCACCACGCTGCTCCGGCAGCGCCCCGCTGATTACGCCGCCGTCGTCGGGCTTTCCGGTTTTGTGGTCAACGCGGACGGGGACCCCACGTTCAAGGATGGCGAACTGGACGGTAAAGTGCCGCTCTTCTGGGGCCGGGACCAGCAGGACCCCGTGATCACGCCCGACAAGATCGAGTACACCATGGGCTGGGTGCGTGGGCACGTCAAGCTCACCAAGGTGCTCTACACGGGCATGTGGCACGGCATCAACCAGCAGGAAATCGGGCACGTCTCCGAGTTCCTGACGCACGAGGTGCTGAACAAATAAACGTACGACGGCGGCCGGCGGCACAGTGCCGCCGGCCGCTTACGCTGTCCTCGCCGCCTGAGGCTGAATCAGGCCTGCTAAATCCAATGCCGTTTACTTTGTGGTTTTTGGTGTTCGCTTGAGTGGCCAGTTGGACATTTTGCGTTTGACGGCGCGGGGAACGGTGCGTTGTCGGC
>NZ_JBSRZM010000050.1:0-11127 GCF_054057635.1 Arthrobacter sp. UYNi723
AAACAAGGCCCCAAGAGCCAACCAACCATCCGGGCACAATCAAATGATTCTTCGATAAACGCTACGCGGGCATCTTGACATGATTCCTCGGGGAGAACAAGGGAAGTGACGACGGCGGCACCCGGGTTCCGTGTCTACAGAACCCGGGTGCCGCCGTCGGGCGTCACGGCCGGTTTGGCCGGCAGGGCGCTACTTCTTGAAGGTCTCCGCGGGCAGGTTGGCGATGACGGGGGCGGTGCCGGTGTAGCCGTCGCGGGTTTCGGCGATTTCGCGGATCCGCTGGCGGCAGGCGTACCAGCCGAACACCATCAGGACGGAGGCGATGGCGGTGACGAGCATGGTGAGGGGTGAGTCGATGAAGACCATGACCAGGACGCTGGCGAGGAAGAGGAGGGAGAGGTAGCCGGTGTAGGGGGCGCCGAACATCCGGAAGGAGGGGCGTGTGAGCCAGCCTTTGTCTGCCCAGCGTTGGAGTTGGATTTGGCAGAGCACGATGGTTGCCCAGGTCATGACGATGCCGACGGAGGCGACGTTGAGCACGATTTCGAAGGCCTGTGCGGGCACGAGGTAGTTCAGCGGGACGCCGAGGAGGGACACTCCGGCGGTGATGGCGATGCCGCCGTAGGGGACGCCTGCTTTGTTCATGCGGCCCGCGAATTTCGGGGCGGAGCCGTTCACGGACATGGAGCGGAGGATGCGTCCGGTGGAGTAGAGGCCGGCGTTGAGGGAGGAGAGCGCGGCGGTGAGGACGACGAGGTTCATGATGACGTCCACGCCTTGGATGCCGATGGAGCCGAAGAATGTCACGAAGGGGCTGACGCCCTTTTCGTAGGAGGTGTAGGGCAGCAGGAGGGCGAGCAGGATGACGGAGCCGACGTAGAAGACGGCGATGCGGAAGACCACGGAGTTGATGGCTTTGGGCATGATCTTTTCCGGGTTCTCGGTCTCGCCGGCGGCGGTGCCCACGAGTTCGATGGAGGCGTAGGCGAACAGGACGCCCTGCATGAGGATGATCATGGGGAGCAGGCCGTTGGGGAAGAAGCCGCCGTTGTCCGAGAGGAGGCTCAGGCCTACCTGCTGGCCGTCCACGGGGGTGCCGAAGATGACGAAGTAGGTGCCCACCACGAGGAAGACCACCAGTGCGGCGACTTTGATGATGGCGAACCAGAATTCCATTTCGCCGAAGACCTTGACGGAGACGAGGTTCAGGGCGAGGACCACCAGCAGGGCGATCAGGGCCCAGGCCCATTGCGGGACGGCCGCCATCCAGGGGATGTAGTGGCCGAAGAAGTTCATGTAGAGCGCGGCGGCGGTGATGTCCACGATGGTGGTGGTGGCCCAGTTGATCCAGTAGAACCAGCCGGAGACGAACGCGGCCTTCTCGCCGAAGAATTCACGGGCGTAGGAAACAAACGAGCCCGACGACGGCCGGTGCAGCACCAGTTCGCCCAGGGCCCGCAGGATCAGGAACGCGAAGAAACCGCAGACGGCGTAGGCGATGACCAGCGACGGGCCGGCGGCGTTCAGGCGGCCGCCGGCGCCGAGGAACAGGCCGGTGCCGATCGCGCCGCCGATGGCGATCATCTGGATCTGCCGCGGTTTGAGGTTCTTGTGATAACCCTTGTCCTCCGCGTGCAGGGCCGATTCGGTGGCGTGCGCCTGGGGCGGGACGGTGTGGTCCGTGATGACCTGCCTTTGGGCAGTGTCCTGTTGGGGAGTTGTCATGCGGTGTCCTTTTTGGGGGTGGGTTACTTGCTGAGGTTCGCCAGGCGTTCAGGACTGAGGAGTTCCTGGAGCTGGGCGGCGGTGAGCAGGCCGTGTTCGAGCACGAGTTCGGCCACACCCTTGCCGGTGGCGAGAGCCTCTTGGGCGATGGCGGTGGCGGTGGCGTAGCCAAGGTGCGGATTAAGGGCGGTGACCAGGCCGATTGACTGTTCCACGGTGAGCCGGAGGTGTTCGGTGTTGGCGGTGATGCCCCGGACGCAGCGTGCGGTGAGGGTGCGGCAGGCCGCTTCGAGGTGGGAGATGCTCTTGTGGAGGCTGTGGACGATGATGGGTTCGAAGGCGTTGAGCTGGAGCTGTCCGGCTTCGGCGGCCATGGTGATGGTCACGTCGTTGCCGATGACCTCGTAGGCCACCTGGCTGACCACTTCCGGGATCACCGGGTTGATCTTGCCGGGCATGATGGAGGAGCCGGACTGGACGGCCGGGAGGTTGATCTCGCCGAAGCCGGCGCGGGGGCCGGAGGAGAGCAGGCGGAGGTCGTTGCAGATCTTGGAGAGTTTCACGGCCACGCGCTTGAGCACGCCGGACAGGTGCACAAAGGCGCCCACATCCTGGGTGGCTTCGATGAGGTCGACGGCGGTGACCAGGGGGAGGCCGGTGACCTCGGCCAGGTGCCGGCAGGCTGCCTCGGTGTAGCCGGCGGGGGCGTTCAGGCCGGTGCCGATGGCTGTGGCGCCGAGGTTGATTTCGTGGATGAGCAGCTCCGCTTCGGCCAGGCGCAGCCGGTCCTCGCCGATGGTGATGGCGTACGTGCCGAACTCCTGGCCCAGCGTCATGGGGACGGCGTCCTGCAGTTGCGTGCGGCCCATCTTGACTACGGTGCGGAATTCCAGGGCCTTGGCACCGAAGGCCTCTTCGAGTTCGGCCAGTGCGTCCAGCAGTTCCCGGCCGGCGAAGATAGTGCCCAGTTTCACGGCGGTGGGGTAGACATCGTTGGTGGACTGGCTGAGATTCACGTGGTCGTTGGGGTGCAGGCGGGCGTAGTCGCCTTTGGGGTGGCCGAGGATTTCGAGGGCGCGGTTGGCGATGACCTCGTTCGCGTTCATGTTCGACGACGTCCCGGCGCCGCCCTGGATCACGTCCACCACGAACTGATCGCTGAGCTGGCCGTTCATGACGTCGGTGCACGCCTGCTCGATCGCCTCGCCGCGTTCGGCGTCCAGCAGTCCCAGTTCGCGGTTGGTGCGGGCGGCGGCCAGCTTCACGGCGGCCAGTCCCCGGACCAGGTGCATGTTGGAGGACAGCGGCTGCCCGGTGATGGGGAAGTTTTCGACGGCGCGGAGCGTGTGGACGCCCCAGTAGGCGTTGCCGGGGACGTCGCGGTCACCCAGGAGGTCATGCTCGGACCGGGTTTCGGGGACGGCATCCAAGGCACTCAAGTTGGTGGTCAGGTTGGTCATGGGGTCCTCACAGGGCTTCGTTGGCGGGCGTGGACACGGTTAGTGCAGGCAGGAAATCTGTGGGCTGCAGCAGGCCCACTTTGTGGCCGCCGCCCAGGACAGGGGCGGTGGCGATGCCGGCGAGCGGCGCGGTGTCCACGCCGAGGGATTCAAGCACGTGGACGGTGGCGGGCATCCGGGCGCGGTCGCCGCCGTCGGAAATCTTGACAGCAACTGCGCGGCCATCCGGCAGGCCGACGAGCTGCACACCTTCAAAACCGTCCTTCGCCACAGAGCCGGGCAGCAGCCGCATCAGCGCGGTGACGTCCCGGCGCTCGCCAGCCACCATGTCAGGGTGCTGCCGCATGGCGAGCCCGACGGCGGCTTCCGCAAGCAGCGGGGCGGTCCCGCCGTCGTCGGAGGTGCTGACGGTGGTAGTCGCTGTGGCGGCGGCCGCGATGGCGCCGAACGCGCGGGCTATGCCGCGGAGGGTGAGGGCGAAGAGGGGCGTCCCGCAGCCGTCCGTGCTGCGGGCGAAGGGCTCCTCGCCGGTCAGCTCGGTGACGGTGGCGGCGATCAGCTGCTGCAGCGGGTGGGACGGGTCGAGGTAACCCGTGACCGGCCAGCCGTTGATGACGCACGTGGCGGCCATGGCGGCGTGCTTGCCGGAGCAGTTCTGGGTCAGCTGCGTGGCGCGGAAGCCGGAGTGCAGCCAGTCCTCGCGCTCGCTGGTCCCGTACGGCAGGTCGGTGCTGTTCTCGAGGTCGCCCACAGCAAGCCCGTGCATGGCGAGGACGCGCTGGGTGCCGCCGCGGTGTTTGGCTCCGCCGGAGTGGCTGGCTGCGGTCAGGGCGAGCAAGTCGGCGGGGAGATTCAGGCCGGCGCGGACCATGGCCACGGCCTGCAGGGGCTTGAGGGAAGAACGCGGGTAGAACGGCGCCAGCGGGTCGCCTGCCGTCGCCAGGATCGAGCCGTCAGGTGCGGTGGCGATGGCCGAGCCGTAGTGGACGCTTTCCACGAGGCCGTCGCGGGTGGCGACCACCAGGGGTGCGTGCCGGGGGAGCGTCCCGGATTCGATGCCGGTGGCAGCAGTCTGGGCAGCGGAAAGGGCAGGGGCTGGCATGGGGTCCTAGGGCTACTTGTCAAGGATGGAATCGAGGGCAACGCCCACGGCGCGGAGGTGTTCGGCCATAGCAATGCTGGCGGCCTCGGCGGAGCCCGCCTCGATGGCGGCGAGGATCTGCTGGTGCTCGGTGTCCGACGCGTGCTGGCGGTCGGCCACCATGTTCAGGGTTTCCGACTGGAAGGCCAATGCTCCGCGGATATCGGCCACCACGCTGGCGAACACTTTGTTGCCGCTGGCGCGCGCGATGGCGGCGTGGAAGCTGGAGTCCAGGGCAACCCAGGATTCAGGGTCCGTTTCCGTGGTCATGGCGGCGACGATGTGCCGCAGCGTCTCGAGTTCCTCGTCGGTCCGGCGCTGGGCGGCCAGTCCTGCTGCCGGAACCTCGATGTGCGGCCGGGCCTCGGTGAGGTCCCGGGCGGAGTACTGGCCCAGCGTGAGGTCGTTGGCTACCTTGTCGGCCACCACGAACGTGCCCTTGCCGGTTTTGGTGACGGTCAAGCCCAGGGCGGTGCACGAACGGAGGGCCTCGCGGATGACCGAGCGGCTAACCCCGTACTGCTGGGCGAGGGTGGCCTCGGAGCTGAGCTTGCCGCCCACGGCCACCCTGCCGGACTCGATGTCGGCGCGGATGGCATTGAACACCGCTTCGGCAGCACTGAGCCGGGCCAATGGCTGGGCTTCGATGGGCACCGCAGGCTGTCCTGCTGTCCGGCTGTCTGACAGGTTCACGCTTAAAATATGGCACGGGTCACACGGGCTGTCAATCCTGCGCGGGAACGGGCTTCTTTGGCGCAGGTTGACGCGAAGGTCATTGGCCGCGGAGCGGCTCGCGTTGACGAGGCTCTGGAGCGCAGCCGGGACCCCGGCTAAGCTGTGCGGGGAGGCCCGTCCGGCCGCCCGGGTGCGCGGCGGCGAAGGCCGCCAACGTTTGTTGGGGGTTGAAATGGAACAAGTAGTCAAGGGAAACGATCCTGCGGATTTCTACCACGAACTGGTCGAAGCGGCGCCGGACGCGCTGCTGAGGGTCAGCGCGGAGGGTTTCATCGTCTTCGTCAATACCCAGACGGAACAGCTCTTTGGTTACCGGCGGGACGAGTTGCTGGACAGGCATTACGGAATGCTCCTGCCCGAGCGGTTCGAAGCCCAGATTGCTGGCACAAGCGATGATCTCGCGTCCGGGCAGCGGATACTCCGGATCGGGACCGGCCTGGGCCTGTTCGGCCTGCACCGCGACGGGACCGAGTTCCCCATCGAAATCAGCACGGCCGCTCTCGGGGACCGTCCGGGCGCGGACATCGTTGCCTCCGTCCGGGACGTGAGCGAACACCGCCGCACCGACAGCGAGCTACGGGATGCCCTTTCGCTGCTCGGCGCCACCCTGGAATCCACCGCCGACGGCATCCTGGTGGTGACTGCCGACGGGAGGATTGCCGGTTCCAATGAGCGGTTCGCCACGTTGTGGGGCATCCCGGCGGATCTTCTGGATTCCCATGACGACGGCAAACTGATCGGCTTCGTCTTGGATCAGCTTTCCGATCCGGGCAGCTTCATGCGCAAGGTCCAAGAGCTGTACGCCGATCCGGGAGCGGAGAGCCTGGATGTGCTGGAGTTCCGTGATGGCCGGACGTTTGAGCGGTACTCCCGGCCCCAACGGGTAGGGGATGACATTGTCGGCCGGGTCTGGAGCTTCCGTGATGTCACGGCACGCCGGCGTGCACAGGACCGGGCCCGTGAAGCGATCGCACAGATGGAGGGTCTCGGCGCGATCGTTAATTCCTCGGCCGATGCGATCATCGGCATCACCCCCGAGGGTGTGATCACCAGCTGGAATCAGGGCGCCGAACGGCTGTACGGGTATGGCGCGGACGAGGTCACAGGCCGGGACGTCCAATTCCTGACTCCGGATCATCTCCGCCGGAGCGAGGAAGCGTTACTCGCTGATGTCCGGGAGCGCGGTGTCGCGCGGAGCTTCGAGGCGGAGCGGGTGCGCAAAGACGGGACGGCGGTCCCTGTTTCCGTGACTATTTCACCCATCCGGGCCGAAGACGGAGGAGTGCGCGGGATGGCGAAGATCGCCCGCGACGTCACCGGACAGCGGCTTGCGTCGGCAGAGCTCCTGGCCGCGCGGGAGGCGGCGCTTGAATCGAGCCGGTTGAAGTCCGAGTACCTGGCAACGATGAGCCATGAGATCCGGACACCGATGAACGGCGTCATCGGCCTGACCGCTTTGTTGCTGGAGACCCCGCTGGACGAGACGCAGCGCCGGTATGCCGAAGGGGTCAGGGGTGCGGGCGAGGTGCTGCTGGCCCTGATTAACGACATATTGGACCTGTCCAAGTTGGAGGCCGGGAAGGTCGATTTGGAGATCGCGGCCTTTAATCCGCGCCTTCTGGTCGAGGAAGTTGCGGGCCTGCTGAGCGAGTCTGCCCGCGTCAAAGGTCTGGAACTCATGGCCTACTGCCGTCCGGAGGTGCCGGCCCGACTCTCAGGAGACGTCGGACGCATCCGGCAGATCCTGCTCAATCTGACCTCCAACGCCATAAAGTTCACTCCGGCCGGGGAAGTGTCCGTTCGCGTGCAACTCGTTGACCTTCATCCGCGTGGGCCTGGGGTGCGGTTTGAAGTCCGAGACACGGGGATCGGAATTGAGCCAGAAGATCATCGTCGCCTGTTCGAGTCCTTTTCCCAGGCCGATTCCTCCACCACGCGCCGGTACGGCGGAACCGGGTTGGGGCTGGCGATCTCGCGGCGGCTGACCGAGGTGATGGGCGGGGAAATAGGGCTGACCAGCGCTCCCGGCGAGGGCAGTACATTCTGGTTTGTGCTCCCGTTGCAGCCCGCGGTGGCCTCCGGGGGCATCGACGAGGAGGCGGTCCCCTCCCCGGATCTGCTGACCGGAGTCAGGGTCCTGGTCGTGGATGACAACGCGACCAACAGGCTGGTGCTGGAATCCCAGCTCAGGGCGTGGAACATGGACCCGGACACCGTAGGCGATGCGCGCGCTGCCCTGGACCGGTGCCGGGATGCGGCCTTCGCCGGACGGCCCTTCCACGTCGTCGTACTGGATATGTGCATGCCGGAGATGGACGGGCTGGAGCTGGCGCGGGCCATCAGCGCCGACAGGGTTCTGGCTTCCACCTCCCTGATTATGCTGACGTCAACGCCGCAGATGGATCAGGCTGAGCTGGCAGCTGCGGGTATCCGTGAATGGCTGATGAAACCGGTGCGCGGTTCTGAACTTTACGACCGACTTCTGCGCCTGAGGGGAGGGGCGCAGACGGCGGAACGTCTTGCGGCCCGTGGCGTGCCGGAAAAGCAGAGCATCCCTTCCCGGGGGCGCATCCTGGTAGTGGAGGACAACGAGGTGAACCAGCTTGTTGCCCGTGAAATGGTGAAAAGACTGGGGTATCTGGTTGACGTTGTGCCCGACGGTGCTGAAGCCGTCTCTGCCGTTGCAGCCGCATCCTACGAGGCCGTGCTCATGGACTGCCACATGCCGGTCATGGACGGTTTTGAGGCCACCAGGACCATCCGCAAGGGCGAGGGGGCGGGGCATTTGCCCATCATTGCCATGACCGCGGGCGTCCTGGACGAAGACCGTGAGCGGTGCCTCGCTGCCGGCATGGACGACTACCTCACCAAACCCGTCGACCCCGCCGCCCTGGAGGCGGCCCTCGACCGCTGGGTTCCGCGTGCCCCGCGGCTGGCGGGGGAAGCGCCAGCGGTGGATCCGACGGCGTTTAACCAGGCACTTCCGCCGACACCGTAAAGTCCACGTCGTCGGAGCAGAGGAAGGTTCCCTCGTGGTTATAGGCACGGTACGTTCGTTCCGATTTTTCTCTATGCTGGAGCGAGTTGCCCGTCTAGAATCGGAACACAGCTAAAACGGCACGATCGTACCTATTGGAGATGCCCATGGCGGATGCATTCGGGGACCGGCTCGCAGGTGAAGTCCGGACGCGCCGGGCAGCCTTAGGCCTCACGCAGCAGGATCTCGCCGACATGGCCGGAGTCTCCGAGCGCTTTGTCCGCTTCGTCGAGCAGGGCAAGCCCAGCATCCAGCTGGACTCACTCACCGCCGTGCTGGAAACCCTGGGACTCGAACTCCGGCTAGCCGCCCGGGCCAGCCGCGCCGCCCGGGCCCTCGCCGGCCACGGCAAGGCCCAAGAAACAAACCCATGAAGCACCGCGTCGCCGACATTTACAAGGCCGGGGTGCTGGCCGCCCGGCTCGAACGGCACGACGGCGGCACCCGGTTCAGCTATCTGCCCGCGTACCTCGCGTCCGGGGGACCCGCCGTCGCAAGTTCCCTGCCGCTCACCGCCGAACCGGTGCTGTCCTCGGCGGGCGCAGCGCCGCCCTATTTCACCGGACTGCTGCCGGAGGGCCGCCGGCTCAACGCCCTGCGGCGGTCCATCAAGACCAGCGCGGACGATGACCTGTCGCTGCTCATCGCGGCCGGCGGCAACCCGGTGGGCGATGTGCAGATCGTGGGGCATGGAGAACCGCTGGACCCGGACGAGCACGCGGTGCAGCTGGACCCAAAGTTGCCGGTTGACTTCGACCAACTGCTGGGTGATCCGGACCTGATCGACCCCGTGGCCCTGGCAGGAGTGCAGGACAAACTCTCCGCCGGGATGATCTCGCTGCCCGTGGCCAGCGCCGGTAAGCGGTTCATCCTTAAGCTCAACGCCCCCGAATTCCCGCACGTGGTGGAGAACGAGCTGGTGATGTTCGGGTACGCGGCCAAACTGCGTATCCCGCTGAGCCGGGTCCAGCTGATCCGCGACGTGGCCGGCCGGCCGGGCCTGCTGGTGGAGCGCTTTGACCGGGTGCCGCTTGCGGGCGGCGGTCCTGATGAGGTGCGGCGCCTGGCTGTGGAGGACGGCGCCCAGGTACTGAAGCTGTACCCGGCGGACAAGTACAACGTGGGCTTCGGCCGGGTCTGCCATGCACTGGCCGATTACTGCTCGGCTCCCCTGCCTGCCGTCCGCAACCTGGCCATCCAGGCGGCTTTTGCGTGGCTGAGCGGCAACGGGGACCTGCACGCCAAGAACGTCTCGATGGTCCAGCAGCCACACGGGGAGTGGTCCATCGCGCCTGTGTACGACATCCCCTCCACAGTGGTCTACGGCGACAAGACGCTGGCGCTGACCCTGGCTGGAAAGCGCAGCGGGATCTCGCGGAAGCACTTCTTGGCGTGGGCCGCGGAACTCGGACTCACGGCCCGGGCGGCGGTGCAGGTGGTGGAGCTGGCGCTGAAGGCGTCCGGTCCTCTGATCGCGGATCTGGAGGCGGGCACCGCTTTCGCCGCGGTCAGTGGTTCCGGACAGAATGACGACGACGGCGGCTCGCCGTTTCCGGAGATGGTCACCCGGGCGTGGGTCAAGGAGCTGAAGCACCGCCGGAGGCTGCTGGAAGGCTGATGCTCACAGGGTGAGGGCGCACTGCGGCGGGTGTCGCCGTCGGGCATTCCTTTGGGGCTGAAAATTCGTTGTGAAAAACTAGAGGTGCTGGATGCCTGCGCGCTGCATGGCGTCTTTGTAGATATCTACGCTCTTGGTGAGGAGCTCCTCCTGCTTGGTTTCAGAAACAGCAAAGGCCCGCCCGCCGAGCGCGCTGGCCTTGTAGATCTTGATGCCGCTGTTCTTGAGAGAGGAGTGGTACGTCTTCTCGAAGAGAGTGAGGAACGTGGAGGCGTCGGTGCCGTGGGCGATGACCGCGGAGACGCGGCGGTTGATTTTCAGGAACTGGCGGAAGGGGCGCAGGCCGTCGGTTTTTTCCTGGACGTTCAGGGCCGAGGGGAGCTCGGGATCGCGGACCCACGGGTAGGCGTTCCACGGCATCACGTAGCGGGGATCGAGTTCGGCGAGTTCGTAGATCTGGGTGGCGCGGCGGGCGGCTTCGTCATCGTTGAAGTGGGACACGAACCCGGACTCGGTGCCTTTGCCCGGGCTGACGTGAAGGCTGACGATCCGGCATTCGTCCTCGTCATGCACGGGATCGATGTAAGGAACGACGGACCCTGGCTTCTTTTCCATCAGTTCGTCACAGAGCTGCGTTACCGCCGCGATGTTCGGTTCCTGTAGCAGGGCCTTTTTTTCGTCCCAGTCAATCGTCACGATCTCTCCCTCAGCAGCACGGCGTCCAGAATCAGGCGTCTTAGGCCACTCTACGCTTTTGGGCGTGCCGGTGCGCAGTGCAAGTTAGCTCCGGACCGGCGCCTGGCCGGGTAACGTCATGATGATGAACAGGAAAACACTCAAGTCCGACGGCTTTGCCGGCTTCCGGAGCTTCGACACACTTGAGATCATAAGGGTTCCGCAGGGCACCGGGGTGTTCGCCGTTCTTCGGCCGAATGAGTTCGAGCCGCACTTCCTGAAGATCAGCACCGCCGGGACCTTCAAGAAAAAGAATCCCACCCTGCCGGCGGAAGCCATCCTGGCGGAATGGGTGGACGGTGCGGACATTCTCTATGTTGGCAAAGCCGGGCCGGGAAGCAAGGGCAACCGCGGCCTCCGGAACCAGATCAAGGAGTTCCTGGATTTTGGGCGGGGCAGGCCGCCGGGCCATTGGGACGGCCGCCTCATCTGGCAGCTGACCCACACGGATGAACTCATCATGGCGTGGAAAGAGGTGCCTGCCGAAGAAGTAAACCAAGCCGAGGCCGCGTATCACGCAGCCTTTGTTGCGGAGCATGGCCGGCTGCCGTTCGCGAATCTCGTGCAGGCCAAAGTGCGGAACTAAGGACGCGTCAGTAAATAAGCCAGCGTTTCTTCGTTTTGGTTCTATTGTGGTGCTATGGCCATTGGTGCAGAGGTTGAGACGGCTTTACGG
>NZ_JBSRZM010000051.1:0-11085 GCF_054057635.1 Arthrobacter sp. UYNi723
GCCCCGCCGAAACCCTCCGGCGGGGCATTTCCATGCCCGGCCCGTTGTCACCGAAACCGACGCCGACATCGGCAAATAACGCGACGAGTAACACCACCCCAGGCCGTCCCTTCCACACTCGTGCTGGACAGGGAAGGCAGAGTCGCGGCGCGGATCCTGGGCCTGGCCGACCAGAGCATCCTCAAATCCCTCATTACAGGGGCCGTGGCGCGGGGTTAGGTCAGGACGGTAAAACCAAGGGGGCCCGGGCGGCAGGGGCTCCCAGAAGTGCGGCGGAAGTCCATGGAGCGTCCCCGTAGCGGCCATAACAGTAGGCCTTCAGGAGAGAAGCAGGAAGATGTGCCCGACCGGAGAAGACAGGTACCGGGAGTGGACCGGGGCATACGTGCTGGGTGCCCGGAGTCCCTCCGAGCGGCGCGAGTTCCAGAGACACCTCGGCGATTGCGCCGAATGTGCGGCATCCGTCGCCGAATATTCCGGGCTGCCGGCACTGCTGGACCTGCTGACCCACGATCAGGCGCTGACCCTCGGACAGACTGCGACTTCTGAGACACCCCAGCGACCCCAGCGTCCTGGCCCTGAAGATCCAACGGCGGCCGCACCGAAGGAAACACCATCACCGAAGGAACACCGTGACGACTGAAAAACGGCGTGAGCCGGTACCTAAAAGACCCGGCCGCCTGCGTGATGGAACAGACTGCTAGACCCAGATGAACCCAAGAACACCAAGGACATCCACAGCGGTAAGCGGGCGGGGCGGACATCCCACCGGAAAGCTCTTCAGCAGAACCGGCCGAAGAGCTGTCCACGGAAGGAACAGTTACGTGGCGCGCATGCCACTGACTCAACGCGATTTCAGTGAAAGGACAACAATGCTATGGAACCAACCACGGGGACCCGGGCGGCAGGGGCTGCAATAAGCGGCCTGCAGGCTGAAGCCTCGCGACCGGAGCAGATCCGGCGGCTCCCGAAGGCCATGGCGACGGAGGTTGCGGGCAGCCACACAGCAGACCGGCTACACCCTTGACCAATACCCCCCGGGGGTATATTTTTAATTCATTGAACGTCATATTTCGCGGCGCGAGTGCCCAAATGCCCGGAACATCCTCCTCCACAAAAGACCGGAGGGGTCGGGGCGGGAACGACCGCATGCGAAGCCCAGGGATCCATCTCACGGAGGTCGGTATGGTTTCTAATCCACGAATTGAGCCGCTGCAGCCCGGGAAACGCTCCGGAGCAATTGTGCACAAGAACACGCTCCCCAGCACCGTTGCCGAAGACCTGATCGCGGCCGCTCTCGGCATCGCCGTCGTCACGGCCGTCTATCTGGATGGACGCGCTCACGTTCTCAGTCTGCCGGACTCCTTTTTCACCCCCTGGCATGCACTCCTGTACGGGGGACTGCTGCTGCTCATCGTGTGGCTGGCTGTCATCAGCAGACGCGCCGCAACGCGGCACAGCCTTGATCGCCCCGCCCGCCTACCCGCCGGGTATGGAGTGGCCGCTGTCGGTGCGGCGCTGTTCGCGGTGAGCGGTGTTTTGGACATGGTCTGGCATCAGATCTTCGGGGTGGAATTCGGACTCGACGCGCTACTGAGTCCGACGCATCTCTTGCTGTTCATGGGTGGTGCCCTGCTGCTGTCAGGTCCGGTTCGGGCGTTCCGCCTTCGGGCCCTCCCCTTGTCGCTGAGCGGGCGCTTGGCACCGACGCTGGGTGTGTTGGGGATCGCCGGCATCGCGGCGTTCGCTCTGAGCTTTCTCTCCGGATTCATCACTGATTCAGCGACCGTCGCCGTCGGGCACGCCCCTGAAGGTACTGATGCGCACAACATTGCGGAAGGTTTAGCGTCGGCGGGTCTGGCAAGTTACGTGCTGACCTCGCTGATCCTCGTCGTTCCCCTGGCGCATTTGATTCGTTTCCGGCTCGCGGGGCCGGGGACGGCAGTGATCGTGGTGACCTCGGTAGCCCTGCTGGCTGCCGTCCTTGGGGATTTTCGCAACATGGGCACGGTGATCGCAGCCCTGGTGGCCGGTGCGCTCCTCGATGTCGTTCTTTTTGCATTGCGGCGGCTCAGCGTCCCGCTTCGTACACAGGAGCTTGTGCTGGCTTCGTTGCTGCCCCTGCTGGTTTGGCCCGGCCAGCTCCTGGCAACACATATCGCACGGAGCGTCCTGTGGTCCCTGGAGATGCTGACAGGAGTTGTGCTTGTCGCCGCCCTGGCTTCATTTGCCACGGTTTTTGTGCTCGGTCCCGCTTCCCATGCCGTCAATGAACCCGGTGGCACGGAACAGAAAATCTCCAGCCCTGCCGAATGACCCTGGCATTCCAAATCGACCCCACCGCGGCACGACGTCCCCCGGTGGGACGGAAAGCCCTGTGGAAGACGGACAACTGTCCAATCGTCCGACCGTATCTCACTGCTTTTCTGATCCCCGGCGATCGCATCACTGAAGGGCATATTCACGATGACTAAGAAACGGCGTAGGCCGGCCCCGAAAAGACCCGGGCACTCCCCTGCCAGGCACAACCCGGCACGTCCCGGCCCGCGCCGCCCATCCGCCGCAGCGCAGCCGGCCCCGACCGTACACTCACTCATCACAGAAACAGGCCGCAGTACCAAGCTCTTCGACCCGCTCGATCCGCAAGCGCTGGCCGCCACCTATTGGCTCGACACCGCCACATGGGAGGGACCGAATGATCTCTCCGTCCGGTTTTCCGGTACCAGGATCGATGGAGCTATCGGGTCACCGCCGGAACAGTTCGAAGTGTATGAAGACGTCGACTCGATCACGCCCAATACCGGACGGATCGCCGTCACCTCCCGCATGTCCGGAATCACCGGCGGGGTATGGAATGTCACCGCAACGCCGGTCCCCCGTAACGGCACTGACCCTCGGCGTCGCGCCGCAGCCCATAGTGGATGCCTGCCGCAGCGAGCCTCGATTCATACCAGGTTTCACGCCCTCGCCCAGGGGCCCGGCGTCCACGCCTGGTCCTGGCCTGTACTACTGGGTCTGGGCGCGGTCCTGGCTATTCTCGTTCAGACCCTGTTCCTGACCAGGCAGGGCATCGACCCGGCAGGTCCTGTGTGGCTCACCGTCCTGGCCAACGCGGTTGGCGGGGTGTGCGCCCGGCTCTGGTCGCTTGCCCTGAACCGCCAGCCGCTGAACGGGTTCTTCAAAACCGGTGCATGCATCCAGGGGTTCCTGACCGGTGCGCTGGCCACCATCATCGTCGGGTCACTGATCTTTGGCTTGCCGACGGGCCGGATCCTGGACGCGACGGCGGTCGGACTCTTCTTCGGCATGGCCCTGGGGCGGACCGGATGTTTCTTTAGCGGGTGCTGTTACGGGCGCCCCACCGCCTCGCGATGGGGACTATGGTCCTCGGACCGGCGAGTAGGACGGCTCAGGTACCCTGTCCAGCTCTACGAGGCGCTTCTGTCATTGCTGATCGGCCTCGGAACGCTGGTCTTGACAATGACAGCGCCACCGAGCATTCCCGGGCTGGTCTTCGTCGGCTCCATCATTGTCTACACCCTGGGCCGACAGTTGCTCTTCCCGTTGCGCGTAGACCCCCGCACCCGGAAGGGAAGGACCCTGACGATCCTGGTGTGCTCACTTATCCTGGGTGGGGTCATTTTCTTGTCCATTATGTCCTGACGGGATAAACATGCGGTGCCCGCGACTGTGGGTACCACCCGCGGGATTCGGCCCCCAAATGCGGGGGAAAGCAGGACCCGTCAGGTCACGTCGCTCTTGCGACGCCATCCGCAGGGCATGGCGGCATCGTCCCTGCCGCAGAGGCGGGGACGATCGCGAAGAACATCGGCAGGGCCAGCAGCGCCCCGGTTGCCAGCGTTGCCACAACGGTCCGCCCTGCCCCCAGTGGCCGGGCAGGTGCGACGAGACGCCGGACGCGGCTCAGAGCGGATTCGTCCCCGGCGCCGAGCGCGGCCGCGGGGGTCACGCGGTGCTCCGCCAGCCGCACGAGGGCCGTGGCCACTGTCAGGCGGTCAGCGCACCGGGCGGCGTTGTCGTCGGCCAGCATCTCCACCAGCCGCCCGAGGGCGCTGCGGGCCTCGCGGAAGGCCGCCACGCCGGGGAAGGCGTGCAGCAGGGCATCGGCCGCTGCAAGAATGAGATGGTGGCGTCCGCGCAGGTGTGCCCGTTCGTGGGCCATCACGGCGTCGAGCTGACCGCGGTCCAGGGCCGCCAATGCGGCGCTGGTCAAAACAATCCTGCCGCCCCGGCCGGGAAGGCAGTACGCGGCCGCGGCCGGGTGCTCGACCACGAGCGCGTCCACGTCACGGTGGGGACGGGCAATCAACGCCAGGGACTGCAGCTGCCGGCTTCTTTGGCGGGCCGCGGCTATCAGGCCCCTGGCCGCGCTGTATCCGACCCTGGCAAGCACGGCGAGCACCGCAACGACGCCGGTAGTGCTCACAACCGCGCCGCCCGGAGTGGAATACTGCTCCAGCAGGGCCATCGCGCAGGCCCGGACGAGTTCCGCCAGATCGGTCGTCCACGGCACCACGGGAACCGCCAGTGCCGCCCCGGCGAGCACGACCGTGGACACCAGCGAAAAGCTCAGGGCCTGCCAGGCGGCAATGCCGATCCGCGGGGACCGCTCCAGCCAGCTACTCCGTCGCAGCACGACAGGGCCCAGCAGCGCCAGTATCAGCCCAAGAAGGATCAGCACCACCGGAGCAATCATCGGCCGGCTTCGTTCCCTTCCGGGTGGTGTCCGTCCAGCGCCTCGCGCAGTCGAGCCGCCTCATGCGGGGGGATCTGTTCCAGGAAGTGCAGCAGCGTCACTTGCCGGTCACGGCTGCCAGCCAGGACCTCGCCCATGAAGGCGGCCGCGTGCTGTTCGCGGGTCTGTGCAGGGCGATAAAGGAAGGCCCGCCCGGCCTTTTCCCGCGTCAGCATGCCCTTGCGGCGCAGGTTGTCCATCACTGTCATCACTGTCGTGTAGGCCAGGACCCGTTCGCGCTGCAAGTCTTCGAGGACCTCGCGCACGGCAACGGGATGGTCCCAGGACCATATCCGGTCCATGACCAGCTGTTCCAGTTCCCCTAGCTGACGTGCCACGACCCGCGCCTTCCCGTGTCCGGCCGGAGTGGCCGGACTCAACTATGTTCCATAGTAGTCCACCAAGCCTCTGACGCCGGCCCCACTGCCCGGGGGCCGTTCAGCCCTGGATGCCGCCGGAGCGAGGCGTTATCTGCGGGGCTTGCAGGTATGAGCAGGAGCACGGCCAGACGGGGTCGTCGGCACGGTCTGGCCTCACCTGCTTGCCGGCACCGGCCACCACCCGTGACCCAAGCCCGGGAACCGGCTCAGCAGTTCGTGCCGGTTGGCTCCCTCTGCTTTTCCCCCAAACCAGCAACTCTAAGCACCGTCCGCACGTTGCCGGTCCCGGCTCAGTTCAGAGCCTTCCAGGTCCGTCCCTGGTCGGTGCTGGCGAAGACGGCAGCGGTGGTACCTTTGGGCGCTGCGGCATAGATCGTTGTGCCGTCGGGGGAGAAGGTAGCCGCGGCGGCGTCCTGGGGCAGCGTCAAGGGGGTCCAGGTTTTGCCGCCGTCGTTGCTCAGGGCGCTTTCGGCCATTCCGACGGCGAGCAGCCGCTGGGTGTTCGTGGGGTCCCATGCGGCTGCCATCGCCCCGCCCGGACCGCCCAGGGGCTTCCAGGTAACGCCGCCGTCGGCGCTGGCCACGAGGCCGGCCGACATGTCCGGGGCGATCAGTCGTTGCGTGTCGGCGGGATCGACCAGGATCACACCCATGAACGTCCTGCCGGCCTCGGCGTTGCGGGCCTCCCAGCTCGTCCCGCCGTCGTTGCTGGCCAGCAATCCACGCGCCGCGGTTCCGGCGTAGACCGTGCCTCCGGCACCGCCGAGGGCGTGGACATCTCCCAGTCCGCCTTGGCCCGTGACCTTGGTGAAGGAGCTCCCGTCGGAGGACCGGAACAGGCCGGGGTGCCCGCCGATGAGGGTTGTATCGCCGGCGGCTGCCACACCCATCGGATCGGCACCCTTCAACGAGGCCAGCTGGGTCCAGGTCCTGCCGTTGTCGCTGGAGACAGCACCGCCGTCATGACCGCCGACGTAAAGCCGGTCCCCGAGGGCCGTCAGGACATGCAGGTCCCCCCCCACATACGGCTTGATAGCAGCCGGCGCCCCGTCCCTGGACCCACCGCTGGTGGCCAGGAAGAGGCCGATCCCGGCGCCGAGAGCGATGACCGCGGCGGTGACAATGACCACCCAGCGCCGGCTGATCCTGCGCGCCGTTTTGGAGGTCTTCGACCGGGGGTTTTTGGTGGCAGTGGGTTTCTGTGCAGTGGGCACGTACGGATCCTTGCAGTTGGGGGCAGGTGCCGGTGGGCGGCCTGTCCGGGTCGAATGGGGTGCGGATAGAGGCGGACTGCCGGGACAGCGCCAGCTAACTCAGCCGTTGTCGGGCTTCGGTCTTCCCGCGTCAGGTCACGGTGGCGGTCAGCGGGATTCGCTGGTCGGGGTTGCCGCCTTCAGCGCCGCTATCTCTTCGCGCAGGCGCGCGATTTCAGCCTCGCGATCCACCGGAGCGGTGGCCTGTCCGCCCGCCTGGGCGTTGGGTACCATGGCGCACCGGCCCCGGCGCATCGGGCGCAGACAGAAGAAGTACGTCAGGGCCAGCGATGCCGCAAGGACCGTCGCGGCGAGGACAAGCTCGCTCATCGGAATCCGTCAGTCGTAGCAGGCGGCGTCACGGTGGTGTCGCCGGCATCCCGCTGGGCCGCGCGCAGCTGGTCAACTTCGGCGCGCAGCCTGGCGAGTTCGGCGTCGGTGGCAGCCGGCGGGGACGAGGGCGGACTGTCCTTACGGCCACGCATCATGAACCACATCATGAGTCCCATGCCGACCGGGCACGCCAGCAGGGCCAGGGAAAAAAGTACCTGATTCATCGTCAATCTCCTTGGTTCTTATGTGCCTGTGTTAAGAAGCCTGGCCGGCCGGGCGGTCGGTCATCATCTGTTCGTGCATTTTCGCCATGCCCGGCACGCTCTGCATCATCTCCTGCATTTTCGCCATGCCCGGCACGCTCTGCATCATCTCCTGCATGCCGGCCATGTCTGGCATGCCCTTCATCATCTGCTCATGCATCCGCCCCATACCGGTCATGCCGTCCTGGCCGTCTGCGCGCGGCTCCGCGGACGCCGAGGAGCCTGCAGCCGGGCCCGCCCCGTCGGCAGCAGCAAGCGCAGGGGTTGCCGAAGCTCCGACTGAAAGCAATGCAGCGGCGGCGATGGTAAATATCCTTGTACGTGAGCGCATGGGCGCCTCCTTCTCCGTTATCTACTAAGAATCATAGTAATACGGAAATCCGGGCCCTGGCCAACAGCCTGCTGACAGCAGCCCGGGCAACCCAGCGACGAGCTATCTGACGTGGTGCGGCGCGGTGCCCGGCGTCACCTTGTTTAACGGCCAGGGGCCTCATCACAGGTTCCAGTGCAGGCTTTCCCTCACGGACTTGGTGTTACCCGGGTCAGCGAACCGCCCGGGGCGCCTGAGCGAAGAGGCTGGCCGATGCCCGCGGAAGGCCATGATCTTTCTGCCGCCCGAGTCCCTGGGCAGGTAACCCTGGACCTTGGTGAGGAACGGGTGCGGGTCCCGCTGCCGGACCGATGGGACGTCCCTCCAGCATCCTTCCAGCCAAGGCTGCTAACTTTTGGTCCCATGGACTTTCTGCGTGTATTCCGAGTGTTCGCCGTGGCTGAAGCCGTGTCATGGCTGCTGCTCATTCCGGCAACGATCGTGAAATACGGGACAGGGCAGGCGGGCGGAGTTCAACTTTTGGGCCCGGTGCACGGTGCGCTGTTCGTCGCTTACGTTCTTCTGGCCCTGTTCCTATGGCGCAAAAATCAGTGGACCGGCCGGGCGCTGGCCGTTGTTCTTGTAGATTCGGTGCTGCCTACGGGCGGCTTTTGGGTTGCCCGCCGAACGGATCTGGACGCACGAAGGGTCCCTGTACCCATCCCGTGAGTCAGCCAAACCCTCGGTCGCTCAGCAGGCGCCAGCCGGGAACGCGTTCAGCTCAGGTCACTGGCAGGTTGCCCGATGCGATGCAGACCGCGGCCGAAACGGCTTGTACTCTCGCCGGTTTTCGGTGAGGTCGCCCGTAGTGCAGGTATCGAACGTGCAAATCGGGGATCGGCTGAGTGCCGGTCTCCGGCCGGGCCGAAATCGTTTCGCCGGACCCGTAGGCCATCCCGGGAGCGGGATGGCCTACGCCGTCCTCAGACCAAGACACGTGGGCGGTGCTAAATCCTCAGGGACTGCCCGGCTGGCTGGTCGAGGTGCTGGATTCCGTCCGCGGTGACCAGGATCACCCGGGCTGTTGCGATGTCGAAGAAGAGTCCCGTGGCCTGCAGTTGGCCTTTCGCCAGTGCGGGTCCCACCAGCGGGTGGTCTTCCAGTTTGCGCAGTTGCACGGCCACGTTGACCATGCCCAGCTGGTCCAGGCGTCCGTACCCCGCCTCTGCTGCAGCGGCTGCCACCGGATGCCCTTCCAGGTATGCACGGTGGCTCGGACGGGCGTGTTCGAGCCAGGAGCTGAAGGCCTGGCCCAGGCCGGAGGCATCCGGCCCGGTGCCGGATTCGGCATCGGCGATTACGGCCTTCATGGCTCCGCAGTTGGAGTGCCCGCAGATCACGATGGAATCGACGCCCAGTCCCGTGACTGCAAATGACAGGGCCGATTCAATGGAGGTGTCTTCGCCGGGCCTGCAGACGACGTTGCCGATGTTGCGCAGGGTGAGCAGGTCGCCGGGGCCGCTGCTGGTAATCAGGTTGGGGTTGACCCGTGAGTCCACGCAGGCCACGAACAGGGTGTCCGGATTCTGGCCGTCCGCGAGATCCTTCACGTGCGGGAGTACCTTGTCCGCGTGGCGGCGGTGATATTTGTCGACGCCCAGCAGGATGGACCGCAGCCGCAACTGCTCGACGTCGTCCACGTCGGCAGACTGCCAGTTCGCCCTGGGCGGCAGCGGGAGCTCCAGGGCCTCCTGACGTAGCGGAGTGTTGCCGGCCGCATCCGCGAACACCGTGTTTCCGTTCTCCTCGATGCGGACCGTGCCACCGGTTGCGGCGTGCTGCTTCTTCCAGTCGAGCAGGGCCTCGTGGAAGGCATGGTCGAGATAGTCCGCGCTGAGCTCCACCAGCACGTCCGCGCCTTCGGGAATAGAGTGCAGCACACGATTCAACCGGGGCAGTGCAAGGAAACTGCAGGACCCGGCGATCGTGACGCGCCAGAGGCCGTCCGGGCCTGGCGTGGGCGGCAGTGCGTGGATGGTGGCGCGCAGCACACGCCACAACACCAACACGGCGGCGAGGGCCAGGCCGATGATGACGCCCTCCAGGAGGTTGAGGAAGATAACGCACAAAAGCGTCACGGCGTAGACACCGATCTCTCCGGTGCGCAGGCTCGTCCTGATGTCCGCAACCTTGATCAGGCGGGCGCCGATCACGATCAGGAGCCCGGCCAGCACGGCCAGCGGAATGAGCTGGATCAGCCCGGCGAACAGCGCGGAGAACACCAGGACCCAGACGCCGTGCAGCACTGCGGACTTTCGGGTCCGGGCGCCGGCTTCGACATTGGTGGCACTGCGCACGATCACCCCGGTGACGGGGAGCCCGCCAAGCAACCCTGAAACAATGTTCGCCGAGCCTTGGCCCACGAGTTCCCGGTTGAGGTTCGTGCGGGGCCCTGTGTGCATCTTGTCCACGGCCACCGCGGACAGGAGCGATTCGATGCTGGCAATGAGCGCCACCGAAATGACCGCCATCCCCGCCGTCGCCCAGCTCCCGTCGGGCAGCTCCGGCAACGCGACCGCATCGAACACGGACCCTGAAAAGGTGATCCGTTCAACCCCCGGAGCGAACGCCAGCGAGACCACGGTGCCGGCCACGACGGCCACCAAGGGGCCGGGGACCTTCCATACGGCCGGCGGCAGGTGCTTCCACGCAACGAGCAGCCCGATGACCAGCAGGCCCAGCAGCGCCGAGTGCAGTTCGACTCCGGTGATCGCCTCGGGAAGCCGGGCAAGGTTTTCCAGCGGTGACCCGGCAGGCTTCGAACCGAGCAGCACCTGGAGCTGCTGCAGGACAATGGTGACTCCGATGCCCGCGAGCATCGCACGGACCACCACCGGGGAGACCGCCAGCGCCACGCGCCCGGCCCGGCTGACGCCCAGCAGGAGCTGCACCACACCGGCGGCGGCCGTGATCGCGCACGTCGCCGCCCAGCCGAACTGCTCCACGAGTCCGGCAACGACGACGGTCAGGCCGGCCGCCGGACCGCTCACCTGAAGCGGCGAACCGCCCAGGGTGCCGGCCACGATGCCGCCGACAGCAGCAGCGATCAGGCCCGCCATCACCGGGGCCCCGGAAGCCGCGGCGATACCCAGCGACAGCGGCAGGGCCACCAGGAATACAACCAGCGAGGCCGGGACATCCTCCCTCAAACCCCGCAGCAATGTCCTCCTCCCGCGCGAGCCCCCGGGCCCGGCGCGACGGCGGACGGGTTGACGGTGTCGGACAGGTCAGACGATAAGGCCATGATTTCCTTCTACGGAGGGGAAGCATCGGTCCCCTGCAACGTATAACAGCAAGGTAACAGCGGGATGTCTGGGGCCTGAGTGTTCCCTGTGACTCCCGGTGCGTCTCCTGGAGCTGGAAGGAGCCTGGGACTTGCACCCAAGGCCGTGGTGCAGGCGGCATTTGCAGTTGCAGCTAACATAGCTGTCCGGAACGGACGCGACTCGAGCCCCGGCGCACGGTACTTCACTCGCCGGATCGCCGGACCATGGACACCATGAGCAGGACTACCGCGATGACCATGAACGCGGTCATGAGGAACCCGAGAAATCCTGGAGTCACCTGATCCTCGACCCGACCTGGCCTCAGCCCCTGATTGTCCGGGCTGGGCGACGGTGAATTGGAGAGGAAAATGGGCTCTCCTGACTCATCCGTGGGTGCTTTGAGCGCGCCTTAACTGACGCACGCCGCTTTCCGCCTAGGTTTCTGACTGTCTAAGGAACAGAAA
>NZ_JBSRZM010000052.1:0-10522 GCF_054057635.1 Arthrobacter sp. UYNi723
GCGTCTTTCGAAAGGAACTGTCACCGATGTGCTGAGACATCAACTGTCACCAGTGTCCTGAGGCAGAACTGTCACCGATGTCTTGAGAGATCACAGAATTTGTCGATAAGGCGAGTGGTTACACGGTTTGGACGGACCCGTGGACACTGCTTTAGCCAGCTTTAGCCCATGCGGCTACTTCGGTGATTAGGCCTAAATAGCATCAGATTCCGGGACAGTCCCGAGAAACATCCGTAAGCAGTTCCGTTCGCGCTGCGGGTGCGCATATGCTCGGCACACAGCTACTGCTAATGGGAGCTGCAAACTAGGAACAACCACGGGATTCACCTTCGAAGGAGAATGATCATGGATGCGGAAGCCAAGGTTCTTGTCGGTGTGGACGGTTCGGAATCGTCCATCCAGGCGCTCCGTCTCGGGGCGCAGCTGGCGCCGGCCCTGAACGCCACCATTGTCGCTATTGCCTGTTGGGATTTTCCGGAGATTTACGCCGGATACGTTCCACCGGATTTCGCCCGGTTTGAAGCGGCTGCATCAAAGACGCTTGCGGACGCCTTGGAAAAGGCGTTCGGTGAGGAGACTCCGGAAAGGCTGACCTCGCAACTGATCCGGGGACCGGCTGCCGCGAAGCTCGTGGAAGCGGCGGCAGGTGCTTCGTTGCTGGTGGTTGGACGCCGGGGCCATGGGGGTTTCCTTGGCATGCACCTCGGCTCCGTGAGCTCTGCGTGTGTTGCCCACGCGGACTGCCCCGTCATGGTGCTGCACGCCGAAAGCAGCCACCGCTCCCATCGTCTATGGGGCTCAAAGGCGAAGGGACAGACCCCCGGAAAAGCCGGGATTCCGCCCCTAAAACCGTAAGGTACGGCTTCTCACAGGCGCCGGGTCCCTCTCATTTCGCCGCTCCGTCCACTCGGTTGCCGGATTGGTCGAACTCGTGGCCTTCGATTTCGTGGCGGATTTCAGCGGCGATGGGATCCAGCTTCCGGTTGGAGTAGCTGACATACCAGCCCGTAATGGCGAAGGTGGAAACAAACTGAAGAAGGCCCAGGATGAGCCCGATGTTGATGTTTCCCCAGACCTTAATGGACATGAATCCGGCAGCATAGTCAGCCAGCAGGACGTAGGCGAAATACCAGAGCAGGAATGCAATGGCCATGGGAAAGACAAAGCTGCGGTGACGTTTGCGAAGTTCCTGGAACCGCTTGGTCGACTGGACTTGCTTAAAATCCACGGACTCCGCTGCGTCCGGAGTTTCGGCTTCGTTACCCATCGTTCCTCCTCATTGAGACTTGCAGTCCACACCGGCTGAACAGACGTCCGGCCAATGTGACTGCACTCACTGTGGCACGTGGCGGCCGCCGTTCCCATTGTCTCGCATAGCCCCGATTTAGTCTCGCCCTAATGCGACATCAGCCGAATTGGGGCACGCAGAAAAAGGAATTATCGCGGAGATCATCGCGCCAACCCGGCCGTTCCAAAGCCACAATCACCTCCGTGAAACTGAGTATCACTTGACTTGACACTCAGTTTCACTGTAGAACGGTGACATGGTTCCTCACAATGTCGTAGAAACTGCCTCGCTCACGGACGCTGCGGTCGACGCCTGCGAGTCGCTCGGAAAATCGGCGCAGGCGTATGCCGCGGCCCTAGTAGATACTCAACGGCAGCGCCCGGCGGGCGCACCCGGCGCCGATCCGCGCCCCGTCCGAAGCGTTGGCGTAATCGGGGCCGGGCTCATGGCCAGCCAGCTTGCCCTTGTTTTTGCCAAACAGCTTGGCGTTCCGGTCCTGATCACGGATCTTTCCCAGGCAAAGGTGGATGGCGCGCTTGGCTGGATCGCCGCGCACCTGGAGAAGCTGGTGAACCGGGGGCAACTCAGCGAAACGGCGGCCCGCGACCTGGGCAGTCTTGTCCGCGGCACCGTGGATAAGCGCGAGTACCGGGACTGCGACGTGGTCATCGAGGCGGTGTTCGAGGAGTTGGCCGTCAAAGGCGCCGTCTTCGCGGAGATCGAGCCCCTGCTGCGCACTGATGCGCTGCTCCTGACGAATACGTCGTCCCTTTCCGTCACGGCGATGGGCCACGGCCTGGCCCATCCGGAACGCCTGGTGGGACTGCATTTCTTCAATCCGGTGGCTGTGCTGCCGCTCGTGGAAATCATCAGCACTGACAACAACGACGACGTCAGCGTCGCCACCGCTTGTTCGCTTGCCCGGCTTCTGGGCAAGACTGCGGTCCTGGTAACTGACACGCCGGGCTTTGTGGTGAACCGGATCCTGACCCGGCTGTTCTGCGAACTGCTGCAGGTCATTGACGACGGGACGGATATCGAACTGGCGGACCATGCCCTGGACCCGCTCGGGCTACCCATGACTCCGCTGACGCTGCTGGGTTTCATCGGACCCGCGGTCCAGCTGCACATCTGCGAGACCATGCACGACGCCTACCCTGACCGGTTTTATGTCAGCAGCAGCCTGGCAGCCATTGCGGATGCCCGGCTGCGCGGCTACCTGGCTAAGTCCGGCACGGTGCTTCCCGAGGCGGCCGCCCTGCTGCCGGCTGCCGAAGCCGGAGGTTCATTGCCGGCACCGGACGCGGAGGCCATCAGGGCAGGGATACTTGACGCCCTGGCCGAGGAGGTGGGCCTGATGCTCGCCGAAAAGGTGGTGGCCGGTCCCGCGGAAGTGGATTTGTGCATGCTGCTGGGCGCCAACTTCCCCCAGCGTCAGGGGGGCCTCACCCCGCTGCTAGACCAAAGCGGCGCCTCCCGGCGTGTGTGGGGACGGGATTTCCACCCCGGGTCCGGCTTCGTCGGATAGCCAGGGCCGCGCGGCCCGCCTCAAACAAGCGCCGCCACCTCCGCGCCATTCTTCAATTCCTCCCCAAAAAAGGATGTAAGCCCATGCCCGACTATGACGTCGCTGAACCGCTGGACACGGACTACTACTCCGTCTTCGCCAACATTTCCGCACCCGACCGCGAAGCGTGGAGGCGTGCCCGGGATTTCACCGCGGAGGCCCTGCCGCAGATGAACGACTACTGGGAGCGGGCCGAGTTCCCCGCCCACCTGGCCAAGCGGATGGGCACCATGAACCTGCTGGCCGACGGCATTGACGTACAGGGCCTGGAGCCCATGTCCGCGCTGGCCGCCGGCCTGGTTAACATGGAGGTCTCCCGCGGGGACGGTTCCCTGGGCACGGTGATCGCAGTCCAGGGCGGCCTGGTACTGCGGACGATTGCCCTTTTTGGCTCTGACACCCAGCGCAGGACCTGGCTCGGTCCGCTGGCCCGCGGCGAAAAGCTCGGCGCGTTCGCCCTGACGGAACCGGACCACGGCTCCGATTCCGTGGCACTGGAAACCAGCGCCTCGCTCGATGGGGAGGACTACGTCCTCAATGGCGAGAAGAAGTGGATCGGCAACGGCTCCGTAGGCGATGTCACGGTGGTCTGGGCACGCGATGACGACGGCGATGTCCGCGGTTTCCTGGTGGAACAGGACCGGGAGGGTTACGAGGCCGAAACCATCACCGGAAAGGCCTCGCTGCGCGCAATACACCAGGCCCGGATCAAGCTCAACAACGTCCGCATTCCAAAGGCCAATCTTCTCCCCGGTGCCCGCACTTTCAAGGACACGTCCGAAATCCTTGTTGCCACGCGCCTGGGGGTGGCCTGGTCCGCCCTCGGCCACGCCACCGCCGTCTACGAAGCCGCGTTGAACTATGCCACGCAGCGGACACAGTTCGGCAAGCCGCTGGCAAAGTTCCAACTTGTTCAGGACCGCCTGGCGTACATGCTCTCGGAGCTGACCAGTATGCAGCTGCACTGTTTCCACCTCGCGGGGCTTGATACGGCCGGCCAGATGCGCCCCACCCAGGCCTCGATGGCGAAGTACCACAACACCCGCAAGGCCCGCGAGCTGGCGTCCATTGCCCGCGACATGTTGGGCGGCAACGGCATCCTGCTGGAAAACCACGTGATCCGGCACCTTCTGGACATCGAATCCATCCATACCTACGAAGGCACGCAAAGCATTCAGACCCTATTGATCGGCCGCGATGTCACCGGACAAAGCGCCTTCGCCTAAGGATTCGCCATGACCACAATTGAACTTCCCAATGAAACCCCGCTGAGCCCCCTGCGGTTCCTGCAGCGCTCCGCCGAGGTGTTCGGGCAGAAGACGGCGATCCTCCACGGTGACCGCTCCTATACTTACCGGGACTTCGCTGCCGAAGCCCAGGGGCTGGCCAAGGTGCTCAAGAGCAGGATCCAGCCCGGTGACCGGGTGGCCTTCCTGTGTCCTAATGTGCCGGAACTGCTGATTGCCCACTTTGCCGTCCCCCTGGCCGGGGGCGTCCTGGTGGCCCTGAACTCGCGGATGTCCGCCCGGGAGCTCCAGTACATCCTGGAGCATTCCGAAGCCAGGCTGCTGTTTGCCGATTCGGAACTGCTGGCCACCGTGGCGGGAATGGACCTGGGCCTGACGCAGCTGGCTGAGGTGATCGAAGTGCCGGACAGCACCATCCCGTATCCGGAGGTCCCGGCAGGCATGGGCACGACGCAGTACGCAGACTTCCTCGCCGGACCGGGATGCGGGGACACGGATCTTCCGTGGGGTGTCCAGGACGAACGCACCCCCATCACGCTCAACTACACCTCCGGCACCACAGGCAAGCCCAAGGGTGTGCTGTATTCGCACCGCGGGGCGTACCTGAACTCGCTCGGGGAAACCATCCACAATCAGTTCACCGGCGACACGCGCTACCTGTGGACGCTTCCGATGTTCCACTGCAACGGCTGGTGCACCACTTGGGCCGTGACGGCGGCCGCAGGCCTCCACATCTGCCTGCGGGCTGTGCGCGCGGACACGGTCTGGGACGCCATCGACACTCTCGGAGTCACCAACCTCTGCGGCGCCCCCACGGTGTGCAGCATTATTGCCGGCGCACCCCAGGCCCACGAGCTGAAGGTGCCGCTGCGTATCACGACGGCGGGCGCGCCGCCGTCGCCCGCGATCATCACGTCACTGGAGGCAATCGGGATAAGCGTGGTCCACGTTTATGGGTTGACCGAGGTGTACGGCCCGTACACGATCTGTGAGCATCAAACCGAGTGGGATGATCTATCCACCCAGGACAGGGCCGTCAAGATCTCCCGCCAGGGAGTGGGGATGCTGCAGGCCGAGACGGCGCGCATCGTGGACCTGGACATGCTCGATGTCCCGGCCGACGGCGCAACGCTGGGCGAAATCGTGCTGCGTGGCAACAACGTGATGCTCGGTTACTTCAAGGATCCCGAAGCCACGGCCGACGCCTTCCGCGGCGGCTGGTTCCATACCGGCGACCTCGGCGTGATGCATCCCGACGGCTACATCCAGCTCAAGGACCGGGCCAAGGACATCATCATCTCCGGCGGAGAAAACATCTCCACTATCGAGGTGGAGCAAGCCATTATGAGCCACCCGGCAGTGCTGAACGTGGCCGTGATCGGCGTCGCGCACGAGAAATGGGGCGAACGCCCGGTGGCCTTTGTCATCCGCAGCAGCTCCAGCTCGGTCACGGCCGAGGAGATCCGCTCGCACGTCAAGGGCCTGCTCTCAGGATTCAAGGTTCCGGACAGGATCCTTTTCCCCGAAGAGCTCCCCCACAACTCCACCGGCAAGGTCCTGAAGTCGCGGCTACGCGCCCTGGACCTCAGCGCCCCAGCCCTCAGCAAGGAACCCACCAAATGAGCAGCCAGGACATAGTTGTTGTGGGCGCGGCCCGCACCCCTCAGGGAAAACTGATGGGCCACCTGGCTTCACGGAGCGCTGTACAGCTTGGCGCCACGGCCATCGCCGCGGCTCTGGAACGCTCCGGGGTTGGGCCGGCCGCCGTCGATGCGGTCATCTTGGGCCAGGTCCTGACGGCCGGCGCCGGCCAGAACCCCGCGCGCCAAAGCGCCGTCGCGGCAGGAATACCGCTCAGCGCCCCCGCCGTCACCGTTAACAGCGTCTGCCTCTCCGGGCTGAGTGCCATCATCCAGGGCGTCAGGCTGCTCAAACTGGGCGAGGCGGATGTGGTGGTCGCCGGCGGCCAGGAATCCATGAGCCAGGCACCGCACCTGCTCACCGGCTCGCGCGCCGGCTACCTCTACGGCGGCATCACGGCCGTGGACTCGGCCGGCCATGATGGGCTCACGGATGCCTTTGACCAGGAGCTCATGGGCATTGCCACGGACCGCGCCAACGCGGACCTTCAGCTCTCCCGCGAGGTGCAGGACACTATCGCGGCGCTGTCCCACCAGCGGGCGGCCGCGGCCCGGGCCGAGGGAAGATTCAGCGCCGAAATCGTCCCTGTTTCGGTGCCGCAGAAGCGCGGCGCGCCCGTGCTGGTAAGCGATGACGAGGGCGTACGCCCTCAATCCACGCAGGAGGTGCTGGCCGGGCTGAAGCCGGCCTTCACCGCGGCGGGAACAGTCACCGCCGGAAATGCTTCGCCGCTGAGCGACGGCGCCGCCGCCGTCGTGCTGGTGACCCGCGCCTACGCCGATGCCCACGGGCTCGACGTGCTGGCCGTCGTCGGGCCCGCCGGGCAGATCGCCGGGCCGGACACAACACTGCCGGACAAGCCGGCACAGGCAATCACCGCAGCCCTGGCCCGCGCCGGCTGGACGGCCGGGGACCTTGACTTCGTGGAAATCAACGAAGCCTTCGCCTCGGTGGTGGTGCACTCCGCAGCGGCCCTGGGCCTCGGTTTGGACAAGGTGAACGTCAACGGCGGTGCCATCGCCATCGGACATCCGATCGGCGCCTCCGGAGCGCGGCTGGTGGTCTCGGCCGTCCATGAGCTGATGCGGCGCGGGAGCGGCAAATCCGCCGTCGCGCTTTGTGGCGGCGGCGGACAGGGTGACGCGCTGCTACTGTACCGGGATGGCATCAGTGGCTAATTTCCGTTCCGGCGTGGCCGAGGCCGCGCTGGACCTGTTCACCGACAATGGCTACGACCCGACCAGCGTGGACGATGTTGCCCTCGCTGCCGGCATCTCCCGCAGCACCTTCTTCCGTCAGTTCCGCGCCAAGGAAGACGTGATCTTTGCGGACCACGAAGCCCTGCTCGCTGAGCTGACCGCCTACCTGTCCGTGGGCCACCCGGATCCATGGGCGGCCGTCTGCCAGGCCGCGGAACTGGTCTTTGCGAAGTTTTCCGAACGCCGGACATTGGCCCAGAAGCGCTACCACGTCGTGCAGGCGGTGCCCGCGCTCCGGGACCGGGAAACGATCATGGTCTCCCGCTATGAACGGCTTTTCTCGGACTACCTCCGCCGCGCTCTGCCAGGCATATCAACACTGGACGCCATCCGGTTCGCCGCCGCAGTCACATCAACTCATAACTATGTGCTGCGCGAAATGATGCTGGATTCCCCCCGTGGCTCCCTCCAGAATCTGGAACACGAACTCCAGGCGGTGCGCCGTATCTTCGGGGTACTGCCACCGGAGGACCCGGCATCCAAGGCAGCCGAGGATGACCTGGTTGTGGCCGTTTTTCCGCGCTCGACACCCACTGCTGAGCTGGCGCGTCGCATCCAGGACAAGCTCGACGGCCGATCCGTCTAGCCTGCTCCATCCGGCTGCTCAGTCCACCTGCTCCATCTAACCGGGGAAGGGCCCTATGAAAGGGCATGACAACGAAGTCTACCGTCCGAGCGACCGCGACCTGCTGAAGCGGGCGATCCGGGAAACCGCAGCCCGGACAGGCTCAGCAGTGTTCTTCGCAGGCCTCGTCAACCGCACCGAGCTCACCATCACCGAGTTCTTCGGCACGACGACGCACGGTCTGAAGAACCTCAGCGTGCAGCCCGGCGAGGGCGTGGGCGGGCGGGCCCTCTCCCAGGCGCGCACGGTCGGGGTGGCCGACTACTTTGACTCCGACAGCATCACCCATCATCATGACGACGCCGTACGCATCGAGGGGCTGCGGACCATGGTGGCGCTCCCCATCCTCGTAGACGGCCGTGCCCGGTGTGTCCTCTACGCGGCAACGCGGGAGCGGACATCGATCGGCGAGTGCGTGGTGACCGAACTCAGCGCCGGCGCCTCGAGGATCTCGCGGGAACTGGCCATTCGGGACGAGGTGGACCACCGGGTCTCGATTCTCCGGGTCGTCCAAAGCCTGGCCGCGGAGCCACCGGACCGGAACCTCATCGAGACCGTCCGGCTCGCGCATGCCGAGCTCCTCTCGGTGGCCAGCACCACGACTGATCCCGAACTCGCCCAGCGCATCCTCGCCGTGACCGCACGGCTCGAGGGCTCCGACGCGGCGCCGGCCGGCGTCCCGCACCTCACCCGACGGGAGACGGATGTGCTCGCCCAAGTGGCGCTCGGCTGTTCCTATGCCGAAACCGGCAAACGGCTTTCACTCAAGGCAGTCACCGTGAAGAGCTACATGCAGTCGATCATGGCGAAACTGGACGCGCACAGCCGCGCGGAGGCCGTAGTGGCCGCACGCCGGCTCCGCCTTTTGCCCTGACCGGTGACGCTAAAACACCTCCATCGGGAGGTGGTGGCGAACGCACGGCGCTGGCACGATGGCATCTTCGCGTCGAAACAAACCTCGTTTCGACGACCGATGTCAAAGGAGATATCGCATGCTCGAAAGCCTCGCACCGGTGGCGAACCGGTCCGGTCCGCGCCCCACCTCGATGGCCAGGGTCGCCGTCGCCAGCTCGATGGGCAGCATCATCGAGTTCTACGACTTCCTCATCTACGGTACGGCTGCGGCCCTCGTCTTCCCCCAGGTCTTCTTCCCGGCGCTCGGCCCGGCCGCCGGCACTCTCGCCTCATTCGGAACCTTTGCCGTGGCCTTTGTCTCGCGCCCCCTTGGTGCCGTCCTGTTCGGCCACTTCGGTGACAGGCTGGGGCGCAAGAAAACACTCGTCAGCACACTGCTCATCATGGGCATCGCGACCGTCACCATCGGGCTGCTGCCCGACGCCAGCGTAATCGGGATCGCCGCGCCGATCATCCTCGTTGTTCTCCGCTTTCTTCAAGGATTCGCTGTCGGCGGCGAATGGGCCGGCGCGGCACTGATGGCCGCCGAGTACGCCCCGCCCAAACACCGGGGCCTCTTCGCAGCCTTCCCCCAGCTGGGCCCGTCGATTGGCTTCGCCCTCGCGAGTGCAACCTTCCTCATCATCAATCTGTCACTCGGCGACAAGTCGGAGGCATTCCTCACATTCGGCTGGCGCATTCCTTTCATCGGAAGTGCAGTGCTCGTTATGATCGGTCTCTACATCCGCCTCAAGATCGAAGAGACTCCAGTCTTCAAGGAGGCCAGCGACTCGAGCGCCGTCCCGGCTGGGCCCCGCAAGCTGCCCGTGTGGGAGTCGGTGCGAAACCAGCCACGCCAGATCCTCTTGGGCGGCGCCTCCACCATGATGCTCTTCGCCTTCTTCTACATCGGCACAGCCTTTCTCAGCAGCTATGGCACAAGTGCCGAGGGCCTTGGCCACAGCCGGCCCACCATCCTCTCGCTGGGAATCGTCGGCGCGATATTCTTCGCAGCCGGAACTATTGGCAGCGCAATGCTCTCCGACCGGATCGGCCGCCGAGCCGTGATCGTCGGCTCGTGCTTCGTGGCGATCCCCTGGTCGCTCCTGCTCTTCCCGATCCTCGACATAGGCACCACCTGGTCGTTTGGAGTCGGGCTGTCCGGCACGCTGCTGATCGTCGCCGGAATCTACGGTCCGGTTGGCGCCTTCCTGCCGGAGCTCTTCGCCACCCGCTACCGCTACACAGGTGCCGGAATGGCCTACAACCTCGGAGCGCTGGTCGGCGGTGGTGTCACGCCACTGGTGGCGGCGTCGCTCGGCGCCAGCCTGGGGAGTCCGGCCATCGGGCTGCTTCTGGCCGGAGTGAGCCTGGTGAGCCTCTTCGCCACCTTCGGCCTCCCGGAGACCCGTGGCATCGACCTCGCAACCTCCGGAACCACCGCCGCAAAGTGACCGCACAGCCGGCCACCGGGTCGACGTCGGCGGTGGCATCTACGAGGGCCCGGTAGCCGGTCAGCTTCGTCTCCCGCGAATGGATTCGGACCCGCTTGTGCGCACGTCAAGTTTTTGAGACAGTTTCGTCGTTGTATTTCGGTTACGCGGCCAGGGATTCCTGATCGCGGGTCTGGTGGGCGGTGAGGGCTGCCGCCGGGGAACGTGTCCCTATGTTTTTTGTCAAGCATTGGGACGGGTTTTCCTTCGAAATGGTGGCGGATCGTTTTTGGGCAGGAACCAACGGCCAGCGGGGGTTTGCCCGCCGGCTGATGCCTCTGGCCTCTCAGGCTGTCGTGGGGCTCGGCGCGTCGTAGAGTGTGCCGTCGCGGAGCATCGCGAAGAGGACGTCGCAGCGGCGCCGGGCGAGGGCGATGAGGGCCTGGTTGTGCCGTTTGCCCTCGGCGCGCTTCCGGTCGTAGTACGCCCGTGACAGCGGGTCCTTCAACGCGGCGAATGAGGAGAGGAAGAAGGCCCGTTTGAGGCTCTTGTTGCCCTTCTTGGACGG
>NZ_JBSRZM010000053.1:0-10106 GCF_054057635.1 Arthrobacter sp. UYNi723
ACGCCGCCGACGGCACTAAATCAAGACGCCACGGCAAAAACCTGCCTCGTCACCGGCAACGACGCCCCTACCGTCAACCACTGCGACGCCTAACACCACCACGCGTCAAGGTAGGGGTGTTCGGGTTCGTTGACCAGGATCCGCCGGAACCCCTGTTCCCGCACCGGGGTGGTGGCGTCGAGGAAGTTTAGTTCGTTGAGGTTTTCGAGGTCGAATGTCAGTGACCCGAGTGAGCCATAGACTTCTATCCGAAGACTGTTCTTCTGCCCTGTGGCCACGCGGGAGGCCTCCACCGAGGCGCTGATGTTACCTGTCATCCCGAGGGTGGCCCATGCGGCATCGTCGACGGTCACTTCTTCCGGACCGTTGGGGCCGGGACGCTCTGCGACGAACGTCCTCAACGTGCCGGTCACCTCAGTCACAGCTTGACCGGTGAGGTGCTGGACCTGGTCGATGGCATGGGAGGCGATGTCCCCCAGTGCGCCTGAGCCGGCTGTTTCCTTCCGCAACCGCCAGGTCATCGGGGCCTTGTCATCGGCGAGCCAGTCCTGCAGATACGCTGCCCGGACGTGCCGGACGATGCCGAGCCGGCCCTCCGCGATCAGTTCGCGGGCCATGGCCAGGGCGGGCACACGGCGGTAGTTGAACCCGACCATGGACTGCACCCCGCGGCCCCGGGCCGCTGCGGCGGCAGTCGTCATGGCCTCGGCCTCGGCGATTGTGTTGGCGAGGGGTTTTTCGACAAGGACATGCTTGCCCGCTTCGAGCGCTGCGATGGCGATTTCGGCATGCATCCAGCCCGGCGTGCAGATATCGACGATGTGGATGTCGTCTCTGGCGATCACGGCGCGCCAGTCCGTCGCGGACTCGGCCCAGCCATACTTTTCAGCGGCTTCGGCCACCTGTCCGGCGTCCCGGCCCACGAGGACTTTCTGCTCGAAGGCCGGGACGTCGAAGAAGCTGGCGACGTTCCGCCAGGCGTTCGAGTGGGCCTTGCCCATGAACGCGTAACCGATCCCCGCCACACCCAGGGGTTTGCTCGGATTGGTCCGGTAAGACATGATTTTTGTTCTTTCTGGGAATAGCGATGGGCTTCGTCTTTGGTGAGCTTGCACAGGCCAGCCTTAACGGCAACAGGACTAAGGGAATCGGCCCGTTGCCAGTCCGCTTCAGAATGAGAGTTTGGTGGCCGTTGGCGTCGCAGGATGGGGGAGGGGGCTGGTTCCCAGGAGTAACGGGAGGGGGACGGGCGGCCCGCACCCCTTCCCCTATCCTTACTTCGCGGTTGTGGCGAGATCGGCGACCGTTGGCACGTCGATCCACACGCCCTTCTCGGCAGAGGCCACGATCGCATCCTCGATGAGCGCCGTCTGATAGCCGTCGGCGAAGTTCGGGCTCACGCTGCCGCCTTCGGCGATGGCTTTGAAGAAGTCGTGTGCTTCGATGATTTTCGTCTCGCCGTAGCCGATGCCCAGGGCCGGGATGGGCCAGAGGCCATCCCCGTATGGGTGGGCCGGGCCGGTGTAGACGGTCCGGAATCCGCGCCGGTCGTTCTGGTCGGAGGCGAAGCAGACCTGGAGTTCGTCGCGGCGTTCGTAGTTGAAGGCGATGCTGCCTTCGGTGCCGTGGATCTCGAAGGTGATGAAGTTGTTGCGGCCGTAGGCGTTGCGGGTGGCCTCGATGGAGCCGACGGCGCCGTTGGCGAAGCGGACCATGGTCATGACCTCGTCGTCGACGTCGACCTCGCCGCGGGGTCCTTCGCCGCCCCGGACGGTCCCCAGTGCGTCGGCGCCTCCGGTCTGCAGTGGTCGTTCGGGAATCCAGGTGGAGAGGACAGAGTTCACGGAGGAGAACTCGCCTACAAGGTAGCGGGCCATGTCGACGACATGGGTGGCGATGTCGCCGAGGGCCCCGGAGCCGGCGATGTTCTTCTGGAAGCGCCAGGACAGGGGGGAGTTGGGGTTGGCGGACCAATCCTGGAGGTATGTGCCGCGGAAGTTGAGGACGCGGCCGATGGCGCCTTCCTCGATGTATTTCTTGGCCAGGGCAACGGCGGGGGTGCGGCGGTAGTTGAAGGCGACCATGTGTACGATGCCGGCGTCCTTGACCGCGTCGTACATGGCCTTGGACTCCTCGCCGGTGCGGGCGAGGGGCTTTTCGCAGATGATGTGCTTGCCGGCCTGCGCCGCGGCGATGGCGATCTCGGCGTGGAGGTGGTTGGGGGTGGCGATGTCGACGACATCGATGGCCGGGTCGTCGATGATCCGCCGCCAGTCGGCGGTGGAGTTCTCGAAGCCGAAGCGGCGGGCGGCCTCGGCAGCGAGCGTGTCGTTGGCTTCGGCGATGGTGTGGCGGACGGGGAGGGCCGGGGCGGGCCAAAAGAACATGGGCATGGCGGAGTAGGCCAGGGAGTGGGCCTTGCCCATGAAGCCGCCTCCGATGAGGCCGACGTTGAGGTTCTTCACGATCGTGTTCCTTTTCTGAAATGCGTGTGGGGGAGGGTTGTTAAGGGAGGAGTTCTTCGAGGTACCGACGGCTGATCTCGGCGGCAGCGCGGGGGTCGCCGTCGTACTCGTCGAGTTCGACCATCAGCCAGCTGTCATAGCCGCTCTCCCTGATGGCTTGGATGATGTCCGGGAAGTCGAGTTCGCCCTGCCCGAGGGGCAGGAAGGCGAAGGGATCCTTCCGGAAGTCCTTGAGGTGGACGTGGCGTATGCGGTCCGGGTATTTGCGGATGAGGGCGGCCGGGTCGCCGCCGCCGGCGGCAAGATGAGCCGTGTCCGGGCAGAAGCCGATGCGGGTCAGGGCCATCAGCCGGTTCAGCTCGTCGGGGTTCTCGACGATCGTCGTGAGGTGGGGATGGTAGCTGGCGGAGAGACCGGCGGACTCGGCGATGTCGGTGACCTTGTCGAGGGCCTCCCCCAGCCGACGGTAGTCCTCGTCCGTGGTGCCGGTGGCGCGCCGGGCGCCACCTCCGACGACGAGGCGCTCGGCCCCGAAGGTCGCAGCGAGCTCGGCGGCGCGCTGGATGCGGTGCAGCTCGTCGGGCAGGATGTCAGTGTAGATGAAGTTCGCGCCGGTGTAGACGCTGACGAGGGAGACGCCGGCCTCGTCGAGGATGCTGCGGAGTTGCTCGGGCTTGTCGGCGTATTCAGCGAGGTTGCCGTCGAACATCTCCACGCCCTCATAGCCGGCGGCTGCGATGTCCTTGACCGCTCTGTCCATGGGCCCATGGGTCATGTAGAAGAGGTCTTTAATGCTGGTCACCCCTACCGGGTGGCCTACGACGCCACCCCAGGTGATTGTGGAGTATCCGAGTTTCATGCTGAGGCCTTTCAGATAGGTCAAGAGGAGACAGGTGGGTTTAGGGGGCCGGTGGCGCGGGCAATTGCGCTGGCCAAGGCTATTTCTTCCGGGCGAGGGCGACGGCCAGGATGATGATGGCCCCGCGGACCACCTGCTGCTGGCTGCTGTCGAGGCCGGCCAGGATCAGTCCGTTGTTGATCAGGCCAATCAGAAGGGCGCCGAAGAGAGTTCCCATGATGGAGCCGAAGCCGCCGAAGAGGCTTGTCCCGCCGAGGATGACGGCGGCAATGGCGGATAGCTCATCGCCTGATCCCCATTGGAAGCGGCCGGACTGGAGACGGCCGGCGTACAGCATGCCGGCAACGCTCGCGACCATGCCAGAGATGAGGAGCACCTGGAATTTGATGCGTTTGGTGTTGATGCCGGTGAACTCAGCAGCGTTGCGGTTACCTCCGGTGGCGAGGACCTGGCGGCCGAACTTTGTGCGGTTCAGGACGACGGCGCCGATGGCAACGAAGATGGCGCTCCAGGCGACCAGGCCCGGTACGGGACCGAAGTCACCGGATCCGAACAGCATGTTGAAGGTGTCATTCAGGATCGGCTGGGGGGCCGAGGCCGTAATCCACTGGGCGACGCCGACTGCGATGCCCAGCATGCCGAGCGTCACCAGGAAGGACGGGATGCCAAGGAGACTGACCAGTGCGCCGTTGATCGACCCGACCACGAGTCCGACGGCTAGGCCGGCGAGGATGCCGGGGACCAGGCCCCATTGGGACAACGCCATGGCTGTACAGACGCTGGAGAGGCCAGCCACCGATCCGACGCTCAGGTCGATTTCTGCGCAGGATATGACGTAAGTCATGCCTACTGCGATCACGGTGATCGTGGCCGTCTGCCGGAAGATGTTGAGCAGGTTCTGCGGGGACAGGAAGCCCTGGTCGCGCAGCAGAATGGCGAAGAATATGAAGACGACGACGAAGCCGATGTAAATGACGTAACGCCGCCAGTCGAGCTCTTTCAGCATGGTGCCGAAGCTGCGGGGTGCCGCGGTGTTACGGGGGGTGATGGTGTTGGCGTTGCTCACTGTTCAGACTCCCTGGACTGCAAGTTGAAGATATTCCTCGTCAGCGATGTCGCTGCGGGGGATGTCACGGATGACGGAGCCGTCCTTGAGGACGAGAACGCGGTCGCTGACCGCGAGTAGTTCGGGGTACTCGGAGGAGATGACGATGACGGCTTTGCCGGCGCTGGCGAGTTCACGGATCATGTCCAGGATTTCGCTCTTAGTGCCGATATCGACGCCGGCGGTCGGTTCGTCCAGGATCAGGATGTCTGGATCGGTGCCCAGCCACTTGGCGATGACCACTTTCTGCTGGTTGCCGCCCGAAAGCAGGCGCACGGGGCGGTGGGGGTGGGCGACCTTGACCGCGAACTTCTTGATGAGGGACGAGGACAGTTCCTTGCCCTTGGCGGAGTCCAGGAGCGGTCCCCGCTTGATCTGGCCAAGCAAAGGCAGCAGCAGGTTGTCGCGGACGGAGTGGTCCAGGACGAGGCCTTGAGCCCGTCGGTCCTCGGGGATGAGGGCAACACCGGCGTCGATTGCCTGCTGCGGCGAGGTCAGATTGATTTTCTGCCCCCGGATCAGGATCTCACCGCTATCCAGCCGGTCGATGCCGAAGAGTGTCCGGGCAAGTTCGGTACGACCGCTACCCATCAGACCGGCCAGGCCCAGAATCTCACCGGGGCGGAGCGAGAAGGAGACGTCCCTTACCCGCCGCCCGGCATTCAGTCCGCGAACCTCCAGCAGGGGTGCACCCTCGTGGGCCACATGGTCCCGCTCACGGTAGGCAAGTTGGCCCTCGATCTTCTTGCCGACGATGCCTTCCACAATCTGTTCGGGTGTCACATCGGTCAGCGGCTCGGTAAGGAGTCGACGGCCGTCGCGAAGGATGGTGATCCGGTCGGCCAGACGGTACACCTCGTCCATGCGGTGAGAGATATAGATGATCGAGATGCCCCGCTGTTTGAGGCGGTCGATCAGTTCGAAGAGCGCTTCGGACTCGTGCCGGGCCAGGCTGGCGGTGGGTTCATCCATGATCAGCACCTGGGCGTCCTGCGAGAGTGCCTTGGCGATCTCGGTCAGCTGCCAGTAAGCCGTGCCGAGCCGGGAAACCTCAGCACGAGGGTCGACGTTCACCTCCATCTCGGCGAAGACTTCCTTGGCCCGCCGCTCCGAGGCGCGGTCGTCGATGAGCCCGCCCGCACCGAGCGGCTCGGAGGCAAGGAAGATGTTCTGAGCGACGGTCAGGCTCGGTACGAGGCTGAATTCCTGGAAGACCATTCCGATGCCGGCGGCCTTCGCGTCCTGAATCGAGTTGATGGCGACCGGATTGCCTCCAATGAGGATCTCGCCAGCGTCCGCCTGGTAGACACCTTGAAGGATCTTCATCAGTGTGGACTTTCCGGCACCATTGCCTCCTGCGAGGGCGTGGACCTCGCCCTTCCGGACGTCAAAGCTGACATCCTTCAGCACTGAAACGCCGTTGAAGCCCTTGGAGATCGAGCGCATCTCGACCACATTGTCTGCGGTGTTCATTGTTGCCCTTTCAGGACGGTGCGGGGGTGGGGTACCCCCGCACCGTCGGGTCTGGCTACTTTTTATAGGACTCTTGAATGTCCTTGGGAGCGTCCTCGTGGTAGACCTGCTTCCAGGCTTCCAGGACGTTGGAGTGGTCAACCGGCAGTGCGCTCAGCGCCACATATGCCGGTGCTTGCTTGCCGATCAGTGCGCCTGCGGCCAGCCGGGCTTCGGTAACGCCCTGGTCGAACGGAACCTGGGCCCCGAGGCCGACGACGAGTTGATCTTTGGCCAGTGCGATGGCGACGTTCTTGCCGAGGTCCTCAGTGGCGATCTTCAAATCCTGTCGGCCCGCGGCACGGGCTGCAGCCATGACACCTTCTGCGGGGACGTCCCACACCGCCCAGATGCCCGACAGGTCGGCGTACTTGCTCAGCATGGCGTTCGCAGCGGCCTGGGCGTCTCCTGCGAAGTCCGGCCCGGCGATGCCCTTCTCCTCGACGATCTTGATGTCGGGGTACTCCTTAGTGATTGTCTCCTTGAATCCCTGGTAGCGCTGCTTGGTCACGAAGAAGTCGGCCTGGTGGAAGACAAGTCCGATCTTCCCCTTGCCACCGAGGGCCTTGGCCATTTGGTGGGCAGAGACGACACCGTTGCCATAGTTGTCGGCAGAGACAACAGAGACGTAGTCCTTGCCGGCAGTCAGTCCCTGGGGGATGTTGTCCATAAAAACGATCTTCGTTCCGGCGGCCGCGGCTTTCTTGTAGGCGGAGGCCGTGGCCACGGGGTCCGTGGGGATGGAGACGATGATGTCCGGGTCCTGCGTCATGACGGTCTCGATGTCCGATACCTGCTTGTCCGGTTTAAAGTTCGCGTCGGTTGTGGCGATGACCTTGATGCCAAGCTTTTCGAATTCGCTCTTTAGCCCGTTGGTCTGGGCGGTCGCCCAGTCGTTGCCGCCGTAGTGCATCACGATTGCAGCCTTGGCGTTGAGTGCCTTGACCTTCCCGATCTCTTCGGGTGTCAGATCTGCAACGGATGCCGGCGAGGGCGTCTCGCCGTTGGGGCCCTTGCTCAGGACCTGTCCCTTGATGTTGTCAAGGGCCTGCTGGGCCTTCTCGGACACCCCCGCATCAGGAGCGTTTGAGGTGCCCGTTGTCGAACTGCTGCAGGAAGCGACGGAAAGTGACAGGACTGCGGCCAAGGCCACAATGGGAAGCCTGCGGATCATCATTGTTCTCCAGTGCTTGTGAGTGGATGGATAGGTCGGATGGTTGTGTTGGATCAGGCCAGGGCTATGGCGAGGGCAGGGGGAACCGGCGACAGGACGAGTCCGCCAGTGGCGGAGGCCGTGCGGATAGCAGCGGCCTTGTCTGAAGCCCTCAGGAACGCCTCTGCATGCACTTTGTCGACGAAGAAGCCCAGGGAACACGGTCCGTGATGGGCTTGAACCCACCGAACCGCCTCACCTGCCGCTTTCGTCATTTCACCGCCGGCTGTCTCGGCGACCGAGCCGTCAATGGTCGACAGTGACGTCGGCGCGCCTGATTGGTCGACAGAGACCACCAGGCTCGCCCAAAGGAGGTTGTCATCGAAGATGCCGACGACAGCCGAGGAGCCGGCGGAGACGAAGGTGCGGACAGCGACTGCGAGATCATCACGTGCGGTGTCCGTCAGGAGCACTTCCAAATTGGCCCACTGGGCCGGGTCAATATTTCGAAGGCCAACGCTGGGGTCGAGTAAAAGTGCATCGACGATGGTGTTGCTCATCCCGCTCCCTCTTCGTTGAAGTCTGTCTCCGTCAACGTTTACGAAACCACCGTGAACGTTTACGCTTAGAAAAATCGTAAACGTTTACGGATGTTTGTGTCAAGCATCACGCCACTGTCCGATTTGAGGTTTAGGATGCGTGCGGCGACGTAAGATTAAGGCCGCACGGAACAACCGCGGACTCGGCCCGGCCAGTGCAGGACAGGAGAGCACGTGAGAGGAACAGTGATCCCCCGTGAGGCGAGTGAGCGGCTTCCGGACGCTTCGTTGCGGCGGAAGCCGACCATCAACGATGTGGCGCAAATCGCCGGCGTCTCGTTCGGGACTGTCTCGCGAGTCCTCAACAACGCACCGGACGTCAGTGCTTCAACTCGCGAGCGAGTTCTGCAGATCATCAAGGACATCGGGTACCGGCGGAACCGGGCCGCGACCGCGCTGGTCACCAGCCGGTCAACTTCCATCGGCATACTCTCGGACGGCTCGCCACGGTTCGGCCCTGTCGGGACACTCATGGCCCTTGAGAACATTGCGCGTAAGAAGGGCTACGCCACAACCGTTATCAGTGTCGAAAAACCCTATGAAGAGTCTGTGCAAGCCGCCCTCGACACCTTGGACGATACCGGCGTCGGGGGGGTCATAGTCATCGCGCCTCTCGTCGACATGGCAGCAGCTGTCTGGAATGCCTCATGCCGTGTACCAGTGGAGATGATCGCCGCCGGAGCATCGTCAACACCAAACGTCTTCACATACTCAGAAAATCAGGAGCTCGGAGCGAGGCTGGCCACCCAGCACCTCATAGACCTAGGCCACACCGACATCGCCCACTTCGCCGGCTCCATGGACTGGTTCGACGGACGGGTACGCAAGCGCGGTTGGAGGGCCGCGCTCCGTGACGCCGGACTTGCCCCAGGGCTGTGCATCGAGGGCGACTGGAGCCCCAAATGGGCCTACGAGTCCGGCCTCCAGCTCGTCCGGGAGGGAAGGATCCCTCAGGCGATCTTCGCAGCCAGCGACCATACCGCCCTGGGGCTTATTCGCGCTTTCGCCGAAAACGGCATCCGCGTCCCGGACGATGTCAGCGTCGTCGGATTCGACGACATCGAAGGGTCGGACTATTTCCTGCCTCCCCTCACCACTGTGCGCCAGGACTTCACCGCACTGGCACTCATGAGCATGGAGGTGCTACTCGGCGCCATGGACGGGCGGGACGTGGACCGTACGCCAATCACGCCGACGCTTGTAGTACGCAACAGCTCCACTCGCGCCAGCTCCCACAGCACTTCACCAAAGGACACATGAAAGGTCTCGAAACAAAGTGTGGGCGGCATGGCCGTGGCTCGTCGACCAGGGCTGTTCGGCCCATGAGCAGGCTCTGCCTTCGCTTGAAGCGATTGTTACAGCCTTGGAACTCGACAAGCACTGATGCCCGGCAAAGAATTTGCAGACGCTGCCTGCACGCAGTGGCGACTAGGGCCGCAGCTGCGGCACCCTGGTGCCGGTTGCGGTGCGCCCGGCACCAGGTAGCTAGTGACAGTGACTTTTGGATCCAGGCCCGTATCGGCGCTGGACAGTAGCCGTACAGTTCATTCTCGTTTGTGCTGGGTGCGGATCCGCGGTCGTATTGGCCCGGTTGAACCACGGCGAGCCACAGGCAAATGGGCTGCGGCCCCTCACACCCTCGCGACTGGTACCACCGCCCCACATCTCACCGGCGCCGGCGAAACTGACGGAATCCCCGTACCGGAACCATGTGCACCCTGGTCCTGGCCTGTTTGGGAAATATGAACGCGACCAGGCGCGTCTTTCGGACAGTGCACCAGCAGACTGCCGGACTTCCTGAGTCCCCGGCTTTGGGGAATAGTTTCCAGTGCCGGGCTGGCTGACAGCGCCCGGCCCCGGACGCGACCAGGGCAATCGTGTGCGCAAGTTCCCTTTGGCACACCACAGAGCCCTGGTGGGTGAGCGCGGCAGCTCAGTGGTTGGCCTGGAATATGGCAAAAAAGGTGTGTGGACATTGTCCACATTTCGGGCTTCGGATTGGGTCGTATGTGGGACGGACCGGGCCGGATTCCGCATGTTTCCGCGGGAGCCCTGTGTCTGCAGGGGTTGGAATGCAGTTCGAGTCCCACCTCGGGCACGTTTTCCCACGTCAGGGGCGTTTTTTGCTTCTGATGTGTGTACATTTACCCTCCGTCGGCCCCTCTGAGACCGGCTGCGGAGTGTGTCTGGCGCCGCGCGCCTATGAAATTATGTGGGTGGCGGGGTCAGAGCCCTGGATGGTGGGCCCTCCGCCTGCTTGGATGTGGGCGTACTTGTGTCTCCTTCCGACTTCCCTGCTGACCGTGGGTGGTCTTTCACTTAGGGCTCGCGAAACAATAATGCCGGCCGGTCACGGCGTGTCGGGTGTGGTGAGCGTGTAGTTCCATTCGCCGTGGAATTCGTGGCGGGTGAG
>NZ_JBSRZM010000054.1:0-9329 GCF_054057635.1 Arthrobacter sp. UYNi723
AACGATTCGGCCGCGGCCTGGCCATCCTTCAGGATGGCCGCGGCCCGGGAAATCTCGTCGCGGGAGAGCGGATCGAGAGGGTGTGCTACCCCAACCTCGGTGTGGATTTCAGTGGTGAGAGTCATGGTTTTCTCCTTGGTTCTTTCTTGAGGATGAGATCCCTACGGCCTGATAGGCGAATTGCCCCGTGACATGGGTGGCGTTTTGCGAATACTTGGCAGTCCACTCATATGCTTGAAAGCTGCCTGGAGGATGCCGGGCCTTGCCGGCGGAGCTCAACTCTGAACTCCACGGACGTGATGCCGGTCACGTGTTCCTCTTGCAGCCAAGCTACGTGAAATAAATCATTTAGTCTAGCTTTTTTTATGCATATTCTTTTATTGCCTGTTTATGGCGCGATGCCGGGGTTTAGCGGGCGAGCAGCCAGTCAGATGCAGCTTTGCGGTAGCGGATGATGCCCTTGTATTCGGCCATGTCGTCCGGTAGTTCGGCCAGCACATGGCCCATCTTTTCCCGCCACGCAGGTACCCGGGCAATGTCGGTGAGCGGCAGGAGATGGGTCCGGACCAGGAACAGCAGGGCACCGGAGTGCGGGAGCCGGATCAAATGCTGCACTTCCACCCGCAGGTGTAGCTTCTCCGGCATGGCGGGATCGTCGGCTATGGTGCTGCGGTCGGGGCCCCATTCAGGGTACGTTTCCGTGGAGGTATCCATACGCCGGCCTATGGTCATCGTCCAGTTGGTCCGCCGAAATTGTTCCCCGGGCTGCAGGCGCAACAGGAACTGCTCGGCCCGGCTGGTGATGCGTTCTTCCTTCACCCGCGGGACGGGATGGTGGATTTCAAGAAAGTTCATGCCGACGTCGAAACCGAATGACCAGTCGGCGGCGAAGGTGACCAGGCCGGCATCAAGCCACAACGTGTCTTCGCGGATATCAAGAAGAATGATGTCGTCCTGGATCTGGGTGCCGAGGAACCGCAGTGGCCCCTCCGGCAGCGAGCTGTCGTCTCCGACGGTGAATTCCACCTCGAGGTTCTGCAGACCGTTACGCCAACGGCAGATGTTCCCTTCCCGGTGGAAAGACATCGTATCCGGGTAGTCTTCGGCCATGGAGGACAGCAGGGTGGTGAGGGCGTCCCACACCGCCGTTCGCATGTGGGGGAGGACATTCACGCGGGAAGGGTCGCGTGTCAGCACCTTGGCGCGCTCGGCCAGTTCATCCAGATAGTGTTCGTCGATGTCCACGAGATGGGCGCCCCAGGCGCCCGCCTCTGTCGGCGCTGTCTTGGTGGCTGGTTCGACGTTTGCGCTGTACCGGTAGGTGTCAGAGGCAAAAGGAAAGGGAAAGCGCCTGATCCGTTCCGGGAGGAGGGCGGCGTCAGGATCGGTTTCGATGATCGTGCTACTCAAAGGTCCAACTCCAATTCTGGGTCGTTGCTACGCGAAACGCAGCACATCATTATGGTGTTCGCGGCCTTTTCCTGCTCGGATAGGTAAAGATCCCGGTGCTGGGGTGCGCCGCGAAGCACCGGCAGGACGCATTCGCCGCAGATGCCTTTTCGGCACATATTGGGGATGCTTTGCCCTGCTGTTTCAAGGGTCTCCAGCAGCGAAACGCCGGCTGGAACTTCCAAACGAACGCCGCTGCGTGCCAGATGCACCGTAAAGGGTTCGCCCGCGTCCAGTTCAGCTGCGCCAAAGGCTTCTGAATGGAGCCGGGCGGATGACCAGCCATGGCCTCGGGCCTCTTCCAGGACCGCATCCATGAAGACAACCGGACCGCACACGTAGAGGTGGGTTCCGACGGGCTGCGTTATGAGCGCTTCCGCCAGAACGTTTTGGAAACTGCCCCGGTCAGTGCACTCGACCAAAGCGGTCAGCCCGGGCCCGAGCAGTTCCCGCGCTTCCGTTACGTGGGCGCCGGCGTCTGGCCGGTGCACGTAGATCATCGTTGCTGTGGAGCCCCGTTCCACCGCGGCCCTGGCATGTGAAAGAATCGGCGTGATCCCGATTCCTGCAGCAACAAGCAGATGATGCGTCGCTGTTGATGCGGGAGCAAAAGCACTCCGGGGGCGCGCAACATTAACACGATCACCGACGCAAAGCCGGTGCATGGCTAAGGAGCCGCCGGCTCCTTCGCCGACCCTCAGGACAGAGATGCTGTATTCGGACGGTGCGTTGCCTGAGCCTGTCAGTGAGTATGCATTGACGCCGTTTCCCCATTGGACCACAAGGTGGCTCCCCGGGACGTAGGAGGGCAACCTTCCACCTTCCGGGGCAGCCATCGTGATGCTGACAATCGATTCCGTCTGGCGGCTGACGTTTGTCACCTCCAGCTGGAGGCCTCCTTCCACCGCCGGGTGGACGCGGGGCTGGAGCGCTATGGCGGTCATGCTGCCTCCTCGGCGTGGGCTGAGTAGCCCAGGTATGCGCCTCTTCGTCGGGAAAAGTGATCAGCGATGGTCAAGGTGGTGGCGCATCCTTGACACTTCACCTCGGTGCCGGCTGCTTCATCAACGGTGGTGGTAAGGCAATGCGGGCAATAAACAAACCGGGGTCCGGTTTCCTGGAGCAGGAGCGTTACCTCATCGCCCAGAAGTCCGCAGTCTGCGGCGGCTGCTGCGGCTGCACGGATATCCGTCGGAGGGCCTGCGAGTATCAGACGGACGCCTACACGGGAACCGCTGAACACAGACTTGAGTTCCGAGAGGCTCTCGGCGGTTGCCGATTCGAAATGGAGATCGTACCGGGGCTGGCCATTGGTGTCTGGAAGTGCGGTGTCATCTGAGGATCCGAAAGATACACAGATGACACCGCGGAAACCAGGTTCCAGGCCGTTGCCGGCTGCTGGCGGCATGGACGCGGAACGCATGGTCGGTCTTACGGTGCGAAGGTGCGGTCGCCGGCGAAGAACCCCAGGCCGTACTCAGGGGTTTCAAACTTGACGGTTGTGCCCTTGGGGAAGAACAGCACGTCGCGCTCCTTCGCGTGCGTCACTTCGCCCGTGGTCTGGTCCGTGAGGATGAATTCTCCCTTGATGACGACCTTCATTTCGTCGTAGGTGTAGGTGTACACCAAGGGCTCCGAGGCCTTCAGTTCGAAGAATCCGGCGCACATGACCGACCCCTCCGGGTTATGGAGGGAATCGCCGATCGCGGCGACCGTCCCCGGCTCGTCCATGGACGGGAGGCCGATGAAGCCGTTCTCTACCTTGTGGATCGATCCGGCCTTGGTCAGTGTTCCTACGAGGGTGGTTTCCATGGTGTCTCCTTTGACTAGTGGTGTGTAAAAGATGGGGTTCCGGGAGGGGCCGTCCTCAGGGGTAACCAACTGAGCTCTAATCCGAGCCCTTGCTGGTGTGATGCGAGTCACGCTCCTCGTCCCATCTGCAAAGCTACGGTACTTAATTCATCTAGTCCAGTCTTTTTTAGAAAATTACGCCTTGGGATTTAGTGTTTATTTTGCGTGGGAACTATTGACACGTAGGGAACCACCGGAAAAGCGCAACGGTGGATGCCGGGCCCTCGTAAGGGCCCGGCATCCACCGTGAAACAAGCGTCTACCACTGTCCGTCCTGGTGCGCCGGGCTAGAACAACGCCTGTACTACCCCGTCATGCGTCAACCCGGTGGACATGATCGGGACACGTGTGCAGGACTCTTCCGGCGGAATCCCCGGCCGGCTACGTCACCTGGGATTTGGAACCGGTCGAAGGTCCCCGGCGTCGTGGTCTGAAGATGGAGCAGTGGCTGCTTTGTCATTCAGCCGACGGGATTCACGCTGGGTATACAACCAGATGGGTAAATAGAGCGATAGTACGAGGAAACCAACCCAGGTTGAGGTCCAACCGACCTCCAGGCTGTTCAGGTACACCACGCCCACCAGGCATAGGGGTAGATTGAACAGGCCAAAGAGCAGGGCAACCTTTTTCCAGCCCTTGGGTGCTTTGAAGGGCCGTTCGAGGTTGGCGAAGGACGGGTGATTCTTAGCCCTGACATATGCGAACAGGCTGATGCCGTTGGCGCAGGTGTAACCAATTGCGGACGCTGCAAGTATTGCCGCCGGCGTTCCCATCGAAATCAGTACCAGGTTGAAGGCCCCGATGACCAGCATCGCGACAAACGGAGTGCCCTGGCGGTTTGTCTTGCCGAAGACCCTGGGGAGGTTGCCTTCGCTCGACATGGAGTGCATGGCGCGGGAAGAGCCCAGATAGGCCGTCTGGATGATGAGGATCATGGCGGCGATCAGCATGATGATGGTGATCATGGTGCCTGCCTGGCCAAAGACGGCCTGGGCCACTGGAATCAGGGGCGACAGGGGCTCGGCCAGTACACCCTCAACACCAAGCACGCCGATCACCGCGGATTGCACTAAGACAAATGAGAAGAAGCAGATGATGCCGCACGCATAAAGCGCTTTGGGGACATCCCTGGACGGGTTCTTGTATTCGGGGCCGTAAATGGCTGCCGTTTCCCAGGCGCAGGCACTCCACTGAGCGATCGCAAAGATGCCAAAGAGAATCAGGATGTGGTGCATGTCCCAGGCCCAGTCGGCCGGCATCCAGCTGCCGGTGATGTTTGACATGTCGACTTTCCCGGTCGCGAAAGGCGCCACGGTCAGGACAACCAGGGGTATAAGAGAGAACGCAGCCAGGATGTAGCCCAGTTTGGCGCCGTCCTTGAGACCGAACCAGTTGACGATGAACAACCCGGTGAAAATCACCAGGCCTGAGATCAGTGCGAGCTGGTACTCGGTGAATGTCTCGGCCAGAGCCGGAAACAGCCCATGCAGGTAACCGCCCACCAGGATGGAAAAAATTGCCAGTACAGGATTCCAGGCGAACCAGTAGCTCCACGCACTGAAGCCACCGATCAGCTTGCCCTTGTCGTACTTGCCCTTGTAGTTCTCCGTCCGGAATACATGCTGGGCGAACCCCGGCAGGCCGGAAGCCTTGGGGAACGTCGTGGCCATCTCGGCATACGCGGTGCTCTGCATAAAACCCTGAAGGACCGACAATCCCCAGATGAGAATTGCTGCGGCGGACACATACATCGGCAGATAGCCCAATGAGGGCAGAATCAGCAAGGGCACACCCAGCGCAATGGCCAAACCCTGCTTCCAGTCGATCGACCGTTCCAGGTGATCGGTGCCGTCTGAACGATTTTCACTCATAAAATCTCCCTAAAACTACTCTAGTCGTCTCTGACTTCTTCGTTATGGAACTCTTTTTCTTGAATCTTCCAGTGGCGGTGCAAGAACACACCTGTCCAGCCCGGCATGTGGTATCACGGCGCTATCCGGCAGCACGATCTTGCAACTGCATGAAGGTCCGGACGGCGGACTGGCAAGTAAAACGAGGCAGGCTCCGGTGCGCGCAGTGGTAGCGCCAACGTGCTAGGCCGACTGGTGCGGCAGGGGGGTCGCTCGCAAAAACACCTTCAGAGTTGAGCTCTCGTGACGTGGACAAGGGTGATGTCCGAGCCCGGGAAATTCTTCCTCTGGTGCCGAAAGACTCGTGACTGCTCCGAGGTATGGCATGTGAAACAGATCACCCACAGAGGTTACAGCTTAAAAGCTCTATTGCGATAGCTTTTATTCGCCGAACTTTTTCCAGCTTCGGTGCAACCGACGTTGACCCGTGCCTGGGAAAGTTCGCACCTAGACAGCGAAAATCAGGGAAAGCCCAAGGTGTGGGACGTCCAGGGCCATCCGATGCTGGTCGGGAACACCGGATTTAATCCGCTCACCAACGAGGTATAAACCGGTGTTGCCGAGAATGACGCGGTTGCTGGCATTGACGAGGGCCGCATCTCCGGGAATGGCGCGCAGAGTGGGCATGATGAGGGGTTCCAGGTCCCTGATCCGGATGTCGCATGCAGCCACGCCCGTGAAACGCCCGTGAACAGAAAGCGGGGCCGCAAATGTCAGGATGTATTCCTCGAAGCCGAGGAAGTCCACATATGGCCCCCATACACTCTGCTCACCTGTGGAAGCGGCGGTGGAAAAGAACGGCAGCTTCTCATAGTCGTAATATCGGCTGCTGCCTGGAGTCATGTCGAGGTCGAGCCTGCCGATGGTGCCGTGTTCCTTGCGGGCCCACCAGTCCAAAGCCGGCACCCCCTCCTCGATGGTTTCCACGGCGAAGAAGGTCCCGGCCCCGGCTGCGTAGCTGTTCTTCGTCAGGAAATCCCGGGGATATTCATCCAATCCCTTGAGGACCGCCTTGCCTGCTTTGGACTTGCCGGCGAGATTTCGTTCAAGGAGGGAAGAAACGTCGCTGGAGAGCTTTTTGACCTCCGTGCAGACGCCGCTCATCCAGGAAGAAAGGTCAGATGCAGCATGTACGACTTCAACGGTGGGCTTCATTGACCATCCTGGTTTGATTGGGCATAGCCGAGGGTCAGTTTCTGGTCTATCAGATGAAAAATGTTCCGCCTGATGTGATCAAGGATAAGGTTTTGGGCCTTCTCCGGCTGGTCTTGGGCTACTGCCCGGACCAATTCCAAGTGTTCTGCGGTTGCCTGCTCGGGGTCAAATGCCACCGTGAGGGGAGTCCAAAGCTGCTGGACTGTTTCTTCCTGAAGCCGTATTTCCGCGTTGGCGAGCCTCGGCGATTGTGCGGCTATTGCCAGCTCGATGTGGAAGCGGCTGTCAGCAGGTGCACGCACTTCGGGGGTGTCGGCCAGAATTAATGCCCGCGCAAGTTCCTGAAGGCGCTCGAAGTCGTGTGCTTCTGCGCGCTCACAGGCCAGACGGACGGTGGTGGCTGCTATAGCGGAATGTTCGTCACCGATGTCACGTATTTCCGAAATTGACGTCGAGAGGAACCAATCCCGGATGACGTCCTTCTGCGTACGAGGCTGGTTGACCACGAAGGTTCCCCCACTTCGGCCCCTGCGGGTCTCGACGATCCCCCGCTCGCGCAGTTCCCCCAAAGCTTCGCGAAGAGTGGCGCCGCCAACCCCAAACATTTCCGAGAGGGCCGCTTCGGGTGGCAAGCGTTCGCCCACTTTAAGCAGCCCAAGGCCGATGGCTTTGGTAATTCTGTCCACAATCGCATCGGCCCTCTCGATTTCGGGCAGGGACCGATAAATCTGGGACTGGATTGATGACGGCGAGGCCAAAAGTCTGCGCTCCGGAAAATGGGTACGGGTCGATCAATGACAAGCAGTCCGGAGAGTACGTGAGTGGACTTAACTCGTTCTCCAGAGTCTATGCAATGAATCCTTCAAAACTGCGGCTTTTCGGCACTCGCTAGCCTGCGGCTCGGCACCACCAATCCTAAAGTGTAGTCAGAACCGTCAAAAAACAGTGTTACCCCCGCCCTTTCGCTTCGGGAGTATGGATACCAACCACAAAGCATCGTTCGACCGGATCCCGGCCGACGACCGAATGGAAGGGACAAAACGTGACTCCGACAGTAAATACAACGCTCACCGGATACAGCACCACCGGTGACATTGTCCGGAATCTCGCTCTTGTACAGGACGAGATCGCGGACACAGCGGCCAAGATCGACGAGCAGCAGATCGCCGACGTGGCCCGCCACCTTAGCCATCCTGGCCGGGTGTTCGTCGCCGGAGCCGGCCGAAGCGGGCTGGTGCTGCGGATGGCCGCCATGAGGCTGATGCACCTTGGCCTGAACGTCCACATTGCCGGTGACACCACCACGCCCGCAATCGCCTCCGGTGACCTGCTCCTGGTGGCCTCGGGATCGGGAACGACCTCGGGAGTAGTCAAGTCAGCAGAAACAGCGGCGAAGGCCGGAGCGCGGATTGCCGCGTTCACCACCAGCGCGACTTCACCTCTCGCCGGGCTTGCTGACGCTGTGGTGATCATTCCCGCCGCGCAGAAGACCGATCACGGCTCCAGCGTTTCGCGCCAGTACTCCGGGTCGCTCTTCGAGCAGGTACTGTTCCTCGCCACTGAAACCCTGTTCCAGTCCCTGTGGGACAACACCGACGTACCGGCCGAAGAGCTCTGGCTCCGCCACGCCAACCTCGAATAACCGAACCACAATTTTTCACACCCACTGCAGTTCCCAACAGAAAGAAAACAACACCATGAAACTCCAAGTTGCTATGGACGTCCTGACCACCGAAGCCGCCCTCGAACTGGCCGGTCAGGTCGCCGAGTACGTCGACATCATCGAACTCGGCACCCCCTTGATCAAGGCTGCCGGCCTCTCCGCCGTCACCGCCGTCAAGAACGCCCACCCGGACAAGATCGTCTTCGCTGACATGAAGACCATGGACGCCGGAGAACTTGAAGCCGACATCGCTTTCAAAGCCGGCGCCGACCTGGTCACCGTGCTCGGCTCTGCCGACGACTCCACCATCGCCGGCGCCGTCAAGGCAGCCAAAGCCCACAACAAGGGCATCGTCGTTGACCTCATCGGCGTGGCAGACAAAGTCACCCGCGCTAAGGAAGCCCGCGCTCTGGGTGCCAAGTTCGTAGAGATGCACGCCGGTCTCGACGAGCAGGCCTTGCCGGGCTTCGACCTGACCGGGCTGCTCCGCGCCGGAGCAGAAGCGCGCGTTCCGTTCTCCGTCGCAGGCGGCGTGAAGCTCGCCACCATCGAAGCAGTCCAGAAGGCCGGCGCCGACGTAGCCGTCGTCGGAGGCGGCATCTACAGCGCGGCCGACCCCGCACTGGCAGCCAAGCAGCTCCGCGCCGCCATCAACTAACCAGCCGGAATGTCATGCCCGTACTGCCCGCGGAGATACGTCACCGCGGGCAGTACACGTTCGGTGTAAGAACCAAGAACACAACACACCCCAAGGATGAGGGGTTTGGCACATTGGGGGATCCGGATCCCTGGAAAGGAAGCTGTTCATCATGCGTAGTCAGGCCACACACAATTTGGAAGTCATCGTTACCGAGCCTGGTCGGCTTTACGAGTTGCTCGACCATGCAGAGGCCGCGCTCCGCCAGGTAGCGACGCCTCATTGCTATGCCGGCATTCTGGTCACCCGCCATGATCCCAGCCGGTACACCCTCGCACTCAGTGACACCGTTCCCTATGGGGAGACCCGCGAGCAGATACTCTCGTGAGCGTCGGTCGGCTGCCGCACTGCCTTGCCGAAAGTTAGAAGCAACCATGTCAGTTACTTACGTTGATTCAAGTGTGAGGTCTGGACTTAAGTCTGGCCGCAACCCGTTGCGGGATCCGCGTGATCGTCGCCTGAACCGGATTGCCGGTCCGTCCTCGTTGGTGCTCTTCGGAGTGACGGGTGACCTTGCCCGTAAGAAGCTCATGCCGGCCGTGTATGACCTCGCGAACCGGGGGTTGTTGCCGCCGAGTTTCGCGTTGGTGGGTTTCGGCCGCCG
>NZ_JBSRZM010000055.1:0-7630 GCF_054057635.1 Arthrobacter sp. UYNi723
GCGATCGGAGCCGGAACGGACGTAGCCATGGAATCCGCCGGGGTGGTGCTGGCCGGCAATGACCCCCGCGCGGTGCTGTCCATGGTGGACCTGTCCCGGGCCAGCTACGCGAAGATGTGGCAGAACCTCATCTGGGCCACCGGCTACAACATCCTCTCCGTCCCGCTGGCCGCCGGTGTGCTCGCCTTCGCAGGGGTGGTTCTGTCACCCGCCGCCGGGGCCGTGCTGATGTCCGTGTCCACCATCGTCGTGGCCCTGAACGCTCAGTTGCTGCGAAGGGTGAAACTGAATCCCTCCCGGGTTCGTTGAACCCTAAGCTCGGCAGGGTAAGATCCCTGCCGTACCCTTAAACCCATGAATGGCTACGGAAGGAGGAACACCATGGCAGCAACCGGATCCGGCCGCGTCACGGCGTTCCTGACCCGTGCCGCGCTGCTGGCGGGATTCCTGACCATTGTGGCTGGGATCCTCGGTATGCACATCATGACCGGGGCCCACGCCATGCCGGCGGCCACCGCAGGCATGGATACGGCAGTTCAGCAGATACAGAGCCCTGTCAGCAACCCCGTCCATGCCCCGGCACAGTCCCCGATGGACTCCGCGGCCGGGCCCGGGATGCTTGCCGGATCAGCCTCCTCGTGCGCCGACGCAGCCGACGCCGCCGGCTGCCCGAGTATGTCGGCGATGGATGCGGTCTGTGTCCTGTCCCCGGCGAACACCTCCCTGTCGGCGCCGCTGCCCGGCACCGCACCGCTCCAGACCCCTGACACGAATGCCCTCGCCAGGGCAACGATCAGCTATTCCTTCCTGCCGGAGGGTCCTTCCCCCGGCGACCTCTGCATCAGCCGGACGTAAAGCTGCGCTGCGCCGTGTCCTGCCCGGCGCACCCTCCACGCCACGCTTGCGTACCCACACTGCATACCCCCGCCTGAGATCCGGCGGGCCCTGCAGCCACGCTATCCGCTGCGGCGTATGACGCCGGTTGATACTTTGAAGGACCTGATTTTGATGAAGAAAACACTGACCATTTCCGCTGTCACCATCGCCGCGGCGATCGCCCTGGCCGGTTGTTCCGCGGGTTCGGATGGAGGGAGCATGCCCGGGATGAACCACGGCAGCTCCGGGATGTCATCCAGCTCCGCGCCCGCTGCCGCGGACTTCAACGACGCCGACACCATGTTCGCCCAGATGATGATCCCGCACCACACCCAGGCCGTGGAAATGTCCGACATGGTCCTCGCCAAAGAAGGAATCCCGGCCCCGGTGACGGATCTGGCCACCAAGATCAAAGCGGCCCAGGCACCGGAAATCGAGAAGATGACCGGCTGGCTGACCAGTTGGAACCAGCCCACCGAGATGCCCACCGGCACGCCCTCCGGGCACAGCATGTCCGGCATGATGGGCGATGAAGACATGACCGCCCTTGAAGCCGCTCAGGGAACCGAGGCGGCCAAGCTGTTCCTGACCCAGATGATCGCCCACCACGAAGGCGCCATCATGATGGCCAAAACTGAGAGCACGGACGGTAAGAACGCCGAGGCAGTCCAGCTCAGCAAAGACATCGCCACCTCCCAGGAAGCTGAAATGCAGGAAATGAAGGACCTGCTGGCCACCCTCTAGCTGGCAGACCCGGCGCCGGCCCGGCCACGGGCCGGCGCCTCCCCCTCCACACCTCTTTTTTCCGTTCCGTCACCTGGAGATTCATCGTGCCTGCGCGCTCTCTTAAACGTTCCCGTATCATCGCCGTCTCAGCCGCGGCCCTGTTCCTGGCGCTGTCCCTGGCTGCCTGCGCCCCGTCCACCGACCCGACGGCCGGCACCCCGTCATCAGCCGGCGCCGCCACAGGTCTGCCCAGCGCCCACATCCATGGCCTGAACATCAACGGTGAAACCGGCCAGGTACTCCTGGCCACCCACGAGGGCCTGTTCGACGTGTCCAAAAAACCCGCCGTCAGGATCGGACCCACGAACGACCTGATGGGTTTCACCGCTGCCATGGAGCAGGGCGTCTTCTACGCGTCGGGCCACCCTGGCCCGGGTTCGGATCTTCCCAACCCGCTGGGTCTGGTCAAGACCAGCGACGGCGGTGCGACGTGGGAGCAGCTTTCGCGCCAGGGAGAGTCCGATTTCGATGCCCTGACCGCCACCAAGTCCGGGATCGTCGCCTTCGACGGGGCCTTACGCGCGAGCTCTGACGGGAAGACCTGGACAACAATCGCCGCGGGCTTCGCACCGGCAGCCCTGGCCGGGAACCCCTACAGCGACACCGTGCTGGCCACCACCGTCGACGGTGTGCAGCGCTCGACCGACAGCGGCGCCACCTGGGTCCTGGACAAGGCTGCCCCGGTGGTGCAGTTCGCCGCGTTCGCCAGCGCCACAGAAGCCATCGGTGTGGAACCGGACGGCACGGTGCATTACTCCTCCGACGCTGGCGCCACCTGGTCCCGGACCGGGCAGATCCAGGGACAGGTCAAGGCCATCGCTGCGACGGAAGGATCGGAGGGTAAACCCTGGATCTGGGCCGCTACCTCAACCGGCTTGGTCGTGTCCACGGACGGCGGGGCGGTTTTCCGACCCTCCGACGCGGCCTGAGCCGATGGAAATCGGCGGCTTTTTCGCCTCCACGGTCACCTCCGGGGCGCTGCTCATCGCGATCCCCCTGGCCATGACCGCCGGACTCGTCTCCTTCCTCTCCCCCTGCATCCTGCCCCTGGTCCCCGGCTACCTCGGCTTCGTCTCCGGCCTGACCGACCCGACGCAGCCGCGGAACCGCCGCCGGGTGCTGGCCGGCGTGGGCCTGTTCGTGCTGGGGTTCGCCGCCGTATTCACCCTCTACGGGGCAGCATTCGGGGCGATTGGTTCCTGGCTGCTGCGCTGGCAGGACACACTGATGCGCGGACTGGGAATCGTCGTGGTCCTGATGGGCGTGGCCCTGCTCGGCCTGGTGCCCTGGCTGCAGCAGACCCGCAAAATCACCCTCGGCCGCCGCACAGGACTCGGCGGCGCACCGCTACTCGGCATCGTCTTCGGCCTGGGCTGGACACCCTGCATGGGCCCGACACTGAGCGCGGTGCTGTCCCTGAGCGTGACAACCGGCAGCGCCGGACGCGGGGCTCTGCTGGCCTTCGCCTACTGCTTGGGCCTGGGCATCCCGTTCGCCCTGGCCGCCATGGGCTTCGGCTGGGTCACCAACACCCTTGCCCTGGTTCGCAGACACATCCGCACCGTCAACATCGCCGGCGCCTCCATCCTGATCATCTTGGGCATCCTGATGATCACCGGAGTGTGGGTGCAGTGGATCTATAAACTGCAGAACCTCTCCGGCACCTTCCTCACCCCGATCTGACCACGACGGGTCTGACCAATTCACTCCGGCGCACTCCCTGCTCCGATTCCCACCCTAGGATCTGACGTGAACCCTTCCTCATTCCAACTGAACCGCCGGCGCTTTATGCACCTGGCGTCCGCCGGCGCCGCAGCCGCGGCCCTGGCTTCCTGCTCCGGCCAGCCCACGCCCGCTCCGCCCGGCCGGGTGATGCCGGATGACCCGGCCGTGGCCGGCGTCGAAGCCCGCCGCCCCCGGACCGGGACAACGGTGACCCAAAGCCTGGAAGCCTCCGCCTTTGACACCAGCATCGCCTCTAAACCAGCCACCACCTGGGGGTACAACGGGAACCTCACCGCCCCCGAAATCCGCGCCCGGGCCGGTGACCGGCTCAGCGTGGCGCTGACCAACCGGCTCAAAGACCAGACCAGCATCCACTGGCATGGCCTGGCCCTGCGCAACGACCAGGACGGCGTCCAGCACATCACCCAGGAACCGGTGGCAGCCGGGTCCAATTTCAGCTACGACTTCAGCCTCCCCCATCCCGGGACGTACTGGTACCACTCCCACATGGACATGCAGCGTGAACGCGCACTGTACGGGGCACTGATCGTGGAAGACCCCGCCGAACCGCTGATCTATGACAAGGATTGGGTCATCATCCTGGACGACTGGATGGACGGCATCACCGGCACCCCCGACGATGTCCTGGCTGAACTCTCCCAAGGGATGTACACGGCGGGACTGGAACGCTCAGCCAGACCCACCGCCTCCCCCGACGCCCGTCCCGCTCCGTCAGGGATGAAGCACATGCTCATGGGATCCCGCAGCGACTTCCTCGGCGGGGACGCCGGCGACGTCAGCTACCCGTACCACCTGTTCAACTCCAAAGCACCGGACCAGGCACAGATCCTGCCCGCCGTTGCAGGGCAGGTCATACGCCTCCGGCTCATCAACGCCGCCGGGGACACCGCCTACCGCGTCGGAATCCCCGGGCAGAAGATCACCCTGACCCACACCGACGGGTTTCCCGCCGTCCATCAGAACGTTGACGCGGTCGTGCTCGGCATGGGCGAACGCATCGATGCCCTCCTCACCGTCGCCGAAGGCTTCACCCCGTTGCTGGCACTGCCCGAAGGGAAGACCGGCAAGGCCCTCGGATTCATCAGCACCGGCTCGGGAAAACAGCCGCTCCCGGCGGTGTTGCCCGGCAAGCTGGAAGGGACCGTCCTGGACGGAGGCCAGCTCAAAGCCGACCCGGCAGTCACCCTGCAGCCCCGGACCCCGGACCGGACCCACGAGCTCAGGCTCACCGGCAGCATGGAGAAATACGACTGGGGCATCAATGGCCACCGCTTCGAAATGGTCAACCCGTTCGAGCACACCTTCGACATCAAAGAAGGCGAACGGGTCCAAGTGAGCTTTATCAACGAGACAGACATGTGGCACCCGATGCACCTGCACGGCCACACCTTCCAGGTCGGTTCCGGAGGGGCCCGCAAAGACACCGTCATCGTCCGGCCCAAGGAAACCCTCACCGTATTCTTCGACGCCGACAATCCGGGCCAGTGGCTCGTCCACTGCCACAACGCTTATCACGCCGAGCGCGGCATGATGGCCCTCTTCTCCTACATCAAGTGAGCACAGCCATGACGCCTTCAGCAATAACGGATTACTTCATCCCGTCCCCGACGGTCAGCGCCCTGGAGCTGGGGCCCCTGACCGTGCGCTTCTACGCGCTCTGCATCCTGGCAGGCATCGTCTTCGGCACATGGCTGACAGCCCGCCGCCTCCGGGAACGCGGCGGCACGACCGCCCAGACCCTGGACATCGTGATATGGGCCGTACCGTTCGGCATCATCGGCGGCAGGGTCTACCACGTCATCACCGACAACCAGCTCTACTTCGGCCCAGGCAAAGACCCTTGGGGGGCGCTTCGGATCTGGGAAGGCGGCCTCGGGATCTGGGGGGCAGTCGCCCTGGGACTTGTCGGCGCCGCGATCGGCGCCCGGCGCGCCGGGATCCCCTTCATGGCGTTCGCTGACGCGGCCGCCCCCGGCTTGCTGATCGCCCAGGGCCTGGGACGGTGGGGGAACTGGTTCAACAACGAACTCTATGGCGGCCCGACGGATCTGCCCTGGAAACTCCGGATCTACAACATGAACCAGGCCACAGGCCAGGCGATAACCGGCCCCGACGGCGCACCGGAAGTCCTGGGCTACTTCCAACCCACCTTCCTGTACGAATCGCTCTGGTGCCTGGCCGTCGCGTCGCTGCTGATGTTCCTGGATCGCAAGTACCGGTTTGGCAGCGGGTCCGTGTTTGCCCTCTACATCGTCCTCTACACCGCCGGCCGGTTTGCCTTTGAACTGATGCGCTCTGATCCCGCGAACACCATTATGGGGCTGCGCGTGAACACCTGGGTCTCCGGCCTGCTCCTTCTTGCCGGACTGGCCCTCTTCCAGGCCTTCCGGTCCCGGCCGCGCTCAGAAGCCGAAACCCTCTCGCCCGATCCGCGCAGAGCTCCTGCCGCACCCACCGAAAGGACCAACACATGAGTAACGCCGGAAAGCGACGCGCCGAGCACGAGGCCGTCCTGGCTGCCGTCCGTGCCCAGCAGAAGGCCAAGCAGCGCAGATGGAACCTCCTGGTCTACGGCAGTTTCGGCCTGGTCCTCGCGGTTATCATTACCGCCGTTGCCTTCACGGTCACCAACTCGTTCCAGGAAAAGAACGCAGCTGCGGAGGCTGCGAAAAGACCCATAGACGGGGTCCAGACGTTCGCTGACCTGGGCCGGAACCACGTCCAGGACGCCGCCGACTACCCCCAACAGCCCGGCGCCGGAGGTGACCACGCACCGGTCTGGACGAACTGCGGGGTCTACACCGAACCGGTCAACGAACAACGTGCGGTGCACTCCCTCGAACACGGTGCGGTGTGGCTCAGCTACAACCCGGACCTGCCGGCGGCAGAGCTAACCAAGCTCACCGATTTCGCCCTCGACAAGCCCTATGTCCTGCTCAGCCCGGACAAGGACCAGACCGGCCCGGTCACCGCCACCGCTTGGGGGGCCCAGCTGACATTGCAGGACGCCGGAGACGACCGCATCCCCGCCTTCATCCGGGCTTACGCCCAATCCCCGAACGCACCCGAACCCGGAGCCTCGTGTGCCGGCGGGACCAACGGCTAGCTAAGACCCCAAAGGAAACCCATGAAGAAGTTCAATAAGCCCAAACAAGCAGCCGACCCCGAATCACGCTACCGCCGGCACCGGCGGTTCGTTCGGATCGGACAGGTCCTCATGGCCGCAGGTGCCCTGGTCGCCATCAGCCACTGGATCGCCCACCTGGCAGCCACGGGGCAGGGGCCGAGCATCACCCAGGACATTTTCATCGGCTACCCCACCGGTGCCGTGCTGATCCTCATCGGCGCAATTCTCGCCGGACGCACCGACACGAAGAAGCCCTGAGCATGCCGGCCCCGGACGTGGTCCTGACCTCCTGGACCCTGAGCTGGCCGGCCCGGACAATTCTGGCCGCCGCGGTTGTCCTCTCTACCTTGGGGCGCTACGTCACCGCCGTCGGGGTTCGCCGAAACGGCCGCACCCACACCCGTTGGGTATGTATTCCGCCAGCTCCAACCGAGTCCCGAAGTTACCGTTATCAAAGGACAGCCATGCATGAGCCCGTCTCCATGACACCCCGAACCGTAGCCCCCGGGCCAGCGGAGAGATTGCCGGGCTTCTCGCGGCGGCGCCTCCTCTCCTCGGCACTTCTGGGCACCCTGGGCATCAGCGTCCTTGCGGGCTGCGCCTCCAGCGACGCCCTGGCCCGGCAGGCCAAAGCCGGGGACAACAAAAACTACATCGCCGGGGACGGCTCTGTCACCGAATATGCTGCAGCCGAGCGGAAACCCCCGGTGGTGTTGACCGGCCAAATGTACGATGGGACAGCCGTTAACTCCCGTGACTGGGCCGGGAAAGTGATCGTTCTGAACTTCTGGTACGCCGCATGCGCGCCGTGCCGGCTCGAAGCTCCACGGCTGGAAGCGCTCTCGAATGAGTTCAAAACACAAGGCGTCTCCTTCTTCGGTGTGAACATCCGCGATGAGGAACCTACCGCCGCCGCCTTCGAACGGACCTTCGGCGTCACCTACCCCAGCATGCACGACAAGGACGGGGGCATCCTGCTCGCCATGGCCCAGTACGTCCCACCTGTTAGGCGTCGCAGTGGTTGACGGTAGGGGCGTCGTTGCCGGTGACGAGGCAGGTTTTTGCCGTGGCGTCTTGATTTAGTGCCGTCGGCGG
>NZ_JBSRZM010000056.1:0-7524 GCF_054057635.1 Arthrobacter sp. UYNi723
GACGGGTTTTCCGGTGAGCAGCGCAGCCGGTGCTTCCCTCGCGCTTGATGGTCTATTACGTCATGGCGTTGGCGTTGTTGTCCGCAGGCTCGTACGAGGAAGTGAGAGGTCCCTGCTCTCCGGGATGGAATGGATCACGGGCCGGTTCCGCCACTGGCAGATCCCGACGAAGGCCGCGATTTTCAAGGCCCGGACCAGGCTCGGTTCGGCCGTGATGGCGGAGTTGTTCGCCGAGACCGCCAAGCCGTTGGCGGGACCGGGCGGGCCTGGCTTCTACAAGGGGTGGCGCAGTCCGTGGACGGGACCTGCTTGGACCTGGCCGACACACCCGCCAACGAGCACCCGTACGGCCGGCCCGGAACGGCCCCGGATCTCAAGAGCTCCTACCCGCAGGCGAGGGTCCTCGGTCTGGTCGAATGCGGCACACACGCGGTGACCGGCGCCGTGGTCTCCGGTTCCTCCGCCAGCGGGCACGACCTGTACCCGGGCCTGCTCCACAGGCTGGAGGAGGACATGCTGGCGATGGCCGACCGCGGGTTCTTCTCGTACACGGCCTGGAAGGACAGAGCCGGAATCGGGGCGGCCCTGTTGTGGCGGGTCAAGGCCAATGCCGTGCTGCTCGTACTCGAGGAAGTCGAGGACGGTTCCTACCTTTCCGCGGTCTACCCGACCCCAAAGGCCCGGCGGAACAACACAGACCCCATCCGGGACCGGGTGGTCGAATACACGGTCACGACCTGGGAAACCACCAGCGATTTCCGCCTCATCACAAGCATCCTCGCCCCGGCCGCGGCACCGGCGCAGGACCTCGCCGAAGCCTACGCCAGGCGGTGGGAAATAGAGTCCTGCTTCGACGAACTCAAAACCCACCAACGAGGGCCCGGGATCGTACTGCGCTCCAAAACCCCCGGCCGGGTTCTGCAGAAAATCTACGGATACCTCTGCGTGCACTACGCGGTCAGATCCCTCATCAGCACCGTCGCTGAACACTTCGACGAGGACCCCTTTCGGTTCTCGTTCACACGAACCCTCCGGGCCGCCCGGCGTTCCCTCGCCGGGCGCCCGGCCTTTTCCCCCTAAACGCCTGGCCGAAGCCTTCACCGCCTTCTGCCAGGAAATCCTGAACGAACTACTACCCCCACGCCGGCAACGCACCAACCCACGCGTCATCAAACGGAAGATGCCCAACTGGCCGCTGAAACGACTACCAAGAAAACCTAAGTAAACGACTAGTGTAGCGTGTCGTTGATTCCTTTGGGTTTGATTGTTTGTCAGACTTGACCCATGGTTTATCTGGCAAGGGCATTGGAATTGCGTGACGGGGACCGGGGAACCCTGGAGGCGCTGACTCGCGGGAAGGCATCCACCGCGACGGTGGCCCTGCGGGCGCGCACGGTCTTGTTGGCTGCCGACGGGATGCCGAATATCCAGATCGAGAAGATCACCGGGTTTTCGGCACCCACGGTTTTGAAGTGGCGCAACCGCTATGCCGAGGGCGGGATCGAGGCCCTGTCCGATGTCCAGCGCCCGGGCCGGGAGCGGGAGATCGACGAGCTCGCCCTGATCGCCGACACCCTGAGCAACGACGGTAACCCGCCGGCGGAGCTGGGGATCTCGCACTGGTCCGCCCGCATCATGGCCGAACGCCACGGAATCTCCTTTTCCTCCGTGGCCCGGATCTGGCGCCGTTGGAAAATCCAGCCGCACCGGATCGAGACGTTCAAGTTCTCCACTGACCCCGCCCTGGAGTCCAAGCTCCGGGACGTGGTGGGCCTGTACATGTCCCCGCCGGAAAACGCGGTGGTGGTGAGTATCGATGAGTTATGCGAAGCTTCGCATAACTCATCTGATGTGAAGTCATCGGTTATGTGAAGCTTCTGGCGTCTGCGGTGGTGAGCGGCTTGAGAGGCGCCGATTTCTTCACATAACAGGTGGGTTCAGATCGTTTGGCGGAGCCAGGTCAGCAGGTCCTGCCGGGTGGTCTGGTCGTAGTTGCTTGCTCTGAGGGTCTTCGCGGCGGCTGCTTCGATGGCTTGGCGTTTCATTTCCGGGCTGGCTTTGGCGTAGATCTCGGTGGTGATGACGGAGGCGTGGCCAAGGATGTCGCGGATGTAGATCAGATTGACGCCGTTTTCCAGTAGATGCATGGCCTTCGAATGGCGCAGCACGTGGGGCGAAACGGTCGTGGGGACGAGTTCGGGACGGTCGGCGTGCGCGGCCTGGGCGCATTTGGCGAGTATGTAGGCGGCGCCGGCGCGTCCCAGACGTTGATTGGCTCTGTTGGCAAACACCGGACCGGACGGTTCTTGAGGCAGTGTGCCGACGTGCTGGGCAAGGATCACGGCGGCCTGCGGTGTCAGTGGAACGACCCTGGTTTTATGGCCCTTTCCGGTGAGAGTCGCGCTGGCGGGTTTGTCGAGGCGGAGATCGGCAAGTGACAGATCGCAGGCTTCCTGGACTCTGGCGGCGGTGTCGTAAAGGGTCGTCAGGAGCGCCAGGTCGCGCGGTCCGCGACGTTTGGCGTGCTCCAGCAGCAGCCCGATCGCTTCCACGGGCAGGTAATCGATGGCGGGCTCGGGAGCTTGGGCGGCTTTGAGGCTAAAGATTTGTTGGGCCTGTGCGATTTGCTCGGGGGCTTCGGTTTGAACGTATCGAAAGAACGATTTCAACGCCGCCAGGCGCTGGTTGGCGGTGGCGGCGGAGCAGCCCCTGTCGGTGCGCAGCCAGCCGAGAAAGGCCGCCACGTTCGGCGTGGTGAAGTCTGTGAAGGAGACCCTGTCCGGCGGGGTCGTCAACCGGTCTTCCATGAACCGCAGGAACAGCGTGAACGCGTCCCGATAGGCGGAGATGGTGTTCTTGGAGCAAGCCCGGGTGACGGGCAGGTGGACGATGAGGAACCGGGCCAGCATGTCGGCAAACGGGCGGGCGGCAGGCATCTCACGCCTCCTCGTGGGGGAATACGCCCGCGTAGGCGCCTTCCATGACCTGATGGATGCTGCCCCAGGCCGATGGGTCGAGGCGCAGGTAATACTCCGCTGAGACGATGTCGGCGTGTCCCATATAGGTCGCCAGCAAAGGCAGTGCTGCGTAAACGTCCACCCCGGAGGCCTGCATCTTCCCCAGGCAGGCCACCGCATACGAATGCCTCAGGTCATGGGCACGCGGAGCACGACCCGAGGCGGTAGTGACGCCCGCTTGGAGCATTAACCCCTGAATGTGCGCTGTGGCCGAGCCCGGGTTGTAGCGCCCGCCTCGCGGGGAGGGGAAGAACCACGCCCCACGATCTTCCGGGATAAGGCCGACAGCAACCACGTAGCGGCGGGCGCATGCGGCCAAAGATTCGGACATCGGCACCAACCTGGTTCGGTTGTGCTTCGCTTTGTGGACGGTGATGACGGCATCGGCCAGGTCCACGTCACGGATCCGCAGAGACAGCGCCTCGCCGATCCGCAGCCCGCAGCACCACAGCAAGCGGACAAGCATCGCGTAGACCGGCTGGGTTTGCGGTCCGCACCGCGACGCGGGACGGGCGTCGGCGCAGGCGATGATCCGGGCCATCTCGTCAGCCGTAATGATCCTGGGAATGAAAGCGCTGGATTGGCGCGGCCGCAATCGGTCCGGCAGCACCCATGCCTCGATTCCCTTCCAGCGCAGGAACAAGGCGAACTGACGGACAATACCCCGCCGGCCCGCGACCGACCCAGAGGACTCTCCATCGCCCGGCCGGACGAAGGCCTCAGCCGCGTCCCTGGTCAGCACCCGCTCGTCTCCGTCGCGCCCGGCGAGGAATGTCGACAAACGCCTTACGAGGTAGAGGCGGCTTTTCGGATAGACGTATCCGAGGTTCCTCTTGTACTCGACGAACTCGCTGAACAACTCTGGGAACGCCCCGTCGGGAATGATCTCAACGGCCATTGGGCACCTCCAACGCCAACGGGCGAAGGTCAGCGACGTTGACCCTGAGATATCTGCGCGTGGTGTTCGCATCGGCATGGCCCAGCACAGCGCCGATCACCGGATAAGGTGTCCCCGCCTCGAGCATCCCGACCGCGACAGAATGCCGCAATGAGTGCAGGCCGCGGTGCCTGCCGGCTGTCTCGACCCCAGCACGGTCGAAGCATCCGGCAACCACCTGGTGAAAGTGGTTGCCCGCCGCGGGCGGCTGATGCGGCGCTCTTTGGCGCACCAACAGGTGCGGATCCTCGACCTGCCGCCGCTCGTTCTTCCAATAGTCAATGATCGCCAGCGCGCATTCCTCCGGAAGCGGCAGGTCCAGCCGCCGGCCACTCTTATGCTGAATCAAGGACAGCCGCCGGTTCGCCCAGTCGATCTGGTCGAACCGCAGTCCCTTGATGTCACCCGATCGCATCCCCAGCACAGACGCGAGCAGCATCACCACCCTGTCGCGCAGCGGTGACTCGGACCCGTTCCCGGCCTCCGCCAGCGCCCCAGCGACCTCGCCCCACCGGTAGACCGAAGGCAGGACCGCGTCCTTGTCCGTGACGATCACCGGGAACATGGCGCCCAGGGCAGGATCAGCTCCGTGCTCTCGCACCGCGAATCGCAGATATTCGCGCAGGAAATACAGTTGGCCCGCCCGGCTGGAAGCCGCTCTCGACGCCAGCGAGCGAGCATAGTTGGAAACGTCCAGGGCTCTGAGGCTTGCCATCTCTTGCACCCCCGCGTCGGCCAGGAACGCCAGGAACCGGCGCAGCATCCCGGTCTTACCTCGAACGGTCGCCTTGGCCAGCCCCCGTCCGCTCAGCCACGCGGCATACACCTCGTACTCCGCCGTGAAAACCTCGGGTAGCTGAATCCTCCCGGACCCTGCGCGCAACGCGAACCGGCCCGTCTCGGCCGCGTCGAAAAGGCAGCCCACAGCCCGGCGGTGAAACACCTGCCACTGCTCAACGCCATCCGCGCCGGCAGCCGTACAGAACCCGGCAGCAGTCTCCCGATCCGGGTCTTCAATTTCATGCCCGGCGCAATACTCTCCGAACTGATCCCAAACGCGCTGGTAAGCGGCACAAGAACCATGAGAGTAGCCAGCCTGCACCATGAACGCGGCCGCTTCCGCCGCCAACTCGCTGACGTCAGACATCAACGATCAACCTCCTTGATTGAACAACATGACCAATCAAGGACACCCCGGTTATGTGAAGAAACCAGCCCCTCTCAAGCCGCTCACCACCGCAGACGCCAGAAGCTTCACATAACCGATGACTTCACATCAGATGAGAAGACCCAAATCCAGGCCCTGTCCCGCACCGGCCCGGCCCAGCCGTTGTCCCCGACGCACCCGCTGCAGCAGACCCACGACTACAAGCGCAACGGCACCACCACCTTGTTCGCCGCCCTGGAGGTCCTCACCGGCAAACTCAGCGCGAACGCCTTCTACCCAAAGCACACCAACATCGAGTTTGTCGATTTCCTGGGCCGGGTCGCCGACGCCCACCCCGGGGTTGAGCTGCATGTCATCTGCGACAACTATGCGACCCATAAGCATCAGAACGTGAAGGACTGGCTGGCCGAGAATCCGCGCGTGAGCCTGCATTTCACCCCGACCAGCTGTTCCTGGCTGAACATGGTGGAGATCTACTTCGGGATCATCACCCGCCAGTGCCTCAAACGCGGGGCATTCAGCTCGGTCAAAGAGCTGGAAGCAACCATGGAACGCTACATCGAGAACTACAACCAGGACGCCAAACCATTCACCTGGACCAAATCAGCGGACTATCTCCTGGGCAAGATGAAACGCAAACAAACCATTAACACGGAACACTAGTGGCCGAACAACAGCCCCGGAAGCCATCGGTCAAGCCCGCAGAACAAAGACGCCTGCGAACCTCGCCCTCCCCGCCGGCTACACCGACCTCCTCGGCGACCTCAAGAACCGCGTCCGGACAGCCCGAACCCAGGCGCTACGGACCGTCAACACCCAGGTTATTGAGCTGTACTGGTCCATCGGAAATTCCGTCCGTATACAGCAGGAGAAACAGGGGTGGGGGAGTCAGGTCATCAAACGTCTCTCCGAAGACCTCCGCGCAGAGTTCCCAGACATGAAGGGGCTCTCAGCCCGCAACATCCAATACATGACGACATTCGCCGGAACCTGGGCCGATGGGCCAATTGCGCAGCAACCTGCTGCGCAATTGCCTTGGGGACACATCATGGTCCTCATCGACAAAAAACTTGATCCCGCCGCCACATACTCCTACGCGGCAGCCGCCGTCGAGTATGGATGGTCCCGGAACGTACTGCTCAACATGATCATGAACAAGACCCTAGAACGCACAGGGGCTGCACCATCCAACTTTGCGCAGCAGCTTGCTGCGCAAGATTCCGAACTCGCCCAGCAAGTAGCCAAAGACCCCTACAACTTCGAATTCCTCGGCCTATCCGGAGAAATCGCCGAACGCGATCTCGAAAATGCCCTGACAAGCAGGATCACTGAAACACTGCGCGAGCTGGGCCCCGGGTTCGCCTTCGTCGGCCGCCAAGTCCACTTCGACGTCGACGGGGACGACTTCTACGTAGACCTGCTTTTCTTCCATATCGAACAATCCCGCTACGTCGTCATCGAACTCAAGACCGGAAAATTCCAAGTAGAACACGCCGGGAAGCTCAATTTCTACGTGGCCCTCGTCGATGACATGCTCCGCCGCGACCATCACAACGAAACCATCGGCATCCTCATCTGCGGCACAAAGAACGACCGCAGCGTCCGCTACAGTCTCGGCCGCTCCACATCGCCGATGGCCGTCGCCGCCTACACCTATGACAAGCTCCCCGAAGCCGAGCGACAGGCGCTCCCCAACGAGGGACACATCGTCGCCGCCCTCGAATGGGCCGAATCGGACACCGAGTCAATAGAAAGCGCCACTAAAAGGGCCTAGCCGGTTGATATTTGCCGTATGGTTTGGATGCTTCCGTCGCTGGCGCACAGCGGGAGAGGTCGGCGCCCCGAATTGTCCAGAGAACTTGGGACAATTCGGCTCGGGCGCGACTGGGGCCAGGGGGCGGCCACTTTGAGATCTAAGACATGCTTCTTGACAAGCCGACACGACGCCGTCGTGCGTGTACTCGGAGTCGGCGCTTGCCATAAGTACCGCGACCGCGTCACAGTACAAAGCAGGCCGTAGCCTTAGCGCCCCTAGGGCGCGGCAGCGCGACCGTGCGAAGGCTAGGACGATCCCGCTCCAAATGCTGGGGACAAAGCATCCTCAACAGCGAGATCTGATCCGCCTTAGCGCAGGAGGCCGGCTTAGAAGAGCGCCAGGGCGTAGGGGGGATCAGCCGTCGGCGGGCGCGGCTTCTTTGTCTGGGACGAATTCGGTCGGGGTCGACGCCAGTTCGCCTGCCGCCGTCACGACCTTTTCAGCCGGCACTCCGGCCGCTAGGGCGGCCGCAATCCGCACGTGGCACGCGGCTAAGGACGCGTCAGTAAATAAGCCAGCGTTTCTTCGTTTTGGTTCTATTGTGGTGCTATGGCCATTGGTGCAGAGGTTGAGACGGCTTTACGGG
>NZ_JBSRZM010000057.1:0-6814 GCF_054057635.1 Arthrobacter sp. UYNi723
CCCAGGACCACGACGTCGGCGAGTCGGTGGAGGTATCGGTGAAGGCCACGTCCAGCGGCGCGGTGCCGGAAGTGGGGGTGGCCGTGAAGGAGGCAACGGGCGCCGTATCACCACGGTCGTAAAAGTGCCAGTACCGGTTGGTGGCTTTCACATCGGCGAGCACCAGCAGACCGCTGTTGGCCGTGCCCCGCGCCGCGCTGTTGAGGTTCTGCTTCGTTGACGTCACGTTGTGGACATACTGGTCGGCGTCGACGATACGAGCCGTCTTCGCGGTGGTGAAGCTGATGTTGTCCAGCGGCGTGGACTTCTCGTAGATCGCACCCCCCGAGTTAGTGCAGACTCCAGCGTTCGTCGTGCCACTCGGCTTCGGATAGGTAGCGAAGGTACGCAGCCTCTGCGTGCTCTCATCAATCAGGACGATCACCCGGTTCGGGCACTCCGACACAGTCGCGATCGTGTGGGCTGACCAGGTCGTATCACTCAATGCCAACAGCTGGATCAGCGGCTGGGGCGCGGACGTGAAGGACGTCTTGACAGCGGCGAAAACCCGGCCGCCCGAGGAGTCCAGCCACTTCAAATTCATGTGGTCATCACCGGTGTCCGGCCCCGACACCGCCGCCACAGGTGCGCTCCAGTCGGTGTTCGACGCTCCATCGACGTGGTAGCTCCAGTACATGCCGTCCGTGGCGTCACCGACCTCCCGGCTCCACATCAGACCCATCTTGCCGGGTCCGAATGCGATCACAGCCGAGGTGTCGTCCACAGATACGTTGCTCAACGACGCAGGATGCGGGAACGGCGTGCCCCATGTTGCGCCGTCCGTGCCAGTGACGTTCAGATAGATCTTGTTCCCCTGCTGCCACGTGGCCCACACCCGACCCGTCGAGTCCTTATCGATGGTCAGGGTCTCAACCTTGTAGTTGTTGATGTTTGTAGAGGACAGCAGCGAGTAAGTCTTAGTACTCGAGTTGTAGCTGTAACGCCGCATCGTCGACGGGAAGTTCGGCTCAGCCGGCAGGGTGTCGGCGACGAACCGATAGCTCGCCACGTACAACGTCGTCCCGTCCCACAACACGTCATGATGAGTGTTCGCCCGCGTGTCCGTCGCCATGCCCGTATCGACCCACGAGCTCGACGCGGCATTGAACCGGAAGATATGAAAATCCGAGCTGGCAGTGTCCCACAGGTTCCCCCACCAGAGCCCGTCGTTGAACCACAACCCGCTCGTCGCCCGCTTCGTACCCGTCGGCGTCCCCGTCCCCGAATGCGACGGACCCTCAACCCCAACATCACCCTCAGCAGCCGACGCCGCAACCGGCACCACCAGAACACCACCCAGCGCAAGCAGCAGCGCTGTCAGCAGTGCATGGAGCCGCAGATTCCGCGACCCGCGTAGACGAAGACCAGCCGAGCGACCACCTCCCAGCTTTACGCCAAGCCAGGAAGTCCTGCGACCTCTACCACGCCCGCCCATGTGGGCAAATGCATCGTCCAGCAACGTTGCTCCCCGGAGTTGAACGTCGATCCCCAGGGCGAAGGCCGTGATGAACGCGAGCAGGGTCTTTCTCATGGTCTCTTCCCGGCGGATAATGGATTCTTCGGTTGCCGCCGCTGTCACCGGCGACGGGCATCAGGTTCCGTGAGTCGCGCCTCCCCGGCCCTCGAAGCGAAAGAGCACGCCCAGGCCTGCGGAAATGGCAGTTCCACGAACAGTGCCCGGATGTGCCCCTGATTCAACTCGTGTGATCCCTGTTTTCCGAGGCGAAGGTTTCTTCACAACTCTTCTCCGTTCGATTTTGTCAGGCGTCGCGGCAGGCGTCTGGTCAGTGTATGCCCGGGACAAGAGGCCAACCAGCGTGGTGAGGGGCTGCCGTGTACTCGTATTTTCTCGCAGGCGCTACCCGTCTTTCAGCCCGGACTACCCGCTCTTGGTTCATGACCCAAGACCGGATTATCCGGCGGGCTGGCGCCCAGCACCGCATGCGGTCTCCCAACTTTGATGGTGCCCCTGGGTCTGGGAGGGCTTGGCGGGTGCCTTTACTACGGTGCGGAACGCGTACCTGCGTCTGTGTCCGACCCCGACGTTGGAACGAAGTTCCAGTCGAAAGACCCGTCGTCTCGGAGTGTCATCCGAAGGAACCCGTGGGTGTCGCTGAACCGCTTCACGATGTACGACGGACTGCTAGTGAAGGAGCGGAGATCGACACCTCCCGTGGAAACCTGGAACGCTGTCATCCCGTCACTGACGCACTGGTCAGCGTTGTTCACCGGACATGACCGTTCGTAGTTGTGCTGTGACCCTGACAGGGTCAGACGGACCCGGTGCTTCCACATCACGTCGATCCACGGCTTGTGGTCAGCGGCCCGCTCATGTTCGTTCGTGTTCGACGTGAAGTAAGGTTCGTGGTATGCGACTGCCAGGTGCTTACCCGCCGCCTTAGCAGCAGCGAGGTCGTTGTCGAGCCACGTCGTCGACGCCCGAGCCTGCGTGGGGTTGTACCGCCAGTGCGCGGACGACAGGAACGCGAAGTGCCAGTTCCCGAAGTCCTTCGAGTACGGTTCCCCGTTCCCGATGAACCCACGCTGCTGGTTGATCGCAGCCTTTTCCGGAGACCCCGGGCATTGGCCATTCATGAACTTGTCGAGGTCTTCGTTGTGGCCGGGTTGCCAGTCGTGGTTGGGGGCGGACACCCAGTACAACTTGGGCATCGTGCCACCCCACAACGGCGTCCAGTAGTTCACGTAGTCATCGCAGTACGCCGTGTCGTACTGGAAGTCCCCGAGCCCTAGGAACGCGTCAATGTCGTTGTTCTGCACGAGCCGGGTAATTGCCGCACCGTTCCGACCGGACGGGCTATCAGGCGCATAGTTCTTGACGCCGTTCATGTCACCGACAGCAGCGATCCGAACATCAGGCGGCTCCGGAGCGCTGGTGCAACCCGCGACGGAGACCGCCAGAAGGGCTGCGGCGGTTGCGGCCACGCTCCGGAAGGATCTGAAACGAGTGAGCACTGACTTCATCCGATAACCCTCAGATGTGCCGGTACTCGAGGTACTCGGTGACCTCGAGGACGGAGCCCGGCGGAGGAGGCGCGTCCGGGTTCCACGTCCTGCTGACGGGGCCGGGTTGGAACGGCACGCGGCTGGTGCGGAGGATGTTCTCTGCGAGCACTCGGAAATCGATAACGAGTGAGGTGAGACCGCCGTCGGCGGCCAAACCCCAGTAGCACGGGTAGGTCCCGTCGCCGTACCCGCTCGAGACCATGACCGCGTCCACCACCTCGCCGGCGAGGCCGAACATTGTGCCCGGCGTCTCCATTAGCCGTTCCACGTGCTCTTGAAACATCGCCTCGACGCGCTGGGCTTGGCACTCCACCAGCGACCCGACGTCGAGGATGGCGACGTTTCCGGCGTCGACCCCTACCCCGTGCGTGCCGTCGGTGAACTCGGCGGGGTGCCAGCTGACCGCCGGCGCCTCGGAGAGCAGCAGCCGTACTGCGACCGTCATTTCCGCCGCCGTGGCGACTTCGACGGCATACGTCCCCGGCATGATCCGCCGCGCCAAGGGGAGGAAGTGCGCGTCAACCGAACCCAAGTCCAAGACCGTGAGCACCCCGGAGGCGCAGGTGAGCTTGCCGAGGTGGCGGACCGTCGCCGTGTCCTCGTCGACCTCAACGTCGGTGATCTGCTCGGCGGACGGGTGGTGCGCGGGACTCGAAGACAACGCACCTTCCTGGCCGGTGCGGACTCCCGGGGTGCAATGGGTCGCGACCAGGTCCGCCAACTCAGCGGCCCAGGCTTCGAACACCCCAGGGTCGAAAGCGAACATGCCCGGCGATTTGCCTGAACGCTGCCACCTCGTGTGGAAATCGGCTACGAAGGCCTGGATCCTGCCGCGTACCTCGTCCTGAGTCATGCGGCACATCCTACCGCCCCACGGTGACCCCTCTTCCTAAGCCGGACGAGCGTGCAGTGGGTCCGTCGTCGTCGTTCATGGGGCAGTGCCCTCTCCATGCGGAGTGTTCGTACAGGGGGTTCAGGTTCACGACGGACTGCACTACCTTTCTCCTATGGCCATGGGCAAGCAAGGGTGCTCTGACCCCCTACAGGAATTTCTACTCAGAAGGAGTGGGATAGGTCATGAATCAACGATCCAAAATATTCTTTGCTCTCGTCGTCCTGTTGCTTGTTGTTGGCGGGGCGGCACTTTTTGTCTTCGACAACACAAAAAGGAGTAGGGCCGCGGAGTACGATCCGCAGATCAACCCGGCCGATTTCACCACCAAAATTACCAATAAATATTTCGCCCTCCCCGTCGGCAAAAAAATGACTTACGAAACGACCGAGCAGGGAAGCGTCACCGAGAGGATTGAAATCGAAATCCTGCAGGAGACCAAGACCATAGAGGGCGTTGAGACGGTCATCTACTTGGACAAGGAATACAAGAACGGGCAGCTCGTAGAGGAAACCCGGGATTACCTGGCACAACACAAGAACGGTGACGTGTGGTACTTCGGCGAGGACGTGAACAACTATTGGTACGGGATGTTGCTGGACCACTCCGGCAGCTTTCTCCACGGAAAAGATGGCGCAAAAGCCGGCATCTGGATGAAGGCCGAGCAGCGCACCGGCGATTCCTATAGGCAGGAATTTTACGTTGGTCATGCAGAGGACATGCGGGACACCGTCGCTACCGGCGAGACCGTCGCCACGAAAACCCGCACCTACACCGGCTGCATCAAGGTTTACGACTGGACGCCGCTCGAAAAGAATTCCCGGGAGCATAAATATCACTGCCCCGAGGTCGGTGCGCTGGTCCTGACCGAGGACCTGCAGACCGGAAGACGGTCAGAACTCGTGAATGTTGTCCAGCCCTAGCTTTCCAACAGCACGGCAAATCGACGAGCTCCGGCGGATGCCGGAAGCCACGCCGCACGACTGAACGTCCGGCCGGTCTGCGCCCCGGCCGGACGTTCCGCTAAAAACAGTTGTCGAGCCTACCCCCGGGGTTTCGACAGGCTCAACCACCGACCAGTCCGGGCACTCCGTCTTGGATTGTGAAGGAGGCTTTCGTGCTGACGGGGGATCCCGGCGTCGTGACGTGGTCCAGGACCCGGAAGTCGGCGGTGAGTGCGTCCTTGGTGATGCGGGTGTTCACGTAGCCGCGGTTGTCGTTGTAGAACTTCAGGTGCGGGTTCCAGGCCATCACCGGATCCATCGTGGAGCCTGTGCCGTTGCCGGAGGAGGTGATGGAGGTGCAGACCAGTTCGGAGCCGACCACGGGGGAGTCCGGGTCCGTGTAGTCGACCTTGAGGTCGTTGGCCCAGTTGCGGTGCACGTCGCCGGTGAGGACCACGGCGTTGCGGACGTTCGCGTCCACCCAGCCCTGGGTGATGCGGCGGCGGGAGGCGGCGTAGCCGTCCCACCCGTCCATGGAGACGTCGTCGATCTCCGGTGCCTTATCCCTGTCGCGTTCGGCGTAGAAGACCTGCTGGCCCAGGATGTCCCAGCGCTGGGTGGAGTTCTTGAGGCCGTCCAGCAGCCATTTCTCCTGCTCGGCGCCGGTGATGGTGCGGTCCTCGGCGAGGCGTTCGGTGACGTTTTTCTTCCAGCCGTCCCCGGCGAGTTGGTCGTCGCGGTACTGCCGGGTGTCCATCATGTGGAAGTTGGCCAGCTGGCCCCACTGGATGGTGCGGTAGATCTTCATGTCGAACCCGGCCGGCACGGAGGAGGCCCGCAGCGGCATGTTCTCGTAGTACGCCTGGAACGCGGCGGTGCGGCGCTGCCGGAAACGCTCGGTGGTGTCGTTGAGCTGGCCGGCGTCCTTGTTCTCCGGGATCTCGTCCGCCCAGTTGTTGTCCACCTCGTGGTCATCCCACACCACCAGCCACGGCGCGATCGCGTGCGCGGCCTGCAGGTCGGCGTCGGACTTGTACTGCGCGTGCCGCTGCCGGTACCCGGCCAGGCTGGAAGTTTCGGGGCCCTGGTGGTCGCGCGGGTTGCCGCCGCCGATCACGTAGTTGCCCTTCTTGTACTCGTACAGGTAGTCGCCCAGGTGCAGGACCAGGTCCGGGTGGTCCTGGGCGAGACGGGTGTAGGCGGTGAAGTAGCCGTGCTCGTACTGCGAGCAGCTGGCGAACGCCATGGCCAGCGCCGCCGGCGTCTCGTGCGGCGCCGGGCTGGTCAGGGTGCGGCCCACCGCGCTGACGTGCCGGCCGGTGCGGAACCGGTAGAAGTACTCGCGGCCCGGGCGGAGGCCCTTGAGCTCTACGTGGACGGAGTGGGCGGTTTCGATCCGGGCAGGCTCGACGCCGCGGGCTACTACCTTGCGCATGCCGGCGTCCTCAGCCACTTCCCACGCCACCGCGACGTTGCGGGAGGGCATGCCGCCCAGGCCGTCCTCGGCGATGGGGTCCAGTGCCAGCCGGGTCCAGATCACGAAGCCGTCCGGCCAGGGCTCGCCGGAGGCGATACCCAGCAGGAACGGATCGGTGCGGAGACCGGCGTCGTCCGCTATGGAGGTGGCGACGGCGGCACCCGGCCAGGCGGCGACGAGCCCGGCCCCGAGGCCGGCGGAAAGGAGGGATCTGCGCGAAATGTTGTCCATGGCTTCGACCGTAGGGAGGCCGGTTGGACAGGTTCTGAGGACGGTGTGAATGCGTGGTTAACGGCGTGATAAGAACTGAATTGCGAGCACCATTCGTGGGTCCCGTGGCGCTCCCCGAGGAATCATGTCAAGATGCCCGCGTAGCGTTTATCGAAGAATCATTTGATTGTGCCCGGATGGTTGGTTGGCTCTTGGGGCCTTGTTTGG
>NZ_JBSRZM010000058.1:0-6712 GCF_054057635.1 Arthrobacter sp. UYNi723
TGGTCACTCAACCGCTCCGGACCCTCCGGGGTCACCCATCCACTACGCGCCATGCCGAAACATTAACACACCCGTGCTAAGTAAACTGCATTGGGTCTAGTGGCCGTATTCGGCGACTGGCGGCTGACCATGCTGGTGATGGTGCTTCCTGCGCTCCTGGTGTTCTGGGTCCGGCGCAGCGTTCCGGAGTCGCCCCTGTTCCTCATCCGCAAGGGGCGCCGCGAGGAAGCTGCCAAGGTCATCGACGACCTCGTGGCGGCAACGGGCGCCGAACCCCGGGCCTACAGCCTGCCCGACGCGCAGGAAGTTCCGCGGCTCTCCGCCGGCAGCGCCTGGCATCAGCTGCGCCTGGTGTGGCAGTTCAACTGGAAGATCACGGCCACGGCCTGGGCCCTGTTCTTCAGCATCCTGCTGGTCTACTACCTGTCCTTGACATGGATGCCACGGATCCTGATCGGCGCTGGTTTCGCCGAGTACAAGGCGTTTGTGACCACGGCGTCCATGGCGGCGGTTGGGCTTTTGGGTGTCGTTGTGGCCGCGCTGCTGGTGGAGCGTGTGGGCCGCAAATGGATCCTTGCCATCACGGGCCCGCTGTCCGCGCTGACCCTAGTGATCGTGGCGATTGTGGTGGACATCCCCACCGCCGCGATATTCTGGCTGCTGGTGTTCGGGTTTGTGGTGCAGATAGCGATTCCCGTGCTCTACGCGTATGTGTCTGAGCTGTACCCGACCGAGCTTCGCGGCACCGGCTTTGGCTGGGCGTCAACGTTCTCGCGGCTGGGGGCTGGTTTTGGGCCGCTCATATTTGCGAACTATTTCTGGCCCGAGCTGGGCCTGGCCACGTCCTTCGCCCTGGCCGGCGGGCTGGTGCTGGTGGCCGTCCTGTGGATGGCGTTCTTCTCCCCCGAAACCAAGCAGCGCCGCCTCGAGTAGCCCCCGGCGTCGCCCCCCCCCAACTAGGTAGCGCTAACTGTCGTTTTGAGCGCTCAAAACGACAGTTAGCGCTACTTACTTGGGAGACCAGCCGCGGTTCATCAGCGCTGAACGGACTTTGGCGACGGCGGCCCGGGCTTCGTTCTCCATGTGCCGTCTCGAGATCCGGACCATCAACCACCCCGCCCTGGCAAAGTCCTCTTCGCGGGCAATGTCGCGGACGATCTGCGCCGTCTCGGAATGGCCTTCGCCGTCGTACTCCACTGCAACTTTTTGTTCCGGATAGGCGAGATCCGGTTGACGTACGACGCCGGCGCCCAGTTCCAATGGAACGTTCAGTCGCGGTTCGGGCAGCCCGCGGTACTCCAGTGCCAGCCTAAGTTTGGTTTCCTGAGCGGAGTCGGACCCGATCCGCGCCTGCTCAAGGGCAAGGCGCGCCTTCTGAATGCCGGGCGTTCCTTTGTGCCGATCGAGCATTTCAGCAAGGTCGGCCGGCGTTGCGTAGGGCTCGGATCTGCCCTCGAAACCGAGCCTGGGAATCCTCAGCAGGTGATCGGCAACCACAGTCAGCTCGTCAATGCTCATCTTCCGGGCGCAATCCAGCCACGTCCGCGCCCGGGACGTGATCAACAGGCCGTTGAGGGTGACAATTTCGTCGGCAAAGAACTGACCCCTGTGACCTTTCACCCCTGGTCGGCGCATGATGGCTTCCGTGTCCGGGCGCGAGATATGAATCAGTGGATCATCGCTCCCCTGCAGGAACCCGGGGAACTGCCACAGCAAGAACGCAGAGGCGTGCGAAGCTGCCGCGAACTCCGTGACCTGGGTATACGGCCGAATGTTGGGCGCCAGGCCGTACACGGCCACGTCGTCCGCCCTTGGCACCCGGACTCCACGGGTGGGCCGCCCCAGACCTTGGTGACGTAACTGCCGTTCGGTGATCCCGGCGTCGGCCGCTTCTTTCAAGGTGAACGGCAGCACAGCCAGCGATTCCGGCAGGGAACGGGGGACTTTCATGTGCCCATGTTGGCAGCCCCGCGAAAACGCTGCTGAAGTTATCCACAGGTTCCTGCCAACCTGCCAAACTGAGTAGCGCTATCTGTCGTTTTGGGCGGTCAAAACGACAGATAGCGCTACTCAGTTGGGGAGGGTTGGCGTTGGGTGGGGTTAGGAAGCGGCGGCGAGGGCTGCCAGGGTGTTGACCAGGAGGCGGCGCTCCACCACCTTGATGCGTTCGTGCAGGGATTCCTCGGTTTCGCCCGGTTCAATCGTGACGGCTTCCTGGGCGATGATGGGCCCGGTGTCCACCCCGGCGTCGGCCCAGTGCACCGTGCAGCCGGTGACCTTCACGCCGTAGGCCATGGCATCGCGGACACCGTGGGCGCCGGGGAACGCAGGCAGCAGCGCGGGGTGCGTGTTGAGGTACTTGCCGTTGAAGGCAGCGATGAAGTCGGCGCTGACGATGCGCATAAAGCCCGAGGACACCACCACGTCCGGAGCGTAGGAAGCCACGCGGGCGGTCAGCGCGGCATCCCATTCGTCGCGGGTGGGGAAGGAGTTGAAGTTGACCACAAACGTCTCCAGCCCGGCTTCCGAGGATCGTTCGACGCCGTAGGTCCCCTCCCGGTCGGCACCTACCGCGGCGATTTCCACGTCCAGCTCCCCTGCCTTGACGGCGTCGATGACTGACTGGAGATTGGACCCGGTACCGGAAACGAGGACTACGATGCGCATGGGTCTAGCTTATGGGCACGCTCGCGTAGGCTGGAAAACATGAACAACACCCCGGAACCGGCTGGCCAGCAACGGACCAAACAGCCGCTCAGCGACGCCGCCAAGGACTCGCTCACCAAAACCCGCAACCTGTTCCGGATCTTCATTGTCACCGTGCTGGGCGCTTTTTTCGTCTACCAGCTCGACGTCAGCTACCTCTGGCTCACCGGCATCCTGACCGCGGCGAGCTTTGTGCTGGGTATCCTCCTGCTGGTCCGGTCGGCCAGGCTCAAGGAGTCCAAGCTGGTCCTGTTCGGCACCATCTCGGGGCTGGTGGTATCGCTGATCATGCTGCTGGTCATCCTGGCCACGGCGCTGTTTTTCCGCCAGGTCCTGGACTTCCAGACTTGCTCACGTGAGGCCCTCACCGACCAGGCGCTCTCCAATTGCCGGGTTCAGCTGGAAAGCTCGCTGCCGGGTCTCCGGTAGCAGCCACACCAGCGGCAGCCACGCCAGTAGCAGCCACGAAAGACTAGCGGGCCAGTTCCGCTTCCTCATCCACGTGCTGCTGGCGTTCCAGCCACGGTCCGGCTGCGTAACCGATCACGACGCCGATGCCCACCTCCGCGGCAATCCAGAGTCCCAGCCACAAGGGGTCGGGTCCGATGGCGGTAAGGCGGCCCAGCCCGGCGGAGCCGCGGGCCAGCCAGGCCAGGCCCGCGGCCAGCAGCCCGGACACAACCCCGACCAGCGCGCCGAGGGCAAGCGTGGACACCGTGGCCGTGAACCAGCGCGCGTGCAGCTTAATGGAGAGCCACTCGTCGAAGTGGTTTTCGCCTTCGCGCAGGAACCACCAGCCGGCCAGGATACCCGCCAGAACGGGCAGCACCAGCGCCACGAACCCGTAGTCCAGCGAACCCGACGGGATAGCGGCGAAGACCGGGATGGACGGCAGCGGCCCGGTGGCGGTGCCCAGCGGCCCCACCTGCGAGCCCACGCCCAGGGCGAAGCCCGAGCCCGAGACCCAGGCCAGCGCAAAAACCACGAGGTTGGGCAGATACCCAAGCTGCGCGATGGTGAGCGCCGCACCCCCTACCGCGCCGGCGTCGAGCGCTTCATAGACAGCAATCACCAGGTTCCAGTGGATAAAGAGGTCCACGGCCAGGAGCACACCGGCGAGCGCAAACGCCGCCAGAAGAGCCACACAGCCCGCCTTCGCCGCGGAGCCCAAATAGGAGCCGGCCCAGCGGGAATGCTGGCTGGTGCGCGAGATCCAGTCGACGGCGTCGACGCCGATCAGCCGGCTCCATGAGCCTGCCTCGCGGCGGGCGCCGATCACCATGCCGAGGGCGAACGGGATGAGCGGGATGAGCATTGCCAACCAGATGTTAATGACGACGTCGGCCGTGCGGCACACAAAGCCGGTGGCAGCGCCGAACGCCGAGTAGACCACCCAGGACCCGAGCAGCGCCTGCCACAGCTGGTCCGTATAGGAGGCCCGGGCCAGGCGCCGCCCCGCACGCCAGGCGAGCAAAAACGGGATCAGGGTCAGGCCGAGGGGCACCAGGGTCAGCAGGCCGGAGCCTGGACTGCCGGCCGCACCAGCCTCGCCGGAGACGACGGCGAGCTGCAGCGGCACCCCGTGAATCAGAAGCCAGCCCTGGCCGGCGAGGCGGGCCAGAACATCAAAGGCGGTGTTCTGGAAGCCCGCGGTGGCCCACACGGCCACAATGGGAACCACCACCAGGAGCGCGGAGATGATGGCAGCCTGCGCCGTTTCGAGGCCTCCCTGCAACCACAAGGGCATGGGAAGGCCTCGGTCTCCGGTCTGATCAGCGCGCAGTTTCATCGTGTCCCATGGTGTCACGGCCGGGGCTTCGGACCGGGCTTCGACAGGCTCATTCTCCCGGCGAGACGCGCCTCACCAGAGTTCGTAGTCCGCCGCGCTGATCGTGAACCCGTGACCGGTGCGGAGGTGGGCGCAGGACATCCGGCCCGGCTCCCGCGAGCACGCCATGTTGCACTGCCTGTCCTTGTTCACCGACTGCCCCACCACCGGCATGGTGGCCCGTGGCAGGCGAAGAACCGGACGACGACGGCGGGACGGCCGCCGCCGGTGATGGCGCCGTCGTCGGTCGTTCAGACTGTCGGGCGTTCAGTCTGTCCGGGTGCCTCGTCCGGGTCGCTCGCCAGCAGCGCGCTGGGCAGAAGTCCCCATCCGGGCCTGATTCGGCGCTTTTTCCGCGGGGCCGCCGTAAAATTGGAATGTCCGCAATCAGTGGTTGGAGGCAGAAAAAATGACTACCGCATCCCCACATGCACACGTTCATTTTGGGCGCGCAGACGTCCAGAATGCCGGCATGGGAGTAGGTATCCTGTTGTTGGTGGTGGGTGCCCTGGGCTTTATCCCCGGCGTCACCACCCAGTACAGCGAATTGATGTTCCTGGGACCTGATTCCCATGCCATGTTCCTTGGGCTGTTCCAGGTGTCCATGCTGCTCAATATTGTGCAGCTGGCCATCGGCGCAACGGGCTGGGCGATGTCCCGGACCGAACATGGCGCCCGGAACTTCCTCATCGGAGCAGGCGCGCTGTACATCATCCTCAGCATTTTCGGGCTCAGTGTCGGCGTTGACTCGGCGGCCAATTTCCTGTCGTTCAACATGGCTGACAACTGGACCCACCTCGTGCTGGGCGTCGCAATGGTTGCTGCTGGCTGGCTGTTCTCCAGGAACATGTCCGGCGAGAGGAAATAGCCCGGAAATGACAGGCCGGGATATAGGAGCCGCGAATGAGAAATGATCCATAAGTTCTGAATATTCGTCCTACCTCGCCGGTGCAGTTGCCGCGTTCCGCGAACAGCTGCACCGGCTTCTTTCTGCTCCTTAGCGGCCGACGGCGGCGCGGGGCCGCTTTCTGAGACGCGTGGCCGCTAAGTGCCACGCACGGGGTCCAGCGCAAACGGACACTTGAGGCCCACCCTCTGGCGCGAACTGGCAGCTAATACCCTCAAAACTCGGTTTTGACGGTATTAGCTGCCAGTTCGCGCTTGGAAATCAGGGCCGCAAGTGTCCGTTCGCGCCAAAGGCGGCACGGGCCGTTGGGCCTGCAACAATGGCCCCATGAGCGACATCATCCTGGGCTGGGACCCGGCCGGCTGGAACCGCTGGAACTACGCGGCTGTTATTGAACAGGTCGCCGCGACAGGGCTCCACCTTGAGCCCTGGAACCTGGGCCGGAGCGTTGCCGCAGGCACCGGCGTGTGGCTGGTCCTGCTGGGGGCACACGGTCCCGGCCTGATCGGCCATGGCGTGGTCCTGTCGGGGCAGCCCGGGCACCCGGAGGAGCCTGAGTTCACCGCGCAGGTGGAGTTCGATGCGCTCCTGCCCCTGGGCGATCAGGTCCCCGCAGCGGTCCTCACAGAAGCAGTGGCCGACATCGCGTGGAACAGTACCGAAATCGAAGGCACGGCGCTGGATCCCCGCGATGCGGCAGCGGTCCGGGCGCTCTGGGCCACCTATGGGCCGGCGCAAGGAGCAGACCCAACCCAGCCAGCGCCCGGCACGTACCCGGAGGCCGCCGTCGTCCGTGTCACCACGAACCGCTATGAGCGTGACGCCGAGGCCCGGAGGGCGTGTATCGCGCACCGCGGCAGCAGCTGTGCGGCCTGCGGGTTCTCCTTCGAGCTGGCGTACGGGGAGCTCGGCAAAGACTTCATTGACGTCCACCACGTGGTGCCCGCGGCCCAACTCGGCGGCGGCTACCAACTGGACCCGCTCACGGACCTGGTTCCGCTGTGCGCCAACTGCCACGCCATGGCCCACTTCGGAGTGCGCACACCGCGCACGGAAGCCGAGCTGCGGCAAATCATGGCCACCGCCGGTTTCCTCCGCGGAACCACCGTTGCCCCTGAGGAGATCGAGGCCCAGCGGGTTGCCCGCGAGATCCTCGGCAAATAATCAAACAGCCCCCGCTCCCCGAGGAATCATGTCAAGATGCCCGCGTAGCGTTTATCGAAGAATCATTTGATTGTGCCCGGATGGTTGGTTGGCTCTTGGGGCCTTGT
>NZ_JBSRZM010000059.1:0-5757 GCF_054057635.1 Arthrobacter sp. UYNi723
GCCCGCCTCGCCGCCGGCGGACGCATCGACCGCACCATCTCCTGGCGTTTCACCGTGGACGGCGAGGAATTCACCGGCCACCCCGGCGACACCCTCGCCTCGGCCCTGCTCGCCAACGGCCGGATCGCCGCCGGCAATTCGCTCTACGAGGACCGGCCCCGCGGCATCATGTCCGCCGGTGTGGAGGAAGCCAACGCGCTGGTCAAGATCGCGCCGCGGTTCCCGGGCCACGTGGCCGAGTCCATGCTCCCCGCCACTACCGTCACCCTGGTGGACGGCCTGAAGGCGGAACTGCTCAACGGCCTGGGCCGGCTGGACCCTGAGGAGGACCGTGCCGAGTATGACAAGAAGTACGTCCACACCGACGTCCTGGTGATCGGCGGCGGGCCCGCCGGCCTGGCCGCCGCCCGCGAAGCGGTCCGCACCGGTGCCCGCGTGATCCTCATGGACGACCAGCCCGAACTCGGCGGCTCGCTCCTCTCCGGCTCCACTGCCCCCGGGCTGGCTGAGACCATCGAAGGCAAGCCCGCCCTGGAATGGGTAGCCGACGTGGAAGCCGAACTCATTTCCGGAGCCGAAAGCACGGTCCTGAACCGCACCACGGCCTTCGGCGCCTACGACGCCAACTACGTCATCGCGGTCCAGAACCGCACCGACCACCTGTCCAGCCCGGCCGCCCCCGGCGTCTCCCGCCAGCGGATCTGGCACGTGCGTGCCAATCAGGTGATCCTGGCTCCGGGCGCCCACGAACGGCCCCTGGTGTTCGAGAACAACGACCGGCCCGGCATCATGCTCGCCTCGGCCGTCCGCAGCTACCTCAACCGCTACGCCGTCGCCGCCGGGCAGCGCGTGGCCATCAGCACCACCAACGACAGCGCCTACGCCCTCGCCGCGGACCTGCGCGCCGCCGGCGTCAAGGTGGCGGCCGTCGTCGACGCCCGTCCCGCGCTGACTGCGGTGGCGGCTGCCGCCGTCGAAGCCGGCACCCGGGTGCTGATCGGCAGCGCCGTGGCGGACACCACCGCCGGTACCAAAACTGACGGCCGGCTGGAGGGGGTCACCGTCCGCAGCATTAACGACGACGGCGAACTCACCTCCGGCGTCGAAGAAATCCCCTGCGACCTGCTGGCAGTTTCCGGCGGCTGGAGCCCGCTGGTCCACCTCCACTCCCAGCGCCAGGGCAAGCTGCGCTGGGACGAAGACCTGGCGGCATTTGTGCCGAGCACCGTGGTGCCGAACCAGCAGTCCATTGGCTCCGGCCGCGGCAGCTTCGAACTCGAGGACTGCGTGGCCGAGGGCATCTCCGCCGGGGCCGCAGCTGCCATTGCGGCGGGCTTCGAGTCCGACACAAAGCCGGCCGTCCTCGGCGAGCCGAAAGCGTCCGGACCCACCCGCCAGCTCTGGCTGGTTCCGGGACAGGCCGGCACCCCGGATGACTGGCACCACCACTTCGTGGACTTCCAGCGGGACCAGTCCGTCGCCGACGTCCTGCGCTCCACCGGCGCCGGCATGCGCTCCGTGGAACACATCAAGCGCTACACCTCGATCAGCACCGCCAACGACCAGGGCAAGACCTCAGGGGTAAACGCGATCGGCGTCATCGCAGCGGCGCTGCGGACCGCCGGCGAAGCCTCCCGTGGCATCGGCGACATCGGCACCACCACGTACCGGGCGCCGTTCACCCCGGTGGCGTTCTCAGCCCTCGCCGGACGCCAGCGCGGCGAACTGTTCGACCCCGCCCGCGTCACGTCGGTCCACCCGTGGCACGTCGCACAGGGGGCGCTTTTCGAGGACGTCGGGCAGTGGAAGCGGCCCTGGTACTACCCGCAGGCCGGGGAGGACATGGACGCTGCCGTGCTGCGCGAGTGCGCCGCCGTCCGCGAATCCGTGGGCTTTATGGACGCCACCACGCTCGGCAAGATCGAAATCCGGGGCAAGGACGCCGGTGAGTTCCTCAACCGGATCTACACCAACGCGTTCAAGAAGCTGGCCCCGGGTTCCGCCCGCTACGGCGTGATGTGCATGGCGGACGGCATGATCTTCGACGACGGCGTGACCCTGCGCCTCGACGCGGACCGGTACTTCATGACCACCACCACCGGCGGCGCCGCGAAGGTACTGGACTGGCTGGAGGAATGGCTGCAGACCGAATGGCCCGAACTCGACGTGCACTGCACCTCGGTGACCGAACAGTGGTCCACCATTGCCGTCGTCGGGCCCAAGTCCCGGGCGGTGCTCACCAAACTGGCGCCGGACCTGGCAGCGGACGGCGGGCTGGAAGCAGAAGCCTTCCCGTTCATGACGTTCCGGGAAACCACGCTGGCTTCCGGCGTGCAGGCGAGGATCTGCCGGATTTCTTTCTCCGGCGAACTGGCCTACGAGATCAACGTGCCGTCCTGGTACGGGCTGAACACCTGGGAAGCCGTGGCCGCGGCAGGGGCGGAATTCAACATCACCCCCTACGGCACCGAAACCATGCACGTCCTCCGCGCCGAGAAAGGCTACCCGATCGTCGGCCAGGACACCGACGGCACCGTCACCCCGCAGGACGCGGGGATGGAATGGGTGGTCTCCAAGGCCAAGGACTTCATCGGCAAACGCTCCTACGCCCGGGCCGATACCCAGCGCGCGGACCGCAAGCACCTGGTCAGCGTCCTGCCCGTGGACGGGACGCTGCGGCTGCCCGAAGGCACCCAGCTCGTGGAAAAGGGGATCACCACAAACCCCGCCTACGGCCCCGTGCCCATGCAGGGCTTCGTGACCTCGAGCTACCACAGCGCCGCCCTGGGCAGGTCCTTCGCGCTGGCCCTGATCAAGAATGGCCGCAACCGCATCGGCGAGACCCTGGTGGCCGCCGCCGGCGACCAGCTGGTTGACGTTGTTGTCGCCGAAACCGTACTTTTTGACCCCGAAGGGACCCGCAAAGATGGCTAACACAGCAGCACTCAACGGCATCAATGGACTCCGGGACATCCGCCGCAGCCCGGCCTCACACCTGGCCGCGGCCCTGGATGCGGGCTCCATCGAGGGAAAGGTTGTCCTGAACGAGGGCCCGTTCCAGACCATGGCGGGTGTCCGTGTGGATCCCCGCTCCGAAGAAGGCGCACGGATCGCCGCCGTTACCGGCGGCCTGCCGGCACGCTGCGGCGAGGTGGGCGGCGCCGACGGCGTCAGCGTCCTCTGGCTGGGACCCTCCGAGTTCCTGGTGGTCGCTCCGGAACAGGCCCACGACTCCCTGGGCGGTGACCTCATCGGCTCCCTCACGGAAGCGCTGGGCGACGCCCCGGGCCAGGTGGTGGACCTCTCCGCCAACCGCACCACGTTCGAGCTCTCCGGTCCGCGGGCCCGGGCCGTCCTGGAAAAGGGCTGCGCCCTGGACCTGCACCCCCGCAGCTTCACCCCGGGAACGGCCCTGAACACCGAGGTAGGCAACATCCCGGTGGTCCTGCAGAAGACCGGGGAGGAAAGCTACCGGCTCTTCCCCCGCGCTTCCTTCGCGGACTTCCTGGGCCGTTGGCTCCTCGACGCAATGCGCGAGTACGACTCGCCAGAGGTCCCCTAAATGGCCCTCAGCGTCCTGGACCTGTTTTCCGTTGGCATCGGGCCGTCGTCCTCACACACGGTCGGCCCGATGCGGGCGGCAAAACTGTTCGCTGACGGGCTCAAGGGCGACGGCCACCTGAGCGCCACCCGACGCGTCCAGGCTGAGCTGTTCGGTTCGCTGGGTGCCACCGGGCGGGGCCACGGTTCGGACAAGGCCGTGGTCCTGGGCCTGCAGGGCCTGGACCCGGAAACGGTGGATACCGCCACCGCCGACGACCAGGTGGCTGCAGCCGCCCTGGACGCCGAGCTCATGATCGGCGGAGGCCACCGGGTGGACTTCAACTGGGACGAGGACGTGGTGCTGCACCGGCGCAAGTCCCTCCCCGCCCACCCCAACGGCATGACCTTCCGCGCGCTGGACCACGCTGGAACCGTCCTGAGCGAACGGAGCTTCTACTCCATCGGCGGCGGCTTTGTAGTGGATGGTGACGCCGACGCCGGCGACCGCGTGGTGGCCGACGACACCCCCCTGCCTTACCCGTTCACCAGCGCCGACCAACTCCTGGCGATCTGCAAGCGCGAGGGCATGTCCATCTCCGAGGTTATGCTCGCCAACGAACTCACCTGGCGCAGCGAAGCGGAGCTCCGCGAGAAGCTGCTGGCACTCTGGGCGGTCATGCGCGAGTGCGTGGACAACGGCTGCGCCGCGGAAGGAATCCTTCCCGGCGGGCTCAACGTGAGGCGCCGGGCGCCGTCGTTATTCCGCACGCTGACCGCGGACACGGGCGTCACCGACCCCCTCCGCGCAATGGAATGGGTGAACCTGTTCGCCCTCGCAGTCAACGAGGAAAACGCCGCCGGCGGGCGGATTGTCACCGCTCCCACCAATGGCGCGGCCGGCATCGTGCCTGCCGTCCTGCACTACTACATCAAGTTTGTTCCCGGAGCCGACGACGACGGTGTGGTCCGCTTCCTCCTCGCGGCAGCCGCCGTCGGGATTCTTTTCAAGATCAACGCCTCCATCTCCGGCGCCGAAGTGGGCTGCCAGGGCGAAGTGGGCTCTGCCTGTTCCATGGCTGCAGCGGGCCTGTGCGAGGTCCTCGGCGGCACGCCCGAACAAGTGGAAAACGCCGCCGAAGTGGGGATCGAACACAACCTCGGGCTGACCTGCGATCCCGTGGGCGGCCTGGTGCAGATCCCCTGCATCGAACGGAACGCCATCGCCAGCGTCAAAGCGATCAACGCCGCGCGACTGTCCCTCCACGGCGACGGCAGCCACAAAGTATCCCTCGACAAAGCCATCAAAACCATGCGTGAGACAGGAGCGGACATGAAAACCAAATACAAGGAAACCTCCCGCGGAGGCCTCGCCGTCAACGTCATCGAGTGCTGAGCCATGACCGACATCCAGACTGAACCACGCCCGTTGCCGGTCACCACCGTGGAACACGTCCTGACCCTGGACTGCCCCGAGACGCCGGGCATCGTCCACGCCGTCTCAGGTTTCCTGCTCGAGCATGGCTGCGACATCGTGGACAGCAAGCAGTTCGGCGAACGGTCGGAGGCGCACTTCTTTATGCGCGTGCACTTCGCGTCCGACGGCGACGCCTCCACCGCTGACACCCTCCGCGCCGCTTTTGGCCCCGTGGCGGAACGGTTCGGGATGCGCTGGCGGCTGGAGCGCCACGGCGCCAAGCGCCGCGTGCTGATCATGGTGTCCAAGTTCGGCCACTGCCTCAACGACCTGCTGTTCCGCACCAGAACCGGCGAACTTCCCGTGGAGATCGCCGCTGTGGTCTCCAACCACACCGACCACCAGACGCTCGTGGAGTGGCACGGGATCCCGTTCTTCCACGTGCCCGTCACCGCCGCCACCAAACCGGCGGCCGAAGCACGGCTGCTCGAGCTGGTGGACGAATTCGACGTGGAGCTCGTGGTGCTGGCCCGCTACATGCAGGTCCTCAGCGACGAACTCACCCGCAAGCTCGACGGGCGCGCCATCAACATCCACCACTCATTCCTGCCCAGCTTCAAGGGCGCCAAGCCCTACCACCAGGCCTACGCCCGCGGGGTCAAGACTGTGGGGGCCACTGCTCATTATGTGAATGCCGAGCTGGATGAGGGTCCGATCATTTCCCAGCAGACGGTGGAAGTGGACCACACCTACGGCCCCGAGGACCTGGTGGCCGCCGGACGCGACACCGAATGCAAGGC
>NZ_JBSRZM010000060.1:0-5516 GCF_054057635.1 Arthrobacter sp. UYNi723
TTCCAGGACCGGGACCTCGTGGACGTGGTCAGCACCTTCCGCGGCCACGACCGGCAGGCGGACAAATTCCGGCTGGTCGCCTACCCCACGGCGAAAGGCTGCGCCGCCGCGTACTTCCCCGAAGCAAACGCCCTGGTCCACAAGGAAAACGTGGCCCGCGAATCCAACACCCCCGGCTTCAAAGCCATGTTCGTCCGCTTTGTGCCGCACGCGGCGAAGCCGGAAGCAAGCGAAGAGTCCGCTTCGCTTACGGCGGACACTGCCGGCTGACCCGACAGAACGGCCCCGTCTCCAAAAGGGGGCGGGGCGTTCTGCTGCTTCCGAGTGTTCGAATCAGAACAGAAGCGGTGCCAGTCGCAGTGTCAGTTCGCGGGCCGCCTCCGCATGTGCGTAGATTGTGGTGAACCGTTCTGCGGGGCCGGTGAGGCAGAGCGCCGCGCCCACCGACCCATTGGGCATTCGTACTGGAAGTGCCAGGCTGGCGGATCCTGATTCGAATTCGTTGATTTCCGAGGCCTGGTCTTTGAGCCTTATTTCCGCGAGTTGTTCTTCCAGCCGGTCACTGTCTGTGATGGTGTTCTCGGTCAGCTTCACTAACTGGCCTCCCGGCAGTGGGGAGGCCGAACCGCCAAGTTCAGCGAGCATCAGCTTCCCTGCGGCGGAGGCGTGTGGATACCGGAGCAGTTCGAATACTGAGTGGAGCGGATAATCAGGATCTTCGTCGGCGATTCTTACGGAAGCGTTCCTGAACATGATGAGGTGCACAGCGAAACGGTTTCCCCGCCGGAACTCTTCCATTGCGGTGCGGGCGGCGGTGGGAACGGTTGGCGGGGTCGCGGCCGTAACCAAGCCTGAAATTGCGTGTCCGAGTGCAAATCCGCGGAGATCAGATGTGCGGACCAGATATTCGGCGCCGACGAGCGCATTCAGTATCCGGTAGGCGGTCGCCGGAGGCATTCGCAGGGCGTCGGTGATCTCTTTCGCCGTTGTGCCGGTGCCGAACCGTGCCACGATCTCCAAGATCCTGAGCGAGTTTGACGCTGAGCCGGTACCCGAGTGTGTGGGCCTGTAGTTCATGGCAGCGGTCCACTATGAAACAGGTCTGATTCCCGGGTCTCGTCATAGATGCCCACTGACGCCAGGCGCGCGGGTAACCGCCGGTGAAGGAACGCGGCGTATATGACGCTGAGGAGGAGGACGCCGCCGTAGATGAGGGTCTGCGGGTTACCTGTTCCAATCGATGTCATCGCAGCCGTCCAGAGAACCGCACCGAGGACTACGGAGGTTACTGCTCCGAGTATCCAGCTGGGCAAGGTGTTCTCCCCGATCCGGCGCAGGAAGAAGGGCAGGGACGCACTGGCAAGGATATAGGACCCCAGGTATCCATAGGCGCCAAGGGTGAAGAGGTTCGCGAGGCCCTGCTCGGGGCTGGCTCCGGAGATGATGACCGCAACGGGAACGATGGCAACAACCGGCATTACAACCAGGATCGCCATCGAGGGCGTCCGAAAGGCGGCATGTGTCCGGCCGACTACTCGTGGGGCAACGCCTTCCCGGCCCATACAGAAAAATATCCTGGCAAGGGCGTTCACAGAAGCGATGGCGCAGGCAAACCAGGATGCGGCGATTCCCAGGTCAAGAACTGCGGCGAACAAGGGGGAAGACTGGGAGAACAGGTCAGACAACGGAGTGGAGCTGCCTGTTATGTCCGACGGTGCTTCTTTGAGGGCTACGTCTTGGGCGGTTACGGCGAGGAGATAGAGCACGCCCGCCAAGATGGGGGTCCACGTGATGGCCCGTGGCACGCTGACGAAGGGTCTCTGCGCTTCCCCTCCGAGCGTGGTCGGGCTTTCGAAGCCGACAAAGGCACTGACGGCCACCACGATTCCGATCGATAACGAATCAAAATGTCCGTTCCAGGCAAACACACTCCCGAGATTGACCTGCGGCGCGTTGAAGGCGAAGTAAACGACCATGAGGACGGTGAGTATTCCAATTGAAATGGCTTCCATCAGCAGCGTGGACCACGCGGATATCTGGATCCCCCTGACCATAAGGAAACAGGCGGCGCCTGCTGCGGCAAGAATGACAAGCACCGCGAAAATCTTAGGATCTGCGACGGGGACGCCAAGATTGACGAATAGCTCAACGATATATGTGCCAACAGCCAGCAGACTGGCCATGGCCACGAGTCCGTACCCGAATATGGCTGACCAGCCGGCGGTGATTGCCGTCCGTTGACCGAGCCCTTTCGCAGTGTAACTGTAGAGCCCGCTGACGGCAGCCATGCGCTTTGCCATCGGCCTCAGACATAGGGTTACCAGGACGATGATGGCCATGGCAGCGCTGAATGTCAGCACAAGGTTCGGTCCAGCGGATCCAACGACGAGGCCCGGAAAGATGAGAGCCGGAATGACGGACATGGCGCCCGCGGGCGCCACGTTCGCTATTGACTGCGCGAAGACCGGCAAGAAGGAAAGTTTCCGGCGCCTCAGGCCCTCCACCGGAGAGTGAGGAGAAATAAAGCGATCACCGCGGGCAGACACTACGTACCAACTTTCCCTACGAGGGCAGGTCCGCCTTGCTTATGAGGAGCGCAAGTCATCGGCCCGTGCTGGAATACATTAGCATTGCCAGCCGGCACCGAGGACGTCTGTGAAGTTCCGAATGCTTCCGCCGCATTAAGTGCCATGAGAATTTCCCAATTCAATAGCCATAACAGGTTCGTCATTTACGGATTCCTTGACGTAGTTTTTTATATATATCCGCACAATGCAAGGATCTCTTTTCCATTGATCGCAGCGAGCACGTCCTATGCCATGGTGGTGAACATCAGGGCCATGACGGCAGCGCCGAGGGCTTCGAGTAGGTGTCCGGTGCGGAGAGCGGGCTTCGGAGCACTTGCGTGGGGGAGCGTGGAATTTGTTAACGCGGATTTTGATAATAGGAGGCGGATTAGGAAAGCCACCGCCGCAGCTCCGAACACTACCGTCAGGACGATCGCCAGGGTGGATGAGAGATCAAATGTTGCTGCAGCCGTGTTTTGTGATGCGGCTGGCATCGTGTGGTGGGCGTGCGGCGTTGACAGGGCGCCGGCCGGGACGGTTTTATCGCCGGCGGTCGGGTGACCCATCATGGCAACCATGAGAGCGGCGCCGGCCATGGTCACGCCGTGGTACAGGCACTGCACCCGGCCCTGGCTACCTCCGCAGAGCAATTTAAATTCCGGCCGAGCGACCGACTGGATGAGAAACCACAGCGCTGCGCCGGTGAGTATTGCTATCTGAGCCAGCGTGGTCGATGGCACGAGGTTCCACAACATGGCGGCCATCAGGACGTTCATGAGGGCATGGAGACTTTTGTTGACCCGGTCGGTGAGATGGTGGGACCGCGTGGCCTGCAGGAGGTAATAGCTTCCGCTAAGCAGCAGAACGGCCGTGAGGGTCAACGTAACTGCCGGAACATGGAACATATGGATCACCTCTCACTACTGGGTTGGGGTTAGTCAAGGTGCGGTCCCCGGTGCCGCTGCTGCAGCACCGGGGACCGCCCAACAAAACGCGATGGAGAATGCGCAGCGTCGGATTGTTGCCAGGAGGATCCGTTTAACGTGAAGCCGTAGGTGCGAGTTCCGTTACCTGAGATCCAAAACCTTTTCCCGTTCTGCGTCATCGTCGTCTGAAGAACGAGCAGTGGTTACCTGGTTCTTCGCGCGACGAGATTCATGCTGGGCATACAACCAAATGGGTAGGTAGAGGGACAATACGATGAAACCAACCCAGGTTGAGGCCCAGCCGATTTCCAGGCTGTTGAGGTAAACGACACCGACCAGGCACAGAGGAACATTGAACAGGCCAAAGGTCATGGCGACATTTTTCCAGCCCCTGGGTGCTTTGAAAGGCCGTTCAAGGTTCGCGAAGGCCGGATGCTTTTTTGCTTTGACGTACGCGAAGAGGCTGATGCCGTTGGCGCAGGTGTAGCCGATCGCCGAGGCTGCGAGAATTGCCGCGGCGTTTCCCATGGAAATCAGCACCAGGTTGAAGGCTCCGATGACCAGCATGGCAATGAACGGAGTTCCCTGACGATTTGTTTTGCCGAGGAATTTGGGAAGGTTGCCTTCCGTTGCCATGGAGTGCATGGCGCGGGATGAACCCAGGTAAGCGGTCTGAATGATCAGTATCATGGCAAAAATCAGCATGATGATCGTGATGATGGAACCGGCTTCGCCGAAGACGGCCTGAGCGACCGGTATCAGGGGTGAGACAGGCTCGGCCAGTACTCCTTCGACACCAAGCACACCGATCACTGCAGATTGCACCAGTACATAGAGCAGGAAGCAGATGATGCCGCAGGCAAACAACGCTTTGGGGACATCTTTGGACGGGTTTTTGTATTCCGGGCCGTAGATGGCTGCCGTTTCCCAGGCGCAGGCACTCCATTGGGCGATCGCAAAGACGCCAAAGAGAATCAGGATGTGGTGCATGTCCCAGGCCCAGTCAGTCGGCCACCAGCTGCCGGTGATGTTGGCCATCTCAACGCGTCCGGTGGCGAAAGGCGCCACGGCCAGGACAACCAGCGGTATCAGCGAAACGGCTGCCAGGATGTAACCGAGGATGGCGCCGTCCTTGAGTCCGAACCAGTTAATCACGAACAATCCTGTGAAAATCACCAGGCCGGAGATCAATGAGAGTTGATACTCGGTAAAAGTCTCGCCCAGCACCGGAAACAGCCCGTACAGGTAGCCGCCGACCATGATGGCGAAGATCGCCAGAATGGGGCTCCAGCCAAACCAGTAGCTCCACGCAGTGAAGCCGCCGATCAGCTTTCCCTTGTCGTACTTGCCCTTGTAGTTTTCGGTCCGGAATACATGCTGGGCAAACCCTGGCAGGCCGGAGGCTTTGGGAAAGGTGGTGGCCATTTCAGCATAGGCAGCGTTCTGCATGAAACCCTGAAGAACCGATAATCCCCAGATAAGAATCGCTGCGGCGGACACATACATCGGAAGGTAGCCCAAGGAGGGCAGAATCAGCAGGGGCACGCCCAGCGCGATGGCCATACCCTGCTTCCAGTTGATCGACCTTTTCAGGTCATCGGCTTCGTCCAAACGATTTTCACTCATAACATCTCCTTTGATGGACTGAACGTCGTGCGATCTCTGCTGCATGGATGCCGGTGGTGACCGGCCAAAAGAGACGGAACCCCGAAGCGTGAACGTCCAGCACGTGGGAGGGCCAAATAGAGTCTCTTGATTTATAGATGCCGAGGGCCGGCCTGGGCCGGCCTTCGCTGTGTTGGTCCATCCGGGCACTTGTTGGGCCGGATGATCCCGCGGACAGGACCGCGCCTAGCGGTGAGGTTCCGGGAGCGCCGCCGACGAATCAAGGCGCGCTCCCGGAACCTCAGGTATGGACTGTTAATCCTTGGTGCAGCATGTTGCGGTGTTGGTTGTTTGGGTTCGGTTTTCGTTGGTGGGGAGGTTGAGGGTGGGGTTTTGGTCGAAGAATCCGTGGGGTTCG
>NZ_JBSRZM010000061.1:0-5356 GCF_054057635.1 Arthrobacter sp. UYNi723
TGCCGAGAAGAACGCCAAGAAGGCTGCTGCGGCAGGCACCGAGCACTAACGCCCGCAGCGCACTGAAACTGGCGGCCGCCCCGACGACGGGGCGGACACCAGTCGGCGTACGTGCACCAACGCATCGCCGACACCTGCTTCAGGTTCCGCGCTCTACGATCTATGGCCACCCCAATAGTCAACGGGCCAAGTTTGGGGAAAAACAAAACCCCCACTTCCCTTTGTTATAAGGGAAGCAGGGGCCTTGCCAATTGGCGGTGACGGTGGGATTTGAAACCTTTCCCCTGCCATAGCTGGCAAGGGAAACTGCTAGATTACGGGGATTTAGCAGTACATGGATAACCATAAATCACGCCTGATGTGGGCAAAATGTGGGCAGGATGTGGGCGGCGTCTTCTGCGGACCTCTTGCGGACTTTCTGCGGACTGGGCCCATAGGATGCTAGATCTTCTAGTCGGTGGGCTGGGCGTTAATCCACGCTTGTACTGCATCCCGGTGGTATCTGACGAGTCCACCGATGCGGCGGAACTCGGGCCCCTTGTTGCTACTTCTCCAGTTGGCGATTGTTCCTGGCGATACTTGCCACGCTCGAGCTAAGTCCTCGGGGGTGAGCCATTCGACGTCAGCCTCCGGCGGCAACGCCGAGAGCACGGCAGGGCTTGCATGACCATCCTGATTGCTGATGGAATCCTCGCCCCCAGGGGTGTGCAGCGGCGGCAGACCCTTATCGTCGTCCTCCAAGGTGCTCACCGCCCGGTGGCCGCCCTTCGGCTCCGCCGGCAAGTCGTCCAACCACTGGGCAAGGTCCTCAACGCGGATGACCCCCTTGGTGTTGGCATAGCGAGCAAGCAGGTTGCCCCTTGCTACTTGGTCCTTGAGTGTCCGAACGCTGTACCCGCAAGCCTCGGCCGCTTCCTCGAATGTAAGAGCCAGTTTCGGAATTGTCATGGCCTCAATAGTAGTGAGGCCATATGGTCGGCTGATGAGCTCAATACAAATGCTTACAGCCGCGGAACTGGCTACCCGCCTGAACGTCTCCCCTGACACGGTCCGCCGCATGTGCAACTCTGGCAAGTGGCCCCACAGCAGGATCGGCCGGCTCTACCGCTTCACGGAAGAGCACTACGAGGCCATCATCGCGACGCCGGAAGAGCCCGAGCATTGGACCAAAGAACGACAGGGAGCCGTCGCTAAAGCGCTGCGGCAGTTGAGATGAGCCGCCCCGGCTCCGGTTATCGGTCCAGTCTCTCCTGTGCCATTTGCGTCGGGCTCGAGCTGGTGGGTGCGACAATCGGCCGTCGATCTATTTAGCACGCCTGTGCTGTTTCCTGCCCGGGGTGTTCATTGCCTACAGTCCATGGTTAGATCAGCGCATGGGGATCAAATTGGGGAAAAACGGCAAACTTCCGGGCGACGCTATTATCGGCATGGGCATAATGTTCTGCTTCCTAAGCTTCGCGCTCTATGTCATAACCGCGCTCAACGGCGTACCAAACGGGCTGATATTTACCGGCGGCGGCATTCTTGGGCTGCTCATCATTTGCGTGGGCTACCTGAAACGGATATCGGCGGCGCTCATGGCTTCATCTGAGGTTGCCGTCGCGGCGCACGGCGGCGGGCACTAGGAGCAACTGCAAGGAAAGGCCCCGGCCGGGACTATTCCCGGCGGGAGCCTTTTCCTGAATCTACGTTAGTTGAACGGCTCGTGGTCCTTTAGCCGTAACGCGTTCAGGTCCTGCCCAATTGCCAGTAGCGCCTTGATTTGTACAATCTTTAGCTTCTGGTCAACCGTGAGGCTGTCCTGGCTAACCGATTGCTGCACGTCCTCGAGGCCGGTCAAGGCCTCGTACCAATAGTTCATGGTTCCCCCTCTAGCAGAATGAGTGTGAACCACCAGCCTAACCACAGCGGCTAGCCATTAGTGCCTCCCGAAGTCCTGGGGCCGGAATGATCCGTCAAGGATCGCCGCCCATGCCGCCGGCGACTCTTCCCGGCCGTACATCCGGCCGCCGGGCAGCCTCACGCGGCGGCAAACTCCGCCGCTAAACCAGCCCCGGACCTCGCCCCAGGGGAAATCCAGCCGTTGCTGAGTCACGCGGTTAGGGTCATCGGCGCCCGTGAATACGGGCGCCACAACCGCCTGCCGGGCAAGCCTCCTACTGCTCATGACGGACAACCCAACCAAGAGCGAGCATTCCGGCCGGCGTGAGCCCTAGCTGGCCTCCTAGGTGCCTCATCTCCTGGGCCTGCCACGCGGATGCGGAGCTGTCGTAAACGGCGACGGCATGGCAGATGTAGGCGGCAACGGCAGGGATAAACGAGTCATCCCACTCGTTCGCCTGCGGGCTTTTCCACAGATTCCGCCATAATTTCTTCTCTTCCGGGCTCCAATCGCGCGTTTTCGGCAGTGATGGAACGGGAAGTGAGCAACCCTCCGCGGGCAACTCGATAAGCCCGGAACGCACGCCGGGGCTGCGATGACGGGAGTTTGGCTTGGTTGGGTTCGCTTTTGGGCCTGGCATTCAACCGGCCTCCTTCTGTGTTGAGTCCATCTGCTTTGAAAACACTCTTTCGCTCTCACCGTCGGTGGTTAGGGGGCGCCTTTTCCGGGTACTCCCCCTGGCATGGGGTCGGTCGTAGTTGTCAGTCGTAGAGGTGTGCACGTTTGCCGGCTGCTGACCTGTTGCATTTGTTTGCGTGTTCAGGGCCGCGGTACACGCTGCGGTCGTCGTCGTCGTGTCCGAGATCAAACGATTCACTGGCCGGGATGATCTCGCTGCACCTCCAGCATGTGAGCGTGCCTGCTTGATGCTCTGGGATGAATGCCTTGCGCAGTGATCGGTGCGCGTTGTCATAGCCCCTTGCTTCGCGTGAGCCTCGTGCCTTATCGGCTTCACGAGCATGTGCTTTGCATAGTCTTGTCGCGGTGATCGCGGGGCAACCAGGCTTGGAACAAACCTTCATTGCTCTAGGCATTTTGACTCCTGTCTGGTTTATGACGGCGCCGTGTTCACTCCGCGACGGGATGAACACGGCGCCGTCGGTCATGGTGGTTAGCGCTGGGCGATCATGGCCTGGCGGGCTGCGACTTCGAAGGCGAGCGGGTCGTTAGCTTTCGTCTCCGCGATGCGTGCGGCTTCGGCTGCGTCCCGCTCCTTCTCGGTCCGGGTCTGTGCCGTCTTGGCCAGTGCTGCGGCTTCGGTCCCGGTGTTGAGGTGGAGCGTGTAGCCGGCGCGTGCGAGGTTGTGGAGCCCGTCGCCTAGTCCGGTGTACTCGGCTTCCGCTTCCCATAGTTCGGCCTGGTTGAGCGCTCCGGTGATGTAGTGGAGGTAGGGGCTTGAGTGGTCCCGCTCTGCTTCGGCGATGATGGCGCGTGCGTTGCGGATCTCGGCCATGGCGCTCCGTGCCGTGGACAGGTTCCGCCATGCGTCTACGGCTTCGGGTCCGGCGTTGAGGATGGTCCGTTCGTTGGCGTCGTGGGCGAAGTGCTGGCCCGCGGTGTTGATGGTCTTAGCTGCCTCGCTGAACGGGGCGCGGAGGGCTTCCACAAGGCTGTCAGCGTTGGCGCGGAGGGCGCCGTAGTACATGGTGTTGATGGCTGACTGTGTGGCTTCGGCTGTGGAGTGGATCCGTTCGGCGGCCATGACGGCGACGGCTGCTTCGGTGAGTTTGGCGCCGATGTTCTTTGCGGTGATGGTGCCGGCGAGGATCCCATCATTCAGTTCGGCGCTGGGGTTGGTGCTGGTTGCTGCGAGCGCGGCGGCTGCGAGGGCTGTGGCGTCCTGGCAGGGCTTGGGGAGGTCGATGTTGAGGGCGGCGAAGGTGCGGTCAATACGGCGGATTTCGTGGAACATGGTTTCTCCTAGAGTTCGTTGGTGATGCCGAGTGCGGCTGTGATGTTGGTTAGTAGTGCGTCTGAGTTCAGCGCAGGGGGTTCAGTGGTCACGGCTGGCGCTTCCGCTTCCGCTTCCGGTTCCTGGCACTGGTGGGCTTGTCCGTTAAGGGTCTGGTGCATGATGAGTTTCAAATCGCACCGGCAGGGGGTGGCGGTCATGGTGTTACTCCTTGGCTGTGCTGTTCGACTGAATCCACGATGAAGTTTGAGATACGGATTGCGTCGTCAAGGGTGAGTAGGGCGCATAGGAACTTGTCCCGGAAGATTGCTACCGCTGGCTCTATGCCGTTTGGTCCGTCCATGAACGCGGCCTTAGCGTGAGTCAGTGATGAGCTGGAGACGTTCTGCCAGTAGAGATCTCGGCGACCTATGAATCTCATGCTGTTTCCTTTCCGGTGAGGTTGAGGGTGTAGCCCCTGGCTTTGGTGCCGGGGATGGTTCCGCGTGTTGCGCCTATGGATTCGTAGAGGTGCTGGGCGGTGGTCATGCTCTCCAGGGTTGCCCCTACAAGGGCTGTGACGCCTTGGCGTTGGCAGTACGATGCGAACGTTAGGAGCATGGCCTTTCCGATCCCGCGGCCCTGGTATACGCGGTCTACTGCAAGCCGTGAGACTTCCATCTGTCCGGGGCGGGCTAGGCGCCCGTAGTAGGTGCCGGCGGGGGCTGCTGTGAGGGTGGCAGCGATGGTGCCGTGATTGAGGACCACGATCACTAGCGCGTCTTCGCTGCGCTCCGTCACTGTTGCGGTGCTTTCGCTCGCCAGGATTCCGGCCATGGGATGGGCGTTGTTGAGTAGTCGGGCGATGGCGGGGAAGTCGCCAGGTGCGGCGGGGCGGAGTTCGAGCCCTTGGGTGCTCATGCGTTCACCGCTTCGAGTAGTGCCGGGATGGCGGTCTGGGGGAAGACAAGCTGTGTGAGTGCGCCGCTGGTGAATGCTTCCGTGCTGGGGATCTTTCCGGCCGTGGTGATGAATACCTGCTCGGTGTCATTGTCGTTCCGTAGCCGGATGAATGCTGCTTGGCGGCGGAGTACCGTTTCGTAGTTCATGGTGTTGCGGTCGTGGCCGTTGATGATTTCGCCGTAGTGTCCGGGGGCAATGGCCGTGATGGTTTCGTGCATGTTGATGCATGAATCAGTGGTGCGGATCCCGGCGGCGGCGAGTGCGGAGAGTAGCGGGTGTAGGTCTGCGTCTACGTCTACTGTCAGGTGCTCTGCCGTGGTCAGGGTGAGCGCGGGGTGAACCTCACTGTGACGCTGGCACACTTCACAGTCGCATTCCCGGATGCTCGGCATGACGGCCTGGGCGGTGCGGAGGATTGCGTCTGACTGCTGTTCGGTGAACTGCCATTTGACCGATTCGGGGTCTTGTTACTCGTCGCGTTATTTGCCGATGTCGGCGTCGGTTTCGGTGACAACGGGCCGGGCATGGAAATGCCCCGCCGGAGGGTTTCGGCGGGGCAT
>NZ_JBSRZM010000062.1:0-4894 GCF_054057635.1 Arthrobacter sp. UYNi723
CGTCTTTCGAAAGGAACTGTCACCGATGTGCTGAGACATCAACTGTCACCAGTGTCCTGAGGCAGAACTGTCACCGATGTCTTGAGAGATCACAGTTTTAAGAATTACGGCCCGTCATTTCTGACCCACGCACCTAGCCGGTTACGGTTCCAGGACGGTCGAGCAGACCGCTGCACCGCAGTAACTTGAACGGACGACGGCGGGACTTCCCGCCGTCGTCCGCTTACGTTGGGTGCCACTCCCCTCTGATCATACGAAGTTCGTCCTCCACCGCACGGGCTGGCCAGTAGTCCTTGGCCAGCTCATCTGCCCGGACTCTGTCTGCGTCCGGGAAGAGCTGGCCGAACAGTCCGGCCGCGTGAAACAGGGCAATCAGCGCTAGGGTCCTGGCATCGTGTGTCTTGGCATGAGGCTTGGCCGGAGCGGGCGTCCCGGGAGCGCGCGCCGTGGAATCAGGCGCCTCGGGATCGGACGGCGTGGAAATGTTCCACCACGCTTAGTGACCCCATCCCCTCGTAGACACGCTGGACTTCGGCGCGACCCTCCAGCATGGAGACCCACCCCTTGGGAGTGTGGGGCCGGGATTTGCCACGGATGAGTTCGAGCTCGTGCTGGAAATCCGTTTGCGGGTGGCACCGGTAGCCCTGACACGCTTCCCCTGCAGCTCGATCGCACCGGTCAGGTCCAGCTCGGCCAACCAAAGCAAAAAGTGAGCTTGTCGAACGGGCCGCTTTTCCTCCGGAAGGGACCGTTCAGCGGGCTTATCCCTGCGTTACGGCGCCCCGAGGTAAACGCTGACGGTGGTCCCGCCGCTGGGGCTGGGAGAGATCTCCAGCCGTCCCCCGTGGGCGGCAGCGATCCTGGCACACGTGGCCAGGCCCAGCCCCGTGCCGGCAGGGTCGCCTTCCCGGTGCAGGCGGACCAGCGGTTCAACCACCCGGCGCCGGTCCCCCGCGCCGATTCCCTTGCCGTTGTCCTCCACCCGCACCACGGCGCCGGCTCCGGCTTCCTGCCCGGTGACGCTGACAACCGGGGGAACTTCCGGACGGCGGTACGCCACCGCGTTCTGGATCAGGTTCTGCAGTGCCACCCTCATCTGGCTTTCGTCAGCGTCGAAATCAAAGTCCTCGCACTGCACCACCGCACCGGCTTCCCGCAGGCCCAGGCTCAGGTCATCGGCGACTTCCTTCACCATGCTTGCCAGCGACAGCCGGGACCTGGACAGCGAACCGCCGATGGACGCGAACTCAAGCAGCTCCTCCACCATGGACAGCATCCTCCGCGCGCTGCTGCCCACGATTTCCAGGTACTCTGCGGCCTCCCCTGTCTGGCCCGATTCTGCGTCCGTGGCACCCAGCTCGACGTAGCCCAGGATGGAGGTCAGCGGATTGCGGAGGTCGTGGCTGACCCTGCCGGTGAATTCAGCGAGCCGTTCATTGCTGTCCTTGGCTTCATCCAGGGCGTCGGCCAGGACACCATGGAGTGCGGTGACCCGCCGGGCAGCCAGCAGGCGGGTGTGCAGGACGAAGGGGTCCAACGGCTTGCTCACGTAGTCGTCCGCCCCGGCCCTCATGCCTTCCAGCACGTCCTCTTGGGCGCCGTGCGAGGTCAGCAGTACAACGTACGTATAGGAGCTTGTTTCCGCGGCCCGGATCGCCCGGCACAGGTCAAACCCGTCGAGCCCGGGCATCATCAGGTCGCTGACCACCACCTGGGGACGCCGCTTCAGGTAGAGCTGCCACGCCGTGTCGCCGTCCGCGGCCACGATGCACTCATGCCCGGATTTCTCGACGGCGGCCTTCGCCACGAGCAGGGACCCTTCGTCGTCGTCGACAACCAGCACCGTCATGGCGGCCCCGGAGTTGCCCAGCAGTCCGGAAATCTTCGCGGCGTCCACGTCGGGGCGGTCCAGCCCTCCCGGCGCACTCCAGTTCGAATCAACTGCCATGGGGGCCCCCGGCCACTTGTCGTCACGAAGCCAGCCCACCATCGGTCCGCTGGATCTATCGTCCCACGGAACAGGCTGGTAGGGATCGCAACGGCGAGCGGACGACGGCGGGAGGTCCCGCCGTCGTCCGCTTGCGTTTGTTGCCCCTACAGTCTGTGCTGCTCCGAAACTGCCCACCGGGCGACCCTGGCATTGGCTTTGCTTGCCGGGAGGCCTGCTGGCGTGGCACCGACAGGTTGATGACACGGCGGGCCCGCTTCTCGGCTACGGGAAGTCTCCGCTTCACGATGGCTCTCCCGCCGGTTCCCGGTAGGTGCTTTCCGGAACATCAGTGATGAACATGTGCCCGGGAGCGTGGCTGATGGCGAAGGAGGGCTTGGATGCCATCACTGCGCTCTGCGGTGTCACGCCGCAGGCCCAGAAAACCGGCACCTCCCCTGGCCGGATCTCCACCGCATCCCCGAAGTCGGGGCGGTTGAGGTCGGCAATGCCCAGATCCTCCGGTGACCCGACGTGGACCGGGCTGCCGTGGACCTTCGGCACTTCCGACGTGACCCTGATGGCGGTTTCAACCAGCTCGGGCAGCATCGGACGCATGGAGACCACCATGGGGCCGTGGATCCGTCCGGCGGGAGTGCACTGGACGTTTGAGCGGTACATGGGCACGTTGCGGCCGGTTTCGGTGTGCCGCAGCGGGATCCCCGCCGCGGCTAGCGCCGCTTCAAAGGTGAAGCTGCAGCCGATGAGGACACCCACCATGTCGTCACGCCACACAGCGGCGACGTCCGGGACCTCGGCGGTGAGCACTCCGTCTTGCCAGACGCGGTAGGCGGGGATATCGGTGCGGATATCGGAGCCGGGCGCCAGGGCGCTTTCATACTGTCCCGCCGGAATGATGTCGATGACGGGGCAGGCTTTGGGGTTCAGCCGGCAGAATTCGATGAATTCATCGGCATAATCGGACGTCACCGCTATCAGGTTCGCCTGGGTGTAACCGTCGCTCCAGCCGGAGGTGGGGGTCACCAGGCCGTTGCGGAACTTCAGGCGTGCGTCGGCGGGGGCCAGGAGGGCGTGTGGCTGGCTCACTTGGACCCCACAAGTTCAGCCGCCGCCTGCCCGGACTGCAGGTATTCCTCATCCTCGGCAACGTTGGAATCGCGGCCCAGGGCCAGGCCCACCAAGGTCAGCAGGCAGGCGACGCTGAGGTAGACGGCCACCGGGACCCAGCTGTCATAGGTGCTCAGCAGGAGGGTGAACATAAACGGGGCGATGGCGCCGCCGATGATTCCGGCGAACGTGTAGGCCAGTGAGCTGCCGGTGGAGCGGAGCCGCGGCGAGAACTGCTCGACGACGAACGCTGCCTGGGGTCCGTACATAAACGAGTGGCAGAGCAGGCCCAGCACGATGCCCACGACCAGCATGACCGGGGACCGTCCTTCGAGGACGATGAAGAACAGGTAGGCCCAGACGGCGGCGCCAACTGCGGCGATTGCGTAGACCAGGCGGCGGTTGATGCGGTCTGAGATGGCTCCGGCGAGGGGCATGGTGAAGATTTGGAGGGCTGACCCGATCAGGACGGCTACGAGAACCTGGCCGCGGTCGAAGCCGAGCTCCTGGATGCCGTAAGTGAGCGTGAAGACGGTGCACATGGCGTACAGAACGTCCGGGCCGATGCGGCTGAGCATGGCGGCGATGAGGGGCCGGCGCTGGGTGGCCAGCACCTCGCGGATGGGGGCCTTGGGCTTGTCTCCACGGGCTTCCATGGCCTTGAAGATGGGGGTGTCCTCGAGCTTGAGCCGGATCCAGAGGCCGAAGGCCACCAGCAGCGCGGAGATCAGGAACGCGATGCGCCAGCCGAAGCTCAGGAAGTCTTCTTCGGACAGGGTCAGGGTGAGGACGGCGAGTGCGCCGTTGGCCATGAGGTTGCCGGCGGGCGGGCCGATCTGTGCGGCAGAGGCCCAGAATCCGCGCTTGTTCGGGTCGCCGAATTCGCTGGAGAGCAGCACCGCGCCGCCCCATTCGCCGCCGACGCCAACGCCCTGGGCGAAGCGGAGGAACACGAGGATGGCGGGGGCGATGAGGCCGATGTTGTCATACGTGGGCAGCAGGCCGATGAGGAAGGTGGCCACGCCGATCAGCATCAGCGTAATGACCAGGATCTTCTTGCGGCCGATCTCGTCCCCGAGCCGGCCGAAGATGATGCCGCCAACGGGACGGGAAATGTAGCCGACGGCGTAGGTGGAGAAGGCCAGCAGGGTACCCGTGACGGGGTCCGAGGCCGGGAAGAAGATAAGCGGGAAGACGATCGCAGCGGCCGCGGAGTAGACGGCGAAGTCGTAGAACTCCAGCGCGGTTCCGGTCAGGCTGGCCGCGAATGCCTTGTACATGTCCTTGCGCGCCACAGGGGGCTTTGCGTCAACGGGGGCCATTGCTTGGGGAGTGGCCATGTTAATCCTCCATGAAGAGAGTCGATGTCATCCGAGTGCGGGATGGATGGTGCTGGTGCCCGCTTCTGTCCTCGCCTGCGGCGTTGCAGGGTGGGACATTTGGGCGGCTGGGCGGCTTGCCGTCAGGATGGCTGCGGAAGTCGGAATAGCGGCGATCGTTGGATTGTTGAACAATCCTCTTGTTGAACAAGCTACGCGACACAGATCACACCGTCAAGGGGTTCATGGGATTCAGACGCCGCCGGCAGGTCCGGAGTTGAGGGCACGGGGCATCGCAGGAGGAGCCGGGCGTTGGGCTACTTCGACGGCAGGGAAGCGGGGGGCCGCGGGGGGGGCCCCCCCCCCCCCCCCCCGCGGGGGGGGGGGGGGGGGGGGGGGGGGGCCCCCCCCCCCCCCCCCCCCCCCCGACTCTCACCAGCACCGATAGAGGCGTTGCCCGCCAACCGCGTGAAACTCGGACACTGGAACAGTTTTCACACTCTGATGGCGGCGCGATCAG
>NZ_JBSRZM010000063.1:0-4606 GCF_054057635.1 Arthrobacter sp. UYNi723
CCTCACCCGCCACGAATTCCACGGCGAATGGAACTACACGCTCACCACACCCGACACGCCGTGACCGGCCGGCATTATTGTTTCGCGAGCCCTTACCAGCATCCTCACCTGCGACCAGACCCCGAAGGTTCCGCACTTCTGGCATAAGAAGCTGACCGAAGACCGGCTGGAGGAACTCGGTGTCCCGTTCGTGGCGCTTCGGCCGGGCGCGTTCCTGGACCAGGTCACCCGGTTCGGCGGCGACCCGTTCAGCAAAGGGCGGCTCAGCTGGATCGGATCGCCGCGGATCCCGCTGACCTTCGTGCTCACCTCCGACCTCGCCGGCTATCTAGCGGAGGCGGTTGACCTTCCGGGCCTGGAAGGCCAGCGCATCGACATCGGCTGGGACCGGCCAGTGGCCATGCAGGACGTCGCGGACATCGCGGGACGGCTCACGGGCCGGACCCTTCGTGTCCGGTCCGTCCCCGCCGGGGTTGTCCGGGCTGCGGGGACCCTGCTGGCGCCGGTCAACCCCATGGCCAAGGACCTGGCTGCCATGATCGAGTGGTTCCAGACCGGCCGGTACGTCGCGGACACAACACTTCAGCGGCAGTTCTTCGGCGAGCCGCCCACTGCCGAGCTCGCCATCCGGCGGTTCGTCACGGGCCTGGGGCAAACAGTACGCACCCAGACCCGCGACAAGCCCTAGCCAGCCGCGGCTATCCCGCTGTGAGCAGGTGGGTGGCGTGGTCGTACCGGAAGGTGACCGCGCCGCCGTCGTGCGTGTAGGAGATGTTGGCCCCGTTGGGCACCCCTTCAGCCCCGTAATTCATGTCCCAATTGCGGTTCAGCGCCGCCTTGAACTCATACGTGCCGGCCGGCAGGTCCGGCACGGACAGCTTCCACACCAGCGTTGCCGGATCCAGCGTCAACTGGGCCTGGTCGCAGGTGGGATCCCAGTCGGCGCCGCACCCGAGTTCGTTGTCCAAGCTCCCCGCGATGGCGACAGCGCCCGGCTGTTGGGAGGCGTACCCGGCGCTGAGGGCGTGTGTGCTGTTGTTGTAGCGGAAGGTGACGGCCCCGCCGGGATGATCCAACGCGATGTTGCTGCCGTCAAGGACTCCGCCGGCGCCATAGTTCACGTCCCAGCTGCCGTTGAGCGCGGCCTTGTACTCGTACAGCCCGGCGGGCAGGTCTGCCGTGAGCCGCCAGATGTTGTCCGCCGGGTCCAGGGTCATAAACGCGGCTGGGCAGGCCGGGTCCCAATCCGCAGGGCAGCCCAGCTCGGAGTTCAGCGACCCGGCCACGGTCACCGAATCCGGCTGCGGAGCCTCGCCCACCGTTACCGTCCGCAACTCGCTGAACACGCTGAAGCCGGGGCCGCTCATGCTGGCGCGGTACTGCACCTTCGTGCCGTCCGCGAGCTCAAGTGCCGCCAGGTCATCGGTGACCGAGTACACCGGCGAGGAGTCATCGGAGCCTACGGCCGTCCACTCGCCGCCGGCCACGCTGCGCTCGAAGGACACCACGTGGCTGGACTTTTCCGGATCGACCGTTGCGCTGAGCTCAGCGGCCCCTTCCACGCTGCTTCCTTCAAGAGGTTTCTGGATAGTCAGGACCGGCGCCGGAACGGCGGCCGCCCGGGACTGGCTGGTGGCTCTGTGGCCGCCATTGTCCAGCACTGTGGCGCGGTACTCCACGGTGGCCCCGACCGCCAAAGCCGCGACGTCGTGGAACACCTGGTACGGCGCGGTGTCGTCGGTGCCGATCGGCTCCCAGCCACCGCCCGCCGTCCTGGCCTCAAAGGTGACCTCGTAGAACGAAGCACCGCCGACGTCGGCCGTCACGTTGATCCGGCCGTTATCCGCCGGTGCCGCGGCAGGTTCCTGAAGCGCGACGGCGGGAGCCGCCTTGGAGTGCGGAATGCGGCCCGATGACTGGTAGACCACGGCCGACAGCGGCGGGACGGTGACCGTCAGCTTTCCGTCCGCTGAGGTCTTCACCTCATCCGCGGCTGCACCGTAAATCCGCATGTAGCTGCGCTTGCCGATGTAGGTTGGCACGTCAGCTGTCTGCGGCTGTTCGCTGTTGTTCAGGGCGACGACATACTCGCGCTGGTCCTCCGCGTCGGTGCGGGAGAAGGCGTAGATACCGGGCCCGTCGGAGGCGTAGCGGTGCTGGTGGGCGCCGTCGCGCAGGGCCGGGTGGTCCCTGGTCAGGGCCGCGAGCTGGCTGATCTTGGAGTACAGCGGGTGGCCGGCGTTGAAGTTGTCGGTGGCGTGCGTGGCGTCGGTGCCCAGCAGGTCGTCGTCGAGGTACTCCGGCACCTGGCTGGCGAAGAGCGTCTGGCGGGCGTCCTGGTCGCCGCCGGGGCCGGTGAAGCCCTGCTCGTCGCCGTAGTAGATCACCGGGTTGCCGCGGGAGAAGTACATCAGCTCGTGGGCCAGCTGGTCGCGGGCCACCTGCTCCGTGTCGGCTGACCCCGGGTTGTCGGCCGCGATGAAGCTGCCGATGCGGCCCATGTCGTGGTTGCCCAGGAAGGTGGGCAGTTGGTAGACGTTGGAATCGGCGTCGGTGTACCAGTCATCGCCGGCGAAGAAGGTCTCCAAGGAGCGGGTATCCTGGCTCTTGGAGGCGAAGTTGCGGGCGGCGTCCTGGAACGGGAAGTCCAGTACGGCCTGCATCTGGTTGCGGGTGGTGAACTGGGAGGTGAAGGACTTGGTCGTGTCGAAGACTTCGCCGAACATAAAGAACTCGTCCTTGCCCTGCGCCTTGGCGTAGCTGAGCATCTCCGGGCCAAATTCCTGCCAGAACTCGTTGTTGACGTGCTTCATGGTGTCTATCCGGAAGCCGTCCACCCCGAAATCGCCGATCCAGGTCTTGTAGATCTCCGCCATGCCGTCCACTACTTTGGGGTTCTCGGTGAAGAGGTCATCCAAGCCGAAGAAGTCGCCGTAGTAGGAGTCCTCGCCTTGGAAGGTCGTGTCGCCGCGGTTGTGGTACAGCGTGGGATCGTTCAGCCAGGCGGGAACTTTCAGGTCCTCTTCTGCTTTATCCAGGACGGGGACGTAGGGGAAGGACGTCTTGGCATCAAGCTCCGGAAAGTCGTTGGACCCGGCGAAGTCGCGGTCATCGAACTCGTCGCCGGCAGCCGACTTGTACGGCTCGGCGTCCTTCGAAACGTAGGACTTGCGGGCGCCCTCTTCGTAGCCGATCACGTCCGCGGTGTGGTTGGTGATGATGTCGAAGTACACTTTCATGCCGCGCGAGTGGGCTTCGTCGATCAGGGCCTTCAACTCGTCGTTGGTGCCCAGGTGGGGGTCGATCTGGGTGAAGTCGGTGATCCAGTAGCCGTGATAGCCGGCTGACTTGTCCTCGGGCTGCACCGCCTTGTTCTTGAAGCTGGGGGTGAGCCAGATGGACGTGGTGCCCAGGCCCTGGATGTAGTCGATCCTGTCCAGCAGTCCGGCCAGGTCGCCGCCGTTGTAGAAACCTTTTTTGGTGGGGTCGAAGCCGGACACCATGGCGTCGGCGCCAAGGCCGCCGTCGTCATTGGTTGTGTCCCCGTTGCTGAATCGGTCGGCCATCACAAAGTAGAAATTCTCGTCCGTCACCGGGGCGCGGAGTGAGTGAAGGGCCGACGACGACCCCGGGTCCTTCGGGCCCGGCGCCGCGTGCGCCGGGAGGATAGAAGTGGAAGCGACTACGGCTGCGGCGAGCAGCCCCAGCCATGTTGTCAGCGGGTGGTTGAGGCGTTGGATGGAGCCTTTGCGGGTGCGTGTGTTCACGTCAGGAGACCTTCCTGGTAGCGGCGATGCTGTTCAGGCTGCTGTGGAGATGCGAGTGTGGTGGCGTCAGTTGGTGGTCAGATGTGCGGTTCGCCCAGGCAACCAGGGAACGATCGCCAGGTGAACCACGGCACACTGTAAGCGCTTGCACTAAATAAATCCAGTCTTTTGGGTTGGGCCGTCAGGGGCTACCTTCGCGTACATTCAGAGGCAGGTGACGGGCCTCGGCGCCCATCGGATTGTGGAAGGTGTACCCATGTCAGCCACTGAATTGGATGTTGAGTCCCTTGTGGGGATCGCTGAGCGGCTTCGCTCGGCCGGGTGCGTCTTTGCGGAGGAGGAAGCCCGGCTTCTCCTGTCAGCAGTGCCCGGTCCGGCCGAAATCGCTTCGGCAGTGGAGCGGCGAATTGCCGGGTATCCGCTGGAGCACATCCTCGGCTGGGCCGAGTTCTGCGGACTCCGGATTGAGCTCGATGCCGGGGTCTTTGTTCCGCGCCGCCGCACCGGACTATTGGTGAATGAGGCCGCAGCCCTGCTCTCGGCGGACCAGATGCGGGAGCGCCTGGATGGTTCGGAGCCTGTTGTTGTTGTGGACCTGTGTTGCGGGTCCGGTGCGGTGGGTGCTGCCATCGCCTTCCGGGATGCGGGGCTGGAGCTCCATGCGGCGGACATTGACCCGGCCGCTGTGGCCTGCGCCCGCCGGAACATTGGCCGTGTGGGTGGTGAGGTCCACCAGGGCGACCTGTTGTTAGGCGTCGCAGTGGTTGACGGTAGGGGCGTCGTTGCCGGTGACGAGGCAGGTTTTTGCCGTGGCGTCTTGATTTAGTGCCGTCGGCGGC
>NZ_JBSRZM010000064.1:0-4281 GCF_054057635.1 Arthrobacter sp. UYNi723
CCCTGGGAATGGACACCAGCAGCAGCGACGGCCTGGACCTCAACTCCAAGGAGGCCGGCAGCACACTCGCACCCAAACTCATCCTCACCCTGAGCTAGGTCAGGCAGGAAGAGGACTAAACATGGCCGGGACCCCATCCCTAGGGATGAGGTCCCGGCCATGTTTAGCGACGCGCCCCCGCAGGATTCGAACCTGTGACACAAGGTTCAGGAATTTGATAGGCCGCACTTCTCGCCTGTTTATGCCGATGTTCGCGTTATGCCGACCTTTTTGCGTCGTCACAGGTCAGATGGGGTGAGAAGCCTGGAATTATCGGCATAACCGCGGGGGCTGGCCCAAAGCACGGCTGCTGCCCACGTGTTGCGGACAAGCCGTTTCATCGACACGTTCGCTCACTGGACCTCGCTCCACGGTGCGCGCGCAATGACGGTCCCGGACAGCGGGCGGCCCTCCACGTGCGCTATCCGGCGTCCGCGTACGTACCCGGCGGCCGTCCAAGCCAGGACTGCGATGACGGCTCCCGCCCGGCCCAGCCCCTGCGGGTTGTCGCCCCGGCCCCAATCGCGCACTCCCGCAAAAACGGCCCGTGGCAGTACGCTGCGCACGTAGCGCCGTTCCGGGCCGAGAGCCCGTTTTTGGCCTACCACCCGGCTGACCTGGGCTTTGGAGATACCTTCGGACCAGGAACGCGACAGCATGTAGCGCAATGTCCCCCTGTCCGCCGGCACATGGTGGCGGACCAAAGCCGCGGGTTCGTAGACGATCCGCGATCCGGGTGAGCCCATCTTCGAACGGATGCAGATCTCGGTCTCCTCACAGCCAAGGGGCAAGGTGCCCTGGCGCCCCAGCGAAAGGTTGAAGCCGCCCACCTGGCGGAGGACTTCGCGCCTGAAGGACATGTTTGCGCCGATGACGTTCCGGACCTCGGAGGCCACCTTGGGCATTCCGCGGTGGCTGCATCCTACGATCCAGTCGAGCTCTTCACCGAAGTAGCCCGGACGGCCCGTTTCCCACACCGGTTCCACGCGGCCGCCGACGGCCAGGACATCAGGATCGTCATAAAGGGCAAGCAGCCGTTGAAGCCAGTCCGGGGCTGCCTCGGCGTCGTCGTCGAGGAAGGCCACAATGTCCGAGTCGGCAAGTCCGACGCCGGTGTTCCGCGCTCCGGACAACCCGCGTGGACCGCTGCTCTCCACCACCGTCACGTCATCTACAATTTCGGTGAGCCGCTCGTAGAGGTCCGCGTTATGGTCAATCACCACCAGGACCTCCTGGGGTGCAACTGATTGGGCCCGGACGGACTCTATGACGTCCAGCAACCGGTCCCAACGCCTATCGGTATAAGCACAAATGACGATCGTTACGCTCGGACGTGCACCACGATCCAGCATGCTAGGCTCCCCGAACCAGGGAGAGAACCGTTTGGGGATCCATAGGCGTCCGCGGGACGCTGACATTTGCGTAGGTATATTTCACCCGGCGGAGGGCTTCAGGTCTGGCGCCTGCGGTGGGCGCCTCCCACATGGTGCATTCGCGCGCCAGCGTTGCCAGTACCCGCCAGCCGTCACGGAACGTCTGCAGGTTCGACGCGCCCGAGATCCGGTCCAGCTCCAGGCTGGGGACTTCGGCAATGCGCAGACCGGCCTTTGCCGCCCGGACAATCAGCTCGGTCTCAATTTCAAAGCCGTCCGATTCCAGCTGAAGGATCTCCAGGCATTCCCTCCGAAACGCAATATATCCATAGCAAAGGTCAGAATAGTTGCTATGCAGGACCGCATTGGCCAATCCGGTCAGAGCGCGGTTGCCGGCCTTCCTCAGCCGGGTCAGGTCTTCGGATCCTCCGCCCGTGACATGGCGCGAGCCCTTAACGAAGTCGAAATCGTGCTGAAGCGGGGCAACGAACCAGCCGATCTCCTGGGGATCCATGCTGCCATCCGCATCCAGCATGACAATGATGTCCCCTGAGGCTGCGGCAAAACCCGAACGGAGGGCCACGCCCTTACCCTTGCGCTGCTCATCGACGATGACAAGGTTGTCGCGGATAGCGCGGGCTACTCCCACCGTGTTGTCCGTGGAACGGCCGTCCACGATGACAACCTCGTCCACATACGAGGGAATCCGGCGAAGAACCCACGGGATATTCCTCGCCTCGTTCAGGGTGGGGATGACGACACTGACTGACGCCCTCGGAGCTTCGAAGGCCAGCATCGGGAACGTTATTGGGAGCTGGGTTGAAATAGACAAATACCTCACCACTTCATGACGCTTGCGGATTTAGTCAACTCCGCGCTCGACTCAGAAGTCGGGCGCAGATTTATCGCTTTATCCGGTCATGGGTCTGGTCTCTGGCCCCAGCTCTCATTTAGCCTTCGACTCTGGCCGTGAAGATGAGCCTATGGCTGGCCTGAGGCGCCTGTCACCAGTGGCAGGTACTCACTTTTGAGCGCCGGATATACGTTTCCTACCCGAGTACAGGGGTTTGGCCGCCGGTCCGAATATTAGGTATAGGGGTTCTCATTCCGCCCATATTTTACGGATTTGACCGCTGTATCTGGGCTAGCGCGCATAAGGGACTTCAGGTTGACGATTTCCAAGTGCCCGGGAGCTCCGATGAAAATGGCCCGTAGCGTCAGGTGTCTCGCCTTCCATACAGCACCGCCGACATCCGTCAGCGGATGCGCCTTTTCCGGTGTTGCAGGCAGCGTCTACGAGAAAACTGCCTCCATGGACAATCCCGTCTTTGGGTCCGGCCACGTGGACTATGAGTGCAGCCCGGGCCGTTGCCGTCTGGCGGACGGCGCTGAAGCCGGCAACCTAGAAACCTGCCTACATCGCCGTCCGGAAGAAAAGCTCCGTGACCGTTGCCAGCCGGTGCGGGTCCGCCACGCCGCAGAGCTCACGTGCGGAGTGCATCGAGAGCAGGGGCACGCCGACGTCGACAGTCCGGATCCCCAGGCGCGTGGCGGTCAGGGGGCCAATGGTGGAGCCGCAGGGCATCACGTTGTTGGACACAAATTCCTGGTACGGCACCTTCGCCTCCCCGCACAGCCTGGCCCAGAATGCCGCGCCCGGCGCGTCGGTCGCGTACCGCTGGTTGGCGTTGATCTTCAGCAGCGGGCCGCCGTTCAGGACCGGATGGTTGGCCGGATCGTGCCGCTCCGGGTAGTTGGGGTGGACGGCGTGGCCGGCGTCCGCGGAAACGCAGAACGACGCCGCCAGCGCCTGCCGCCGCTGGCTCACCGTTGCGCCCAGGCCGTCGGAGATCCGCACGAGGACGTCCTCGAGGACGGGCCCGCACGCGCCGGAACGGGAGTTGGAACCGATTTCCTCGTGGTCGAACGCCGCAAGGACGGCGATAGGGGCGCCGGCGATCGGCCCACCGGCCGCGCCGCCAGACGCAGCAGAAGAGTGAGCGATCAGCGCCGCCAGTCCTGCATGCGTCGCGGAAAGGTTGTCCAGGCGCCCGGAGGCGAAGAACTCACCGTTGGCCCCGAAAACCGCAGGTGCCTGCGTGTCTGCAATAACGACGTCGTACCCGCCGATCCGCGCCGGATCAACAGAAGTGCCGCCAGGCACATGCGATGCCAAAACCACCAGCAGGTCAAAATCGGCGGGGTCCCCCAGGCCCCACACGGGGTTCATGTGCCGCTGCTTGTCCAGCGTCAGGCCGTCGTTCACGGCACGGTCAAGGTGGATGGCCAGCTGCGGGAAGCGGAGCAAGGGCCCTGTGGCGGTGAGGTGCTCGGTGCCGTCCAGCATGACAAGCCTGCCCGCCAGCCGAAGTTCGCGGTCCAGCCACGAGTTGAGCAGCGGCCCGCCGTAAACCTCCACGCCGGCCTGCAGCCAGCCGAAGGCTCCCGTGGTGGGCTTGGGCTTGAGCTTGAAGGACGGGGAGTCCGTGTGCGCGCCAAGGATGTTGAACCCTGTGGTGGGTCCGGCATTTTCCGGGACCACCCAGGCGATCAGCGCGCCGTCGCGGACCACGTAGAACGTACCAGCCCCGCCGGCCCAGGGCTCACGCTCGTCCAGGCCGGTGAACCCGGCTTCATCCAGCCGACGGGCGGCCTCGTGGACGGCGTGGAAGCTCGACGGCGATGCGCTGACATACGCGCCAAGGTCCTGGATGTGGTCAACAGCACTGGAGGCGGCGGCACTGGAGCGTGAAGGCATGGTTCCGAGTCTAGATGCAATGCCGTTTACTTTGTGGTTTTTGGTGTTCGCTTGAGTGGCCAGTTGGACATTTTGCGTTTGACGGCGCGGGGAACGGTGCGTTGTCGGCGT
>NZ_JBSRZM010000065.1:0-3934 GCF_054057635.1 Arthrobacter sp. UYNi723
GTGTAGAAGACGCACCGGTCCGGCGTGGAGACCCGGATGTGCTCGCCAATCAGGTCGAACGCTTCGGCCCAGGAAATCGGCGAATAGTGCGTGTCACCTTCGCGGATCACCACCGGCTCGCTCAGGCGGCCCTGGTTGCCCAGCCAGTATTCCGTCTTCCCGGACAGTTCGGCGATGGAATGCCTGGCCCAGAACTCTGCCCCAACCGTCCGGAGGGTGTTCTCCTCGGCCACGGCCTTGGCGCCGTTCTCGCAGAACTCGGCCGCCTTGCGCTTCGTGGCAGATTCCGGCCAGGCACAGCCCGGGCAGTCAAACCCGCCCTGCTGATTCAGCCGCAGCAGGGACTGCGCCGTGCGGGACACCCCGGCCTGTGCGACGGCACGCTCCAGCGCAACCATCACGGCCTTGACACCGGCCGCTTCCCTCTTCGGCTTGCGGACGTCAAGCTCGTCCTCGTTGATGTCCGCAACGGGGGCCGGCTGCTTTCCGAACTTCACCGGTCCAACCTTCACTGGGCCACCTGGGCCAGGGTCTCGCGCTCGGCCCCGATGGTGGTGTTGTCGCCATGGCCGGTGCGGACCACGGTTTCCGGCGGAAGGGTAAGCAGCCGTTCCCGGATGGAGGTCAGGATGGTGGGGTAGTCGCTGTAGGACCTCCCGGTGGCACCCGGACCTCCGTTGAACAGCGTGTCCCCGGTGAAGACCGTCCCTTCGCCCTCCAAGAGGAAGCAGGTGGAGCCGGGCGAGTGGCCGGGCGTGTGGATGGCCTTCAGGGTGGCGCCGCCCACGTGGAACTCATCGCCGTCGGCAACATAGCGGTCCGGCTTGGCATACGGAAAGACCTGCTCCCAAAGCACCAGGTCGTCAGGATGCAGGTAAACCGGCGCCTCCACAGCCTCCGCCACGGCACACGCCGCGCCGATATGGTCGTTGTGCGCGTGGGTCAGCAGGATGGCCATGACCTTCCGCCCGCGGACCTGGCTGATGATCGCGGCGGCGTCGTGCGGGCAGTCGATGATCACGCACTCATCGTCGTTCCCCACGATCCAGACGTTGTTGTCCACGTCCCAGGTGCCGCCGTCGAGCGCAAACGTGCCCGAGGTGACCAGGTTCTCGGTGGTGACGCCCATCAGAGCTCCACCACCGAGCGCAGGACCTTGCCCTCGTGCATCTTGGCGAAGGCCTCCTCCACCTGGTCGATGGTGATGCGCTCGGTGACGAAGGCGTCCAGGTTCAGGTTGCCCTGCTTGTAGTGCGCCACCAGCATCGGGAAGTCGCGGGAGGGCAGGCAGTCCCCGTACCAGGACGACTTCAGGGACCCGCCGCGGCCGAAAACGTCCAGGAGGGGCAGCTCAAGCAACGTGCCCGGCGTCGGGACGCCCACCAGGACCACCCGGCCGGCGAGGTCGCGGGCGTAGAACGCCTGCTTGTACGTTTCGGGGCGTCCGACGGCGTCAATCACCAGGTCGGCGCCGTTGCCGTTCGTGAGGGCCCGGATGGCCTCGATGGGGTCGACTTTGCTGGAGTCCACGCCGTGGGTGGCGCCGAGGGACCTGGCCATGGCCACCTTGTTGGCGTCGATGTCCACGGCGATGATGGTGGTGGCGCCGGCCAGCTTGGCGCCCGCGATCGCGGCGATGCCGACCCCGCCGCAGCCGATCACGGCCACGGATTCGCCGCGCTTGACTTCACCGGTGTTGATGGCGGCGCCGATGCCTGCCATCACGCCGCAGCCGAGCAGCCCGACGGCGGCGGCATCGGCGTCGTCGTCCACCTTGGTGCACTGCCCGGCGGCTACCAGGGTCTTCTCCGCGAAGGCGCCGATGCCCAGCGCGGGAGAGAGTTCCGTGCCGTCCTCAAGTGTCATCTTCTGCGTGGCGTTGTGCGTGTTGAAGCAGTACTGCGGCTGGCCCTTGGCACACGCCCGGCACTCACCGCAGACAGCGCGCCAGTTCAGGATCACGCGGTCGCCGGGAGCCACCTCGGTGACGTCCGGTCCGACGGAGCTGACCACCCCGGTGGCCTCATGACCTAGCAGGATCGGGAAATCGTCAGTGATGCCGCCCTGCTTGTAGTGCAGGTCGGTGTGGCAGACCCCGCAGGTGAGGATGTCCACCAGCGCCTCGCCCGGACCGGGGTCCGGCACCAGGATGGTCTCCACCGAAACCGGGGCATTCTTTTCCTTGGCGATGACCGCCTTGACTCTGTGAACCATTAGCTGGTGTTCCTTTCCTGAGTCCAGGGACTCCTGGGCGACGGCGCTCCGGGCAATTCAGCCGACCCGTCGGGTTCAAAAGGTTCTCACGCCGCAGCTCCGGGGCCCTCAACCGCTGGTTGCTAGAACCTGAGTTATTGCGTATTACACAACGCGGTGCACATAGCGCGTACTCGAAAATATGTCAGCCGTCACGGAGGGTGTCAATAGAACGCTCTTGTGCTGCGTTCGTCCACTGACCCAGTGAGGGCCTGGACGCATGCCATTATCGCAACATGATTTCATCCAACGCAACTATTGCCTTGTCTTCTCTTGCCGTGCGCCGGCCGGGAAACCAGTTACTGCCTTCGTTAGGGCGTTGCTCCATGACGCAAAATAGGCATTGACTGTGTTGCTCATCACGCTTAGTCTGGTGCAACAGCGTTGCGCTGATTGCAACCCAAAACCTATTTGGTGGATACATGAGTAACGAAACTTCCTCTCCCGCTGCTGCGGGAGGCCCTGGCCCCAAACCGCATGGTGCACATGACGGACCCGGCGCCGGTCGCAGCACGTTGAGCGGCCATAATTTTGAACCTGCTGACGGTGCGGTCAGCAAGGAAACGCGCCGCAAAGTCGTCGCGGCCAGCTTTATCGGCAACTTTGTTGAGTGGTTTGACTACGCGGTTTATGGCTATCTTGCCGTCACGATCGCGACAGTCTTTTTCCCTGAATCAGATCCCCAGACCGGGCTTCTGCTGACGTTCGCCCTGTTTGCGATTTCGTTCCTGGTACGCCCGCTCGGCGGGTTCGTCTGGGGCCACATCGGTGACAAGGTGGGCCGGCGGACAGCTCTCTCCCTGTCGATCTTGATCATGTCCGGCGCAACTTTCTGTATAGCTCTCATTCCGGGCTATGCCACGATCGGCATCTGGGCCCCGATCCTGCTCCTGGTCATCAGGGTCGCACAGGGTTTCTCCGCCTCTGGTGAGTACGCCGGGGCTTCAGCTTTCCTGGTGGAGTACGCCCCTGCCAACAAGCGCGGCCTGTACGCCGCGGTGGTTCCTGCCAGCACCGCAGCCGGATTGCTCCTCGGTTCCCTGATCGCAGGCCTGCTGACAGTCCTGCTCACTACAGAGGCAATGCACAGCTGGGGTTGGCGCCTGCCGTTCCTGCTGGCCGCCCCCATGGGCCTGATCGGACGCTACATCCGGACCAAGCTCGAGGACACCCCGGTGTTCCGCGAACTGGCAGCCGAGGACGAAACCATCAAGGCACCGGTATCCAGCCTGTTCCGGAACCACTGGCGGCAGCTCCTCAGGGCTGTCGGAGCCGTGCTGCTCAACGCCGTCGGGTTCTACGTCATCCTCAGCTACATGCCTACCTACCTGTCCTCCGAGCTGGGCCTCGGCCAAACCGAAGCATTCCTCGCCACAACCATCGCGCTGGTCACCTACATCGGCTTCATCTTCCTGACGGGAATGCTCTCAGACCGTTACGGACGCAAGAAAGTCCTGATCGCCGCATCCGTCGCCTTCATCCTGTTGACGGTCCCTGCATTTGCGCTGCTGGGAACCGGGAACTTCCTGGTCATCGTCCTTGTCCAGATCCTCCTGGGCGCAATGCTCACCCTCAACGACGGCACGCTCCCCAGCTTCCTGGCCGAAATGTTCCCCACCCGGGTCCGCTACAGCGGCTTCGCCGTCAGCTTCAACCTTTCCAACGCGCTCTTCGGGGGCAC
>NZ_JBSRZM010000066.1:0-3886 GCF_054057635.1 Arthrobacter sp. UYNi723
GTGGGAGAGCCCCCCAACCTGGTGGTTGGGGGGCTCTCGACCGTTTTAATGATGTTCCGGCGGTGACCTACTCTCCCACACCCTCCCGGGTGCAGTACCATCGGCGCTGTGGGTCTTAGCTTCCGGGTTCGGAATGGGACCGGGCGTTTCCCCCACGCTATGACCGCCGTAACCCTTCTACCCGTCACACCCGGGAGGGTGTGTGGGAAATCAGTGGTTACAACATGCTCCTGCCGGTTAAGGCAGGTGTGGTGTTGTTATTTTGTTGTTAGTTCCTCAAGCAACGGGTTTGTTGTTTGGGAACCACATAGTGGACGCAAGCAGTCTTGTTATCTTCGTACCAGTGCTTGGTGTGAACGTCTTTTGAATGCCGTTCACGCATTGGTGTGTGGTGTAAGTTATCGGCCTATTAGTACCGGTCAGCTTCACGAGTCGTTAGTCCTCGCTTCCACATCCGGCCTATCAACCCAGTGGTCTGGCTGGGGGCCTCTCACACACAAGGTGTATGGAAATCTCATCTCGAAGCGAGCTTCCCGCTTAGATGCTTTCAGCGGTTATCCCATCCGAACGTAGCTAATCAGCGGTGCACTTGGCAGTACAACTGACACACCAGAGGTTCGTCCGTCCCGGTCCTCTCGTACTAAGGACAGCCCTTCTCAAATTTCCTGCGCGCGCAGCGGATAGGGACCGAACTGTCTCACGACGTTCTAAACCCAGCTCGCGTACCGCTTTAATGGGCGAACAGCCCAACCCTTGGGACCTACTCCAGCCCCAGGATGCGACGAGCCGACATCGAGGTGCCAAACCATGCCGTCGATATGGACTCTTGGGCAAGATCAGCCTGTTATCCCCGAGGTACCTTTTATCCGTTGAGCGACGGCCATTCCACAATGTACCGCCGGATCACTAGTCCCGACTTTCGTCCCTGCTCGAGATGTCTCTCTCACAGTCAAGCTCCCTTGTGCACTTACACTCGACACCTGATTGCCAACCAGGCTGAGGGAACCTTTGGGCGCCTCCGTTACTTTTTAGGAGGCAACCGCCCCAGTTAAACTACCCATCAGGCACTGTCCCTGACCCGGATTACGGGCCGAAGTTAGATGTCCAAAGTGACCAGAGTGGTATTTCAACGATGACTCCACCCGAACTGGCGTCCGGGCTTCAACGTCTCCCACCTATCCTACACAAGCCACTCCGAACACCAATACCAAACTATAGTAAAGGTCTCGGGGTCTTTCCGTCCTGCTGCGCGTAACGAGCATCTTTACTCGTACTGCAATTTCGCCGAGTTTATGGTTGAGACAGCGGGGAAGTCGTTACTCCATTCGTGCAGGTCGGAACTTACCCGACAAGGAATTTCGCTACCTTAGGATGGTTATAGTTACCACCGCCGTTTACTGGGGCTTGAATTCTCAGCTTCGCCGTAAGGCTAACCGGTCCTCTTAACCTTCCAGCACCGGGCAGGAGTCAGTCCGTATACATCGTCTTGCGACTTCGCACGGACCTGTGTTTTTAGTAAACAGTCGCTTCCCCCTGGTCTCTGCGGCCCCGATCCCCTCCCACCAGCAAGTGGTGTTCAAGGTTGGGGCCCCCCTTCTCCCGAAGTTACGGGGGCATTTTGCCGAGTTCCTTAACCATAATTCTCTCGATCGCCTTAGTATTCTCTACCTGATCACCTGTGTCGGTTTGGGGTACGGGCGGCTAAAACCTCGCGTCGATGCTTTTCTCGGCAGCATAGGATCACCAAATCCCCCCGTGAGGGGGTCCCATCAGATCTCAGGCATCATGAACGGCGGATTTGCCTACCGTTCGCCCTACATCCTTAGACCGGGACAACCATCGCCCGGCTTGGCTACCTTCCTGCGTCACACCTGTTAATACGCTTGCCTCCCAGGATCAGGTCCCGCGCTCCACCAAAACCCACATCACCCCGAAGGGCGGGCGGGCAGGTATCGGGCGGTTAGTATCCCCTGTTCAACATGGACGGTTTTTCGCCGGTACGGGAATATCAACCCGTTGTCCATCGACTACGCCTGTCGGCCTCGCCTTAGGTCCCGACTTACCCAGGGCAGATTAGCTTGACCCTGGAACCCTTGATCATTCGGCGGACGGGTTTCTCACCCGTCTTTCGCTACTCATGCCTGCATTCTCACTCGTGTAGGCTCCACCGCTGGTTTACACCGCGACTTCACTGCCCACACGACGCTCCCCTACCACTCCAGACGCCTGAACCAACCCACAAGGGGCGGCTTAGCTAATATCTGAAATCCACAACTTCGGCGGTGTACTTGAGCCCCGCTACATTGTCGGCGCGGAATCACTTGACCAGTGAGCTATTACGCACTCTTTTAAGGATGGCTGCTTCTAAGCCAACCTCCTGGTTGTCTTCGCAACTCCACATCCTTTCCCACTTAGCACACGCTTAGGGGCCTTAGTTGGTGGTCTGGGCTGTTTCCCTCTCGACTATGAAGCTTATCCCCCACAGTCTCACTGCTGCGCTCTCACTTACCGGCATTCGGAGTTTGGCTGACGTCAGTAACCTTGTAGGGCCCATTAGCCATCCAGTAGCTCTACCTCCAGCAAGAAACACGCAACGCTGCACCTAAATGCATTTCGGGGAGAACCAGCTATCACGAAGTTTGATTGGCCTTTCACCCCTACCCACAGCTCATCCCCTCCATTTTCAACTGAAGTGGGTTCGGTCCTCCACGACGTCTTACCGTCGCTTCAACCTGGCCATGGGTAGATCACTTCGCTTCGGGTCTAGATCACGCCACTGCAACGCCCTATTCAGACTCGCTTTCGCTACGGCTTCCCCACACGGGTTAACCTCGCGACGTAACACTAACTCGCAGGCTCATTCTTCAAAAGGCACGCCGTCACACCCATACAGACAAGCTGCAGATGCTCCGACGGATTGTAAGCACACGGTTTCAGGTACTGTTTCACTCCCCTCCCGGGGTACTTTTCACCTTTCCCTCACGGTACTGGTCCGCTATCGGTCATTAGGGAGTATTTAGGCTTATCAGGTGGTCCTGACAGATTCACACGGGATTTCTCGGGCCCCGTGCTACTTGGGATACTCTCCAGGCGGCACAAAACATTTCGGTTACGGGGCTCACACCCTCTCTGGCCGGCCTTTCAAGACCGTTCACCTATGCCTGCACATCACACCTCACTGTCCCGGCAGAGACAGTATGGAAAGTCCCACAACCCCGACCATGCAACGCCCGCCGGCTATCACACATGGAACGGTTTAGCCTGATCCGCGTTCGCTCGCCACTACTGACGGAATCACTATTGTTTTCTCTTCCTGCGGGTACTGAGATGTTTCACTTCCCCGCGTTCCCTCCACGCACCCTATGTGTTCAGATGCGGGTCACCAGGCAGCTCGCGCCCCTGGCGGGGTTTCCCCATTCGGACACCCTGGGATCACAGTCCGGTTATCGACTCCCCCAGGCTTATCGCAGATTCCTACGTCCTTCTTCGGCTCCTAATGCCAAGGCATCCACCGTGTGCTCTTAAAAACTTGACCACAAAAGATCAAAAACGCTAATTTTCGAGAGAACCACGAAAACCACCCGGACACCACCACCACAACCCCAAAGGGCCACAGCAACAGACGCCCGGACAGATCCAGGTTCATATATTCTTGGAAATTGCTTCTTATAAAAGATGCTCGCGTCCACTATGTAGTTCTCAAACAACAACCCCAAACCACACACCCCACACACCCAAAAGTGCGCGCTCGATGCAGCCAGGAAACCAGAAACAAACAAACACCGGACAGATGAGACCGCAACCCGTAAGCTGCAACCCCATCCCCCGGTCCTGTTGCCTCAGGACCCAACAGTGTGCCAAACACTAAACCACCCACCCCACTCCC
>NZ_JBSRZM010000067.1:0-3811 GCF_054057635.1 Arthrobacter sp. UYNi723
CGAGATCACCCGATCCACCACATCCTGCGGAAACACCCGCGTCAAAACGCTGATCGAGACATGATCACTCAACCGCTCAGGACCCTCGTGTGTCACCCACATACTACGCACCACGCCGAAAGATCAACACAATTAGCCCAAGTAAACGGCATTGGGGCTAGAGCAGGTTGGGTTCTCCCGGCTCCGCGGCGTCGGGCTTGAATCCGAAGGACACGAGGATCTCCTCCAGCTTTCCGCTCTTCCTCAACTCCGCGACGTCGTCATTGAATGCGGCGACCAGGCCTGGGTTGTCAAGGTTGACGGGGAAGTTGATTTGACCCGGCTTCACGGTTGAGAGGATTGCGGGATCAGCGGGCGGCACCTCAAACTTCAAACCGTCGATCGGGGTCTTCTCCAAGGTCGACTTCGCGGATGGGTAGGTGTCGATCACGACATCGATCCGGCCGGCTGCAAGGTCGGCGTACATAGCCTGCGCGGTTTCATACAGCTTTACACTGTCACCGAGGTACGTTTGGAGGTCGTCATTCCACAGGAACCCGAGAATGGAGCCCACCTTGTGACCTTTAAGGTCGGGAACCGTGGCCACGCCCTTCTGGGAAACGATGATCAGCCGGTCGGCGAAAACGGGGTCGCTGAGCAGCACAACCTTTGCTCGTTCGGCGGTACGGTACCAGCTTCCCGCCGTGGTGTCGGCGCGATTGGACGTGATTGACGGGATCATTGCTGCGCCCGCACCGGGGATGGCTTTGACCTTCAGGCACTCCATCGCTGCGATCTCGGTGAGAATCGCGCCTTCAGCTCCGCCGACACCAGCTCCCTCTGGGTATGCGAACGGAGGATACTGATAGGCCGCAACCGTCAGGTAGCCGGTCTCGACTGTGGTCACATTGTGCTTCGGCGTGCAATCGGAGGGTGCCGCACCGTCGTTCGCGCAGCTCGTGAGGACAAGAGATAGTCCGACAGCTGCGGTGAGGATGGCAAGTTTCTTCTTCATTGAAGTTTCATCGCTTTCTGAATTGTGGCTGGGCAAGAAATTTGACTTCTGGAGTTGACGGGTTCGCGTGCTACAGATGTTTGGCTAGGTGACGCTCCAATCGCGAGACGAGCATTGTCGCGGGGATCGTGATCACTGCGTAGAGGAACGCGGCGGCGAGGAACACGGAGAAGTAGTCGAAAGTGACGGTTGCCTGAAAATAGGCTGCCTGCATAATTTCGGGAACCGTGATGACATAGGCCAGTGACGTGAACTGGAAGAACTGGATTGCGATATTCATCAGTGGCGGAATTCCCACGCGGATTGCCTGCGGCGCGATGATGAATCGGAACGAATCGAGACGGTTCATGCCGACCGCGATCGCGGCTTCGCTCTGACCATTGGGCACCGCATCAATGCTGGTTCGGATGACCTCTGCAGAGTAGGCGCCCGCCGACCAGGTGAACGCGATGACCGCCGACGCGAATGCTGTCGGAGTCAGCTGCAATTGAGGCAGGCCCTGGTAAACGATGTAGAGCAGCACGAGCAGAGGAGCTCCGCGTCCGACCTCGACGATGACGAGTGCGACGATCTTAATCACCTGGAGCTTGCTCACGCTCGCATAGGCGAGTATGAGTCCCAAAAGGTATCCGAGAACGATCACGATCCCGGTCATGGAGAGAGCGACACCGACACCCTTGGAGAGGGCCGGCAAGTACTGTGTCCAGGACAGCAAGTTCTCGATCATGCGACTGAGAACCTTGCGCGCAGCCGGCTATCGACCTGCCGGGACACAATGGCGAGGGGAAGGCTTAAGAGCAAGTAGATGAACCCGACGATGGCGAAAACAGTTAGCCCCTGACCTGTCTGTTGCGCCTGGGAGGCGGCACGGAACGTGAGTTCCACGACGCCGATGGTGGATGCCAGAGCTGAATCTTTCAGAAGACCAATTCCGTAGCTGGCCATCATCGGGCCGACAACCCGAAACACCTGAGGAACCACAATGAAGCGGTAGCTGTCGACGGTGCTCAGCCCGAGTGCCGCGCTGGCCTCTTCTTGGCCCCGACTGAGGGCGGCCAGCCCGGCCCGATAGATCTCCGCGAAGTAACTCATGGCGATGAAACTAAAAGTGGCGATCGCCGCCATCAGCGGAGACATCCGCAACCCCAGTTCGGCGAAGCCGAAGAACACGAGAAAGAGCCACACGAGCGGTGGCACCGCGCGCACCAGGTTGACCACTCCTCGCACAAGAATCCGGAGAAAAGCGAATCGCGATCGCTGCGCGAGAGCAAGCGGTATGGCGAGAATTCCGCCGATGGTGAAAGCTGATGCCGTGATCAACAGCGTGGCACCGATTCCGAGCGCGATGTACCCGACGACTCCTAACATCAACGCCCCACAACTGCGCTGAGGAACTGGCGGGTGCGTTCATGGGACGGCGCACTCATAATAGCGTGCGGATCCCCTTCCTCAACCACCGAGCCGTCGACCATGACCACCATGCGGTCGGAGACGTCCCGCGCAAAGGACATTTCGTGGGTGACCACGATCGCGGTCATTCCTTCATCGGCGAGTTCACGCATTACCGCCAGAACTTCCGCACCCACCTCAGGGTCAAGGGCGGAAGTTGGTTCGTCGAACAACATGACCAGCGGGTCGAGTGCGAGGGCTCGCGCAATGGCGATGCGTTGCTGCTGCCCGCCGGAGCATTGACCGGGATAGGCCTTCGCTTTTTCATCGAGCCCGACACGCTTCAGAAGCTGATAGGACTTCTCGTCGGCCTCTTCGCCAGAGCGCCCCAGCACGCGCTCCTGTGCAAGTGAGATGTTCCGCAGCGCAGTGAGGTGAGGAAACAAATTAAACGACTGGAACACCATGCCTACGCTTCGACGAATCGCGGCGAGCTCTGCCCTCGAAGGCAGTCGAGAGTCGGTCCGGACCGCAACAGATTCCTTGCCGATCGACACCGTGCCCTCGGTCGGCATTTCAAGGAAGTTGATGCACCTCAGAAAGGTACTCTTCCCCGCTCCACTCGGGCCGATGATCGAAACTACTTCACCTTGATCGATTTCGAGCGTGACATTGTCCACTGCTCGGTGTTCCTTGTATTTCTTGGTGATTCCGCTGGCTCGCAGAAACATTGGCGCAGACTCTTCAGTATTGTTCACAGGATGATTCATGACTGTTTTCCTTCATTGGAAGAACTCGCGGCACCGTGCGCCGCAATCGCGCTGATTTCAATTCGTTTGTCTCCACGAAATCCCGCCACTTGCACGGTCGTTCGGGGCGCTAGCGGGTATCCGGAGAAACGTTTGAGATACGCCAGGTTGTAGGCGTCGAAATCCGTGAAATCAGCCAGGTACACCGTGAGTTACAGAACGCTGCAAGGTTCGAACCGGCTGCAAGAAGTGTCCGCTCAAGATGGTCGATCACGACCGTTACTTGGTCAGTAATCTCGCTCGGCGCGGAGCCGTCGGCCCGGGCCGGAATCTGCCCGCAGGGAAAGACGAGGCCACCATAGAGTCTCGCCGCCCCATACGGGCGCTCGACACAAATCGTGGTTGCCTCAGAGGTTCGGCGGGAGGACTGGCTCGGATCACTTGTACTCCTTGATTAACATCGTTGTTAGTGGGCTTAATCATAGGAATCAATTTGTGAAAAAAAAAGTATCAAAACGCTATCAATTCATCTTCAGTTACTATGAATAAATGGTTGATCTTTCGGCTGGTGCGTAGTATGTGGGTGACACACGAGGGTCCTGAGCGGTTGAGTCATCATGTCTCGATCAGCGTTTTGACGCGGGTGTCTCCGCAGGATGTGGTGGATCGGGTGATCTCC
>NZ_JBSRZM010000068.1:0-3303 GCF_054057635.1 Arthrobacter sp. UYNi723
TGTTAGGCGTCGCAGTGGTTGACGGTAGGGGCGTCGTTGCCGGTGACGAGGCAGGTTTTTGCCGTGGCGTCTTGATTTAGTGCCGTCGGCGGCGTCAGGCTGACGATGACCGGATAAGACGAACGGCCGGCGTGAGAGTTTCGAAGTATCACGCCGGCCGTTCTAACGCGTAAGGGCCGCGCTGATGCTCACGGTAAGTCATGATGCTTTTTCTGTCGAGTCGGATCTGGCCGCGGGGCGGTTGGTGTGCCCGGGATGCGCAGGTGTGCTGCGCCCGTGGGGCTGGGCGCGGGCGCGGTTCATCCGCCACGGCGCCGGGCAGGCCTGCATTCCGATATGCCACCGTCCGCGTCGGGGACGCTGTCAGCGGTGCTCGGTCACGCATGTGCTGTTGGGCGTGGATCTGGCGGCCCGGCGGGCCGATACGGCTGCTGTGATCGCCGCCGCCGTCGAGGCCAAGGCTGCCGGCGGGACGGGCCACCGGGCGATCGCGGCGTGGCTGGGCAGGCCGGTATCCACGGTCCGCGGTTGGCTGCGCGCGTTCACCGCGTCGGCACCGCGGATCACGGAGGCGTTCACCGCGCTAGTCCACCGTGACGGCACCGACGCCGCCGGGATCTGGCCGGCGGCGGCGCCGACAGCTGCCGGCCGGGCGCTTTCTGCGGTGATGGCATATGCGCGGGTACTCGCATCCCGGTTCGGGATCGTCACCATGGCGTGGCAGGCTGCGGGACTGGCCGCGGCGGGCGCATGGTTTTTCAGCGCCAGATGGCGTGGGCACGGCCAACACGAACTGGCCCTTATGCCCGCCGTCCCGGGCGGCAAGGGTGGGAGGAGCGCCGGCTGATCCTGCCGGGGCCATCGTTTCCTGACCTTTGGAGGACAGTGACCCATGACAGAATCCGAACCGCAGCGCGGGCCCGCGGCCCGCAGGGACCGGGCGGAGAAGACCGCTTTGTTCCGTTATCAGCTCATCCGCGAGGCCGCGGACGCGTCGCTGACCTCCCGCCAGCGGGGCCCGCTGGTCCGCGCCCTGGCCGCCGCGGAGCACACCGGCCCGTCCGGGCGGGGCGTGCGCTACTCCCGGGAGACCTTGGACCGGTGGATCCGTGCCTGGCAGCGCGAGGGATTCGACGGGCTCAAGCCGCGGGAAAGGGCCGCCGGCCCGGTGACCCCGGTGACCGTTTTGTCCCTGGCCGCGACGCTGAAGCTCGAGCGTCCGCACCGCACCGCGGCCCAGGTGCGGCGGATCATGGCCGAGACCCTTGGCGATGCCCCGTCCGAGTCCACGCTGCTGCGCCACTTCCGCACTCTGGACATCCCCACCGGCACGCCTGCGCAGGCCACCGGCCGGTTCGAAGCGGCCCGGCCGAACGAGATCTGGGTCGGCGACGGGCTCCACGGACCGAAGATCGGCGGCCGGAAGACCTACCTGTTCGCGTTCCTGGATGATCATTCGCGCATGGTGACCGCGGCGCGCTGGGCGTTCGCCGAAGACGCCGTCCGGCTCTCGGCAGCGTTGCGCCCGGCCCTGCAGACCCACGGAATCCCCGACGCAGCTTACGTCGATAACGGCTCGGCCTTTGTCGACACGTCACTGGCCAGGATCTGCGCGAGGCTGGGCATGAAGCTGATCCATTCCCGGCCTTACCGACCCCAGGGCCGCGGCAAGATTGAGCGCTTTTTCAACACCGTGACGTCCCAGTTCCTCTCCGAAATCACCGTGCTCGAGGGCCCGGTCCAGACGACCGTTCCGGGCACCGGGGAGGATCCTGCCGGGACCGCGGTCGCGTCGCTGGAGGAACTGAACGCCTTGTTCATCTCCTGGGTCCAGATGGTCTACCACCGCACCGTTCACTCCACCACCGGGCAGACACCCCTGGCCCGCTGGGACGCCGGCTGGGAAAATCGGCGCCCGGACCGCCGGGATCCGGAGGTGATCGCCGAAGCGTTCCGCTGGTCCGCGACCCGGAAGGTCACCAAGACCGCGACGGTGTCCCTGCAGGGCAATACCTACCAGGTCGACCCCATGCTGGCCGGCACCCGCATCGAACTTATCTATGACCCGTTCGATCTCACCGGGCCCGTCGCCGTGGCTGCGGCCGGGGGTATCCCGGCCGGCGACGCGGTGCTGCTCGAGATCCGCCGGCACGTGCACCCCAAGGCCGTCAATGCCGCCAAAGACGCCGACACCGGCGCGAGGAACGCCGCCTCCGGCATCGACTACCTGCGCCTGGTCCAGACCCGCCACAAAACCGCGATGACTGGCGCCCCGATCAGCTTCGAGAAGATCGCCGCCGGCGCCGGTACCACCGGGACCGCAACCACAAAGACCGCAGGAGGAACCGCATGAGCATCGAGAACCTGCAGTCCCATTACGGCTTCACCCGCATGCCTTTCGGCCGTGACATTCCGCCCCAGGCCCTGCACCCGCACCCCGGGCACCGTGAAGCGATCGCCCGGATCCAGTGGTGCATCAGTCAACGCCAGACCGGTGTCATCACCGGTGAGGTCGGTGCCGGCAAGACCGTCGCCGTCAGGGCCGCGCTGGCCCAACTCGAAGCCTCCCGGCACCAGATCATCTATATCGCGGACCCCACGATCACCATGCGCGGGATCCATACGGCGATCGTGACCGCCCTCGGCGGGCAGCCCGCGTTCTACTCCGGGGTCCTGGCCTCCCAGACCGCGTCCCTGCTCGCCGGGGAACTGGACGAACGATCCCGCCTGCCCGTGGTCGTCATCGACGAAGCCCACCTGCTGGGCAACACCGATCTCGAAGCCCTGCGGATGCTCACGAACACCGAGATGGACACCGGCTCACACTTCGCGCTGCTGCTCATCGGCCAGCCCACCCTGCGCCGCAGACTCAAACTCGCGGTCCTGGCAGCCCTGGACCAACGGATCTCCACCCGCTTCGCGATCACCGGCATGGACCCGGCCAACACCGCGGACTACATCCGCCACCACCTCAAATTCGCCGGCAGATCCGACACCCTGTTCTCCGACGACGCCGTCGCCGCGATCCACCACGGATCACGAGGCTACCCCCGGGCGGTGAACAACCTCGCCGTCTCCTCCCTGATCGCGACCTACGCCTCCGGCAAGGCCATCGTGGACCTCTCCGCCGCCCAATCAGCGATCACCGAGAACAGCGAGTAAAAAACCGCCGTCACCGATGACGACCACCACGTCAACCCGACGATGAATGCCCCGCCGAAACCCTCCGGCGGGGCATTTCCATGCCCGGCCCGTTGTCACCGAAACCGACGCCGACATCGGCAAATAACGCGACGAGTAACA
>NZ_JBSRZM010000069.1:0-3027 GCF_054057635.1 Arthrobacter sp. UYNi723
CCGAGCGGGTGGATTTCGACGCGCGGTTTTGTGGCCGTCAGCGACGGGCAGACCTCGAGCATGTGTGCGCCCAGGATCTTCTCCGCGCCTGGCTCCAGGTGGTACGTGTAGTCCTCCATCAGGGAGGCGCCGCCGGGCAGGCCGGCGCCCATCACCTTGGCGGCGCGGACCAGAATGGCCGTCTTCCAGTCGCCCTCGGCGCCGAAACCGTAGCCGTCGGCCATGAGCCGCTGGACGGCCATACCGGGCAGCTGGCGCAGTTCGCCGAGGTCTTCGAAGGAGGTGGTGAACGCGGCGGAGCCGTTGGACTCAAGGAAGCTGCGCAGCCCCAGCTCGATCCGGGCACTGTAGCGCAGCGACTCGTGCCGGGCTCCCCCGGCCTTCAGCTCTGGTACCACCTCGTACAGGCGCTCGTACTCCGCAACCAAGGTGTCGACGTCGGACTCTGCGGCGCCGTGCACGGCGCCGGCGAGCTCGTTGACGGACCACGTGTTGACGGAGACGCCGAAGCGCAGCTCCGCTTCGGTTTTGTCCCCTTCGGTGACGGCCACGTTGCGCATGTTGTCACCGAAGCGGGTCAGTTTCAGGGTCCGGACCGCCGCCCAGCCTGCCGAAGCCCGCTGCCACACGCCCACCTGGCGGGAGACCTCCGGGTTGGACACGTGGCCCACCACGGTTTTGCGGGGAATGCCCAGGCGCGACTGGATGTAGCCGAATTCGCGGTCGCCGTGCGCGGCCTGGTTGAGGTTCATGAAGTCGAAGTCGATGTCCGCCCAGGGCAGCTCCACGTTTGCCTGCGTGTGCAGGTGCAGGAGCGGCTTGCGCAGCAGGTCCAGGCCCTGGATCCACATCTTGGCCGGGCTGAAGGTATGCATCCACGCCGTCACGCCGATCACGGAATCGTCCGAGTTCGCTTCGAGCGCGGTGCGGCGGATGGCGTCCGAATCGGTGAGGACCGGCTTCCAGACCACCTTGACCGGGACATCGGAGGAGGCGTTCAGGGCGGCGGCAATCTCCTGTGACTGGGCGGCGACCTGCTTGAGGACGTCCTCGCCGTAGAGGTGCTGGCTGCCGGTTAGGAACCAGACCTCGTAGTGGCCGAGGGACGTGCTGCTGGCGTTGTTCATGGGTTTTCTCCTGTGAAAGTCCGGTGAAGTGCTGGCAGTCCAGGCCGGCTAGCGGCCGTAGACGTTCTGGTAGCGGGCGTAGAGGGATTCGATCTTGGCCTGATCCATCGGCAGCGGCTCGCCGAGCTGCCGGGAAATGTGCACTGTCCGAGCCACTTCCTCGCACATCACCGCAGCCTTTACCGCGTCCCTGGCATCCTTGCCGATGGTGAACGGGCCGTGGTTCTGCATCAGCACCGCGGGTGACGTGGAGTTCCGGAGGGTTTCGACGATTCCCTGGCCGATCGAGTCGTCGCCGATCAGCGCGAACGGTCCCACCGGGATGCTGCCGCCGAACTCGTCGCTCATCATGGTCAGCACGCACGGGATCGCCTCGCCGCGGGCAGCCCACGCCGTGGCGTAGGTGGAGTGCGTGTGCACCACGCCACCCACCTCCGGCATATGCCGGTAGACGTACGCGTGCGCCGCGGCGTCCGACGACGGCGACAGCCCCGGGTTGCCCCACTCACCGTCGGCGTCGCCCGCCACGGGTACTCCATACAGGTCGGTGACCACCATCTGCTCGGGTGTGAGGTCATCGTAGGAAACGCCCGACGGCTTAATGACCATCAGGTCATGGCCTGGAACGCGCGCGGAGACATTCCCTGCCGTCCACACCACCAGCTCATAGCGGGTGAGCTCGGCGTGCAGGGCGGAGACCTCCTGCCGGATCCGGGCGATCGTTTTCAGCATGTTTGAAAGCCCGGTGCTCATTCGGAGGCTCCAGCAGCAACGAGTGTTTTGGTGGCATTGCGCTGGATGGCTTTGAGCCGGTGCATCACGTCATTGGCTCCCCTGCCGAAGTAGTCGTGGAGTGTCCGGTATTCCTGGAACAGTTCCTCGTAGGCGGCCACGTTCTCCGGGATCGGTGTGTAGACGTCGCCGGGTTCTGAGCCCATGGCCGCCGCGGCTTCGCGGATATTGGCGTACTTCCCGGCCGCAACGGCGGCGTGGATGGCCGAGCCCAGCGCCGGGCCCTGGTCTGATCCGATGGTGGAGAGCTGCAGGCCCGTGACGTCTGCGTAGATCTGCATGAGCAGCTTGTTCTTCAGCAGCCCGCCAGCCACGATGAACTCCTTGACCGGCACACCGGAATCGCGGAAGGCATCCACAATGGTGCGGGTTCCAAAGGCCGTGGCCTCAAGCAGCGCACGGTACGTGTCTTCGGGCTTCGTGGCGAGGGTCTGGCCCACCACCACGCCGGAGAGCTCGTGGTCCACCAGCACCGAACGGTTCCCCGAGTGCCAGTCCAGGGCGATGAGTCCGTGCTCACCGACAGCCTGGCGGGCGGCGAGTTCTGTCAGGTATTCGTGAATGCCCAGGCCTGCCGCGGCCGCCGCCCGGTGGTATTCCGGCGGGACACCGTTCTTGGTGAACCAGCCAAAGATGTCGCCGACGCCGGACTGTCCGGCTTCGTACCCCCACAGGCCCTCCACGATCCCGCCGTCCACCACACCGCACATGCCCGGCCCTTCGCGCAGATCTGAACCGTTCATGACGTGGCAGGTGGACGTACCCATGATGGCCACCAGCTGCCCCGGCTCCACTGCCTTTGCGGCCGGGGCCGTGACGTGGGCGTCCACGTTGCCGACGGCCACGGCGATGCCCGCAGGCAAACCCGTCCATCCGGCGGCCTCGGCCGTGAGGTAGCCCGCGGCATCGCCGAGCCGGCCGATGGTGTGTTCGAGTTTGGTGCTGACAAAGTCCTTGAACGCCGGGTTCAGGGCGGCCAGGAAGTCCTCGGACGGATAGCGGCCGTCCTGGTATATGCCTTTGTAGCCGGCGGTGCAGGCGTTGCGCACGTAGCTGCCACAAAGCTGCCAGACGATCCAATCGGCGGCCTCCACCCAGTGGTCCATCG
>NZ_JBSRZM010000070.1:0-2635 GCF_054057635.1 Arthrobacter sp. UYNi723
GCCACGTACAAGGCCGGGGACACCGACCTCGCCTGGACCCGGCTGACCAACTGGCGGATCCAGCTCGCGGCAGTCCTGGACCAGGTGGACTCCTCACCCGTCACCGCCGTGGCCGTCGAAGGCGCTTCCGACTCCCCGTCCACGATCCTGCTCGCGGCCTGGCTGACCCTGGCCCTGGACGCGCCCGTGACGATCGTTGCGGACCCCGCCGGGACCGGCATCCGCCGGGTCCGGCTCACGCGCCACACCGGCGACGTGCAGCTCTTCCGCCCCGGACTCTCCGTCGCGGAACTCACCCAGCCCGGCCAGCCCGCGCAACGCATCTCCCTGCCACGCCGCAGCCTCAAAGACTGCCTCGCCGAAGAACTCCGCCGCCTCGACCCCGACGAAGTATTCGGCGAAACGGTTCGCAGTCTTGGTAGTTCCAGAGTGCATCAAGCCAGCAGCGTGACATTCACCTGCAGCGGGGAGCCAGAACGTAACCGGGACCGCGTGTCACTGATCGCCGTATAAAGGGACCCCGACTCACCGGATCCACCCGGATCCAGAAAAGGAACACAAAGTAATGGTTCACAAAGTCAAAGCGGTCATCGCCAGGGAGAAGAATTCCCCGGTTTCGGTGGAGACTATCCTGGTCCCGGATCCGGGGCCGGGGGAGGCCCTGGTGGACATTCTCACCTGCGGGGTCTGCCACACCGACCTGCATTACAAGCAAGGCGGCATCGGCGATGAGTTCCCCTACCTGTTGGGCCACGAGGCCACCGGTGTGGTCAGCGCCGTCGGCCCCGGCGTCACCGAGGTGGCACCCGGCGACCGAGTGATCCTGAACTGGCGTGCTGTCTGCGGTGAGTGCAGGGCATGTGCCAAGGGCCAGCCGCAGTACTGCTTCAACACGCACAATGCCACGCAGAAAATGACGCTCGAGGACGGTACGGAACTCTCTCCCGCGCTGGGCATTGGCGCCTTCGCGGAAAAGACGTTGGTTGCTGCCGGGCAGTGCACAAAGATTGACGACGACGTCGATCCTGCCGCCGTCGGGCTGCTCGGCTGCGGTGTGATGGCCGGCATCGGTGCCGCCATTAACACGGGCGAGGTCAAGCGCGGCGAATCCGTAGCCGTGATCGGCTGCGGCGGCGTGGGCATCGCCGCGATCGCCGGCGCAAGGCTCGCAGGTGCCACCACGATCATTGCGGTGGACATCGACGACAACAAGGTGGAAATGGCTAAGTCCCTTGGGGCCACCCACGGGGTGAATTCCGGCAAGGAAGACCCCATCGAGGCCATCCGGTTCCTCACAGGAGGCAACGGAGCGGACGTGGTGATTGACGCCGTCGGACGTCCTGAAACGTACAAGCAGGCGTTTTACGCCCGCGATCTCGCCGGCCGCGTGGTGCTGGTGGGTGTCCCGACGCCGGGCATGTTGCTTGAACTGCCACTGCTGGACGTCTTTGGCCGGGGCGGGTCGCTGAAGTCCTCCTGGTACGGGGACTGCCTGCCTTCCCGCGATTTCCCGATGCTCGTGGCGCACTACAAGCAGGGCAACCTTGACCTGGATGCCTTCGTCACCGAACGCATCACCATCGATCAGGTGGAGGACGCCTTTGCCAGGATGCACGAGGGCAAGATTCTGCGCTCGGTTGTTGAAGTACAGACTCTGAAGGAGCTCTCATGACAGTCACCATCGAAAACCTGGTCACCTCGGGCACTTTTACGCTCGACGGCGGCACCTGGGACGTGGACAACAACGTCTGGATCGTGGGCAACGAGGATGAGTGCGTGATCATCGACTGCCCGCATGACGCCGAGGCGATCATCAACCAGGTCCGCGGCCGAAAAGTCCTGGCCATCCTGCTGACCCACGCGCACAATGACCACATTGGCGCCGCGCGGCAGGTCGCGGACGCTGTCGGCGCCCCGATCGTCCTGAACCCGGACGACCTGGTCCTCTGGAAGCAGGTCTACCCTGATTCTGAACCGGACCGGTACCACGGGGACGGTGACGTGTTCGAGGTGGGCGGCACCGCGCTGTTGGCCATCCACACCCCAGGCCATTCCCCGGGCTCCACCTGCTTTTACCTCGAGAGCGAGGGAACCGTCTTCACCGGCGACACCCTCTTTAACGGTGGACCGGGAGCGACGGGACGCTCCTACAGCGACTACCCCACGATCCTGATGTCCATCAGGGAACGTCTTTTGACGCTCCCGACCGAGACGGTGGTTCGCACAGGCCACGGTGACAACACTACGATCGGAGCTGAACGGGAAACGCTGGCTAAGGTTTCCCGGTAAGCAGGGTCTTGAACAGCAGCATCCCGTTGAGGCGCGCCAGGACAGCTGGCGCGCCTCAATGGGCGTTTTGGACATGAATGGCGCGAGCCGCAAAGGAAGTTGGACCAATGAAGTTCGGTAAGCAGCCAGCCCCCGTTGCGGACATCAACGAGGACAACCTCGCAGTCCACAAACCCAAAACGGAAGCGGCCGGTGTCAAGGCCGTGATGGTGGCACTGGAGCGGGCCGTCGCACAGGCCGGGGTGTCCCGGACGGCGCAGTCCCTGCTGCGGCTGAATCAGCAGGGCGGGTTTGACTGCCCGGGCTGTGCCTGGCCGGAATCTGCCACGAAGCGCAAGGCGGCCGA
>NZ_JBSRZM010000071.1:0-2576 GCF_054057635.1 Arthrobacter sp. UYNi723
TGAGTATTTGAAGCCCTGAGCGCCACCCATTCGTGCGGTTGAGCGCCGGGGATCGTGCCAGAGAGCGCCAGCAGTCGCCTGGCTTGGCGCCGCTGACGCTCTCTGGCACAGGATTAGGCGCTCACGAGTGCTGCGTGTTCGCGCATGTTGTAGTTGCCGGTCTCGACCCAGATCGTGTTGTGGATGATCCGGTCCATGATCGCGTCCGCATGGACGCCGGAGCCGAGCCGCTGGTGCCAGTCCTTCTGCAAATACTGAGTGCAGAACACTGTTGAGGTCTCGCCGTAGCGGCGCTCCATCAGTTCCAGCAGCATGCCTCGCATCGGTTCCGTGGGTCGGTCCAGGAGCCACTCGTCGATGACCAGCAGCGTGAATGCCGCATACTTTCGCAGGAATTTACCGGAACCGCCGGGCCTGTCTTGCGCGGCGACCCATTCTTCCTCGAGGTCTGGCATACGGACGTAATGTGCGCGGATTCGGTGCTCGCAGGCGCGTTTGGCGACCGCGCATCCCAGATACGACTTCCCCGACCCGGTGAACCCCTGCAAGACGACGTTCTGCTGCCTGCCCACGAACGAGCAGGTGCCCAGCTGGGTCAGCAGCTGCCGGTCAAGACCGCGCTCGTCGAGAAGATCGATGCGGCGCAAATCCGCGTTCGGATAACGCAGTCCTGCCCGCCGGATCAAGCCGGTCACCTTGGAATGCGTAAACGACGAATAGGCGTCATCGACGACCAGCCGGACACGATCCTCGAACGGCAAGCTGATACTCAGCCTCTCGTCTTGGGTATCGATGGCCTCCAGCAACTCGCCCGCGTTCATCTCGCGCAGCTTGCGTTTGGTCTCCGCATCCAGGCGGCTCATCGAGCCCCTCCGGCGTAGTAGGCGCCGCCCCGCACGTATCCGCCATCGTCTCCCTCCGGCTCATCAGGGACGATCCCGGTTTTGTCCTGCCCGGTATCCAGGATCGGCCGCAGGTGGGCGTAGCGGGGCGATCGTATCGGCCCCCGCAGCGCGAGCTGGCTGGCCGCTTCCACCCGGGCCGGGGAGAACCGGCGGGACAGGCGCAGCACCGCCAGCGCGGGGTCGTGGCCGGCCTCCTCGACCGGCACGGACTCGAAGATCTTGCTGATCACCGTCACGGTTGCCGGGCCCATCCGTAACGCCCATTCATCGATCCGGGCCCGGTCCCACGCCTGCCAGCTGCGACCCTCCGGAAGGTCCGCCTCGTTCGTCTGATGCTGGTTCGCCGTCGTCGCTGGCAGCAGCAGGTGGCTGGTGAGGCGCTCATCGCTGCGATATATCTCCAGCATGGTCTCCGTGACACGAAGATCAACATTCGAGCCGATGTGGGCGAACGGCACGGAGTAAAAGTTCTTCGCCCAGACCACGTGGCCGTTGCGCCCAACTTTGCGCCCATAGGTCCAGGTGCTGATCTCGAACGCCACCGCCGGCAGCGGTTGCAACACCGGCTTCTCCTCGGCGGTGAACACGCTCAGCCGGGAGCCCTCCCGCTTCTGGAACGGCTGCCTGTTATAGGCATCGATCTGCTCCCGAATCCGTCTCCGCAACTGCGCCAGGCTCGTGAACACCTCTTTCCTCAACCCGGCGATCACCCAGGTGGCGACGTGCGAGACAGTGTTTTCCACGCTCGCCTTGTCCTTCGGGTGCCTCACTCGGCCCGGTAGTACCGCCGCTGAATAATGCGCCGCCATCTCCCGATACGCGTCGTTGAGCACGACCTCGCCCTCGCGCGGATGAGAGATCACCCCGGTCTTGAGATTATCGGGCACGAGCCGCGGGACCGTGCCGCCGAAGAACGCGAACATCTCCGCATGCGCGCGCAGCCACGAATCCTGCCGCATATCCAGGCACGCCTCCACGAACGCATACCTGCTGAACGGCAGACACGCGACGAACAAATACACCTTCGAGACCTCTCCCGTTGCCGGATCGACCAGCTGCATCGTCGGCCCAGACCAGTCGACCTCGATGCTGCGGCCGGCCTTGTGGCCGACCCGGGACGAGGCGCCAGTGACCATCGCGTGATCGCCATAAAGCCTGCAGAACCGGTCATAACTCATCGCCGCTTGCCCCGCCCGACCGGATGCGTCGACATACTCCTGGTGCAGCAGCTTCAACGTCACCCCAACCCTGGCCAGCTCCCGGTGCACCTGGCCCCAGTCCGGCTGCATAAACACGCTCTCGCGCACCCCGCGGCCGGGAAATAGCGCCAGATAAACCTCACCATCAGACAAATCAGCAACGTCATCCCAGCCGAGCCCTGCCCGATCAGCAGCCTCGATCACCGCCTGAACGCTGTGCCGAGACATGCCCTGAGCAGACGAGATAGCCCTGCCCGATAGGCCTTGATTGCGAAACTGCAAAACCAGTTTCGCCTTGATCTTCCGTACCATTGCCGGTAATCCTTCCACCACGTGGCCCTCACGTGGTGGAAGGAGCCTTACAGATGGCGCTCACCCACACCGACACTGGCGCTCACCCACGCCAATCGGGATTCCGACCACGGCGCTCACCCGCACTACCTCTGGACCCCCTGAAGGCCAATATTCACCA
>NZ_JBSRZM010000072.1:0-2377 GCF_054057635.1 Arthrobacter sp. UYNi723
CCGGCCGGGGAAGCGGTCCTGCTCGAGATCCGCCGACACGTCCACCCCAAGGCCGTCAACGCCGCCAAAGACGCCGACACCGGTGCGAGGAACGCGGCCTCCGGGATCGATTACCTGCGCCTGGTCGAAACCCGCCACAAAACCACCCTGACCGGCGCCCCGATCAGCTTCGAGAAAATGGCCGCCGGCGCCGGCGCGACCGGAACCAATGGAGGACCCCAATGAGCATCTCAAACCTGCAATCCCACTACGGCTTCACAGCCATGCCCTTCGGCCGCTCCATCCCGGTCCAGGCCCTGCACCCGCACCCCGGGCACCGCGAGGCGGTCGCCCGGATCCAATGGTGCGTCGCCCAGCGCCAGATGGGCGTGGTCACCGGCGAGGTCGGCGCCGGCAAGACCGTCGCCGTCAGAGCAGCCCTGGCACAACTCGAAGCATCCCGCCACCAGGTCATCTACATCGCGGACCCCACGATCGGCATGCGCGGCATCCAGTCCCAGATCGTCACCGCCCTGGGCGGGCAGCCAGCGTTCTACTCCGGAGTCCTCGCGCACCAGACCGCGTCCCTGCTCGCCGGGGAACTGGACGAACGCGCCCGCCTGCCCGTGGTCGTGATCGACGAGGCGCACCTGCTCGGCAACACCGAGCTGGAATCCCTGCGGATGCTCACGAATACCGGGATGGACACCGGCTCGCACTTCGCGCTGCTGCTCGTCGGCCAACCCACCCTGCGCCGCCGGCTCAAACTCGCCGTCCTGGCCGCCCTGGACCAAAGGATCTCCACCAGGTTCGCGATCAACGGCATGGACCTGGCCGAGACCGCGGACTACATCCGCCACCACCTCAAATTCGCAGGCAGATCCGACACCCTGTTCTCCGACGACGCCGTCGCCGCGATCCACCAGGCATCACGCGGCTACCCGCGGGCGGTCAACAACCTCGCCGTTTCCGCCCTGATCGCGACCTACGCCGGCAACAAGGCCATCGTGGACCTCTCCGCCGCCCAATCCGCGATCACCGAGAACAGCGAGTAGGGAAAAACCTCCGTCACCAATGACGGCCACCACGTCAGGCCGACGACGAACGCCCCGCCGGAAACAGCCCGCGGGGCGTTTCCGTGCACGGCCCATCGTCACAAAAACCGACGCCGCCATCGTCAAATAACGCGACGCCTAACAAGCTTCCCGAGGGGGCTGCCGTTCAAGACATCCTATGGCTCGTCGGAACCGGTCAGTGCCTACCTGCACAGTCCTCGGGAGTCCTCTCTTCGCACCGCGAAACGTTATGTAGCCCGGTCCGGCAAAAATCTGAGTTTGATTCGGAACTTTGTGGTGTCTCGAACCAGGACCGCAGCTACCGCGACAGCTCGAGCAGGTTCTGCGGGTCGGCCGCGACGCTCTATCTTGACCACATGTCGGGCGGCGGAGCCATAATCGGTCTGAGCACCAAAGCGGTGCCGCAGAGAAGAGCCGACGGATGGCGCCGCCGGCGCAGAGGAGTCCTCGAATGACAAAATACCTGATCTCGTTCCCCGGTGAGGCCATGGTGTTCCCCAAGGAGGACTTCGAGGCGGTGGTCGAAGCCTCGCATGCCGTCATCGACGAGGCCAAGGCGGCGGGCGTGTACGTCTTCGGTGGCGGGATCGATGAGGACGTAGACCCGGTGCTAGTGGCCGGTGACGGCATCGTCACCGAAGGCACGTACCCAGGCCATAAAGTACCCAACGGCGGCTACACCGTTCTCGAGCTGCCCTCGCGGGAGGCGGCACTCGAGTGGGCTAGGAAGATCGCCGTCGCCTGCCGCTGCTCGCAAGAGGTCCGGCAGTTCCAGTACGACCCGGCAAGCTGACGAGAGCAACCCCAGCCACAGCCGGCCATGCGTCGCGCGCCCATAATGAAAGGCGTGCAACAGGGCATAGAGCGGGTGATCTCGACGGACAGCACCTCGCCCCAGCCAACTGGTCGATCGGGGCCGGTCGGCCTCCGGTGTACGCCAGCGGCCCAGCCGTCTCGAGCTGAGTTGCGAGCTGCCGGAGGAGCGCTCTTTCTACGTCCGGCCGAGGGAAGTCGGCCGGTACGATACGACCCTGTTGGGTTCGGGCTGGAACGCGGACATGAAGACTGACCACGCGGACGCGACATTGCTGCGGGTGGTGGGTGAGGGTGTCCAAATTCACTGCAGGGAGTGAGAGAGGGTCCGGGTTTTCGCTGCGGGTACGGCGTGAGCGTGCCGGCCCGGGTTCTCTGTGCCCGGGTGGGGTGGTTTTGGTTTGGGTGGTTAACGTGGGAGAGCCCCCCAACCTGGTGGTTGGGGGGCTCTCGACCGTTTTAATGATGTTCCGGCGGTGACCTACTCTCCCACACCCTCCCGGGTGCAG
>NZ_JBSRZM010000073.1:0-2146 GCF_054057635.1 Arthrobacter sp. UYNi723
GCGAGGTTCATGACGCCGCGCTGGCTGAACAGGAAGTCGTATTCGAGTTCCTCCGGCAGGATTTCCCAGAGCTTGAGCGCGTGCTCGTAGATGGCAGCGCTCTCGTCCCAGAGGTAGTTGGAACGGATGATGGTGGTATTCCGGGCCATGTTGCCGCCGGCCAGCCAGCCCTTTTCCAGGACGGCGATGTTGGTCATCCCGTGGTTCTTGGCCAGGAAGTAGGCGGTAGCCAGGCCGTGCCCGCCGCCGCCCACAATCACGGCGTCGTAGCTCTTCTTGGGCTCCGGGTTGCGCCAGAGGAAATCCGGGTGCTCGGGGAGCTGGTGGGTGCTCACTGGGCTGCTCCAATCATGTCTGATTCGACAGCGGCAACGTCGGTGCCGCCATTGAGGTGGGCGTAAAGGGGGAACTTCTCGGCAAGCGCGGTCACACGGGCACGGAGTTCGACGACGGTGCTGTCGCTCAGGGACGTTGTCCCGGTGGTGCCGGTGCCGGCAGCGGCGATCAACGCCGTCGCGATGATGTCCGCAACCTCCGTGAACTCCACAGCACCGAAGCCGCGGGTGGCGAGGGCGGGGGTGCCGATCCGGAGGCCGGAGGACACCATGGGCGGCCTGGGGTCGAAGGGGACGGCGTTGCGGTTGACCGTGATACCGATCCGGTGCAGGGCGTCTTCGGCCTGCTGACCGTCCAGTTCGGAATTGCGGAGGTCCACCAGGACAAGGTGCACGTCGGTGCCGCCGTTGACCACGGAGATTCCTGCCGCGGCAACGTCGTCGCGGAGGAGCCGTTCGGCCAGAAGCTTGGATCCCTGCAGGACGCGTTCCTGGCGTTCCTTGAATTCGGGGGAGCCTGCGAGCTTGAAAGCCACGGCCTTTGCGGCGATGACATGCTCCAGCGGGCCACCCTGCTGGCCGGGGAAAACGGCGCTGTTGATCTTCTTGGCGTACTGCTCCTTGGCGAGGATGACTCCGCCCCGGGGTCCGCCGAGGGTTTTGTGAGTGGTGGTGGTGACGACGTCGGCGTACGGCACCGGGTTGGGGTGCAGCCCGGCGGCCACCAGGCCGGCGAAGTGCGCCATGTCCACCATCAGGTAGGCGCCCACGAGGTCGGCGATGCGGCGGAACTCTGCGAAGTCCAGCTGGCGGGAGTAGGCAGACCAGCCGGCCACGATCAGCTTGGGCCGGTGCTCCAAAGCGAGTGCCTCGACCTCGGCCATGTCGATCCGGAGGTCGGATTCGCGCACGTTGTACGGGACCACGTTGTACAGCTTGCCGGAGAAGTTGATCTTCATGCCGTGGGTGAGGTGGCCGCCGTGCGCCAGGCTCAGGCCCATGATGGTGTCGCCAGGGTTCAGCAGCGCGAACATGGCGGCAGCGTTGGCCTGCGCGCCTGAATGCGGCTGCACGTTCGCGAATTCAGCGCCGAAGAGGGCCTTAACACGGTCGATGGCGAGCTGTTCGATGACGTCAACGTGCTCGCAGCCGCCGTAGTAGCGCTTGCCGGGATAGCCCTCGGCGTACTTGTTCGTCAGGACCGATCCCTGCGCCTCCATAACGGCGGACGGGGCGAAATTCTCCGAGGCAATCATCTCCAGCGTGGACTGCTGGCGGATGAGCTCCCGGCCGATGGCCTGCCCAATCTCGGGATCGACGACCGCGAGTGACTGCGTGAGGCTGTCTATCATGACTACCCCTTGCGGAGGTGAAGGTGCAACGCTGTTGTTCATGTTGCAACTCTAAAGCGGTTCCCCTGTAACGTCAATCACGTCCTTTCCCGGGAGCGATGGCAGAACGAAGGCACTTCGCCCATATCGGAGTTTACGAATTAACTCTTGACTGTGCTGAAGCTCACGCATATTCTGATGCAACAGTGTTGCTTTCATCGCAACCCAAATTTCAATTGGTGGACACATGAGTAACGAAATATCCTCGCTGCCTCCGAGTGACCAAGTACGGCCCGTCAACGGAGACGGCATCAGCAAGGAAACGCGCCGCAGAGTTGTGGCAGCCAGTTTTATCGGCAACTTTGTTGAATGGTTCGACTACGCCGTTTATGGCTATCTTGCCGTCACGATCGCGACAGTCTTTTTCCCTGAATCAGATCCCCAGACCGGGCTTCTGCTGACGTTCGCCCTGTTTGCGAT
>NZ_JBSRZM010000074.1:0-2043 GCF_054057635.1 Arthrobacter sp. UYNi723
TTCCTTAGACAGTCAGAAACCTAGGCGGAAAGCGGCGTGCGTCAGTTAAGGCGCGCTCAAAGCACCCACGGATGAGTCAGGAGAGCCCAAAAACCTGCGTGTTTTCAGAAGACGGTGACCGCCGTCCGGGTGAGCCTACTGCCAAGGCGCACACCTCCAAGTCGGCGCTTCTTGGTCAAGTTGCCGGCTCGGACGTCCAGCGTCACCGGCACAGGCAAGAAATCAGCGCGGGCCTGGACTTCGTTATGAGCCACGACGCCGGGCTGCTGAAGCGCCTTGAGGATGCCTGAGTTCTCGCCTCGAATACGACGACATCATCGCCTTGCCGGGTCTTCTTCTCTGCGACGCACTGCCTGGCCACAACCGTCATGAGCGTGACGGCTCGTCCCTCCTGCACGTCCAACAAGTGGCGGACCGCAATATAGCACTTGAGTTGTAGAACACCTGAGTTGTATGATGGACTCGATGTGGAATGTTGACGTGGGACTAGTTGAGCCGTGGCTGTTAGGTCTTGACCAAGACTCGTATGAGCAGATCGTTGCTGCATTAGAGCTTCTCGCCGAGCGCGGACCTCAACTTGGTCGTCCATTGGTCGACACAGTGGTTCGTTCACGGCATAAGAACATGAAGGAGCTGCGGCCGGGATCGAGCGGGCGGTCGGAACTGCGAATCCTGTTTGCCTTTGATCCGGAGCGGCGGGCGATCTTGCTTGTCGCGGGGGACAAGGCGGGCAACTGGAGCAAGTGGTACAAGACGAACATTCCGGTTGCTGATGACCTGTTCGATGATCATCTGAGGATTCTGAAAGGAGGGGCATAGTGGCGAAGTCCATGGAGGAACTACTGGCCAAGCGTCCGGTTGACCGGGCAGCTGTGAATGCCCACAAGAAGCGCATGGTCGATGAGGTCCGGGCTTACCGGCTTCGGGAGCTCCGCGAGGCCTCTGAGCTGACGCAGGTCGAGCTGGCTGGGCGCCTGCATGTCAGCCAGAACAGGGTGTCCCGCATCGAGCACGGTGACATTGATCGCGCCCAGGTCGATACCTTGCGAAAATACGTCGAGGCGCTCGGCGGCCGGCTTCGTGTCGAGGTTGAACTCGGCGACGAACGAATCCAGATCGCCTGACGAAGCGACTCGGAGCGATCCGCGACGGCAGCCGTCTTGCCCGTACAGCGAGGTCTAAAAGGTGGGAAAAAGAGGGTGTGCACAATGTGCACACCCTTGGACTCCGGACTGGTTCGTACATCGGCCGGACTGGGCCGGATTGGCTAAAGTTTCCGGGGCCCCGGGTTCCTCTTTCCTTGTGTGGGGCAGCGGGGTCGCTTCGTACTCATTCATGGTGCGGCGCGTCTGGAGCTACATGACCGGCACGGTACTGGGGGAGGGGTTGCCCTTGGCTGTTGTGTCACGACTGTTCATGTCGAAGTTCGAAGGTAGCGGCATGACCTTTGAACTATTCGGACGGTTTCGTAGCCCAAGACTGGCCATACGTCCGTGAGCAATGTTGGTGCCCGACTTCTCGTCGTTCGGGTAGTGGTGTTGCTGGTTACTTGTTCATGGCGGGGAGAGCCCGGGACTGCATGACCCGACTGTTGGTGGGGGAGCGGTGTCGCTTCGGCTGTTGCCTATAGCTGGGTCTTTCAAAGGTGAACCCCTTCGTTCGCGGTTATCTCGAGCAGTTCTCGGCCTAAAGCATCGGCCAGCCATCCATAATGCACCCTCCATGTCCACTGGCGTTGCCCTTGGCTCTCCTGTTGGCCCACCGGAAAGGTGCCTGACCTACGTTCCGCGGTTTCGGCCCGCCTTCCTTGTGTTAGGCGTCGCGTTATTTGACGATGGCGGCGTCGGTTTTTGTGACGATGGGCCGTGCACGGAAACGCCCCGCGGGCTGTTTCCGGCGGGGCTTTCGTCGTCGGCCTGACGTGGTGGCCGTCATCGGTGACGGCGGGTTTTCCCTACTCGCTGTTCTCGGTGATCGCGGATTGGGCGGCGGAGAGGTCCACGATGGCCTTGTTGCCGGCGTAGGTCGCGATCAGGGCGGAAA
>NZ_JBSRZM010000075.1:0-2043 GCF_054057635.1 Arthrobacter sp. UYNi723
TGGCCGCCCGCGGTAACCAGCTCTTCGCTGTTCCCCTCGCGGCGACTTAGAAAACAATACACCCACCCAACCCCCACCGCAAATCCACCCCCACAACGGGCCCTATGCCCCCAGGATCCGCGTCGTGGCGGGGAATCTGAGGGGCTCACCGGAGTCCCGGTGCAGTATTCGGCCAGAACGGGTTTCTGTTGACTGGATCACATCACGCGAGGATTGGCCCACTGCCGATTCGACCCAGGCCGGCGCCTTTCCGGTTACAGGTCAGCCCAAGCCTTGTTGTAGTTTCGGTTTACCTTTCGCCTGCCCGCATTCCTCCGGTTGCTGTCTCTTATGAATGGCTCAGGCGTGCACTGATAGCGGCGTGCGGCCGATGACCAGGATCAGTTCGTCGCTGATGGGAGATGGTTTCGAAGCCGGCTGCACTAAGGATCCTGCTGAGGTCTCCCACGGGCCAGGAGTACGCAGGCGTCACCGCATGTGGAAATCTCGCGATTTCGTCTCCTTCAAACAGACCTAGCAGGAGAAGTCCGCCAGGAGTCAGGCGCCGTGCCAGTTCCCGGAGAACGGAGGGAACCTGGTCGGGTTCAAAGTGGATTAGCGAGTACCAAGCCAGGATGCCGGATGCATATCCTTCGGGAACTCCGAGACTCGTGAGGGAGGCGACGCGGAATGGGATGCCGGGGAAGGATGCTTCTGCTTGCTTGATAAACGCCGGCACCAAATCGATTCCTTCGACCGCCGCCCCTTGGTCCGCGAGGAACTTGGTCCAATGGCCGGGCCCGCATCCTACATCCAGCACTGGCCCCACCAGAGGTGCGACCCAGTCGGCTACGAGCTTCCGATCAGCTGGATGAGTGGACTCGACCGACCCAAATCTTGCAGTGTACTCGGCAGCTCTCTTTGAGTACGCGGTCTCGACCTCTGCGTCCGTCATGCAGCCACCCGGACTAGGCGGTCCCTTGAGACGGTCAGTGCGTATCGGGTTAATCGACGACCGGGCTGCCTAGCGCTTGCGATGACTTCCTGAACGGTGAGGACTTTCCTCGGGCTCATCCAGCCTTGCGAGGGTTTGTGGAGCGCGTATCCGCCTCCGATCGTGACAGCGGCATGCTGCGCCAGGCCGCTAGTAGAGCGCCAGACGAACACGGTACCCGGGTCGTTGTCATTTCCACCTGGGACAGCGACCGCGGAAAGCCACTCCTCGAAAGGCTCCTGCAGCATCCAAACGTCAGCAGCTTCTGATCCACCAGCTGCCGCCATCACGGTCCCGAAGCAGTTCGGGCCGCTGGCGTGGGGAAAGGTGCCCGCCAGTGCCCGCACGTCCGCCGGGGCACTGCGAACGGAGGGGATGACTTCCCGCCCTAGCCTGATCTGACTTCGCACCAGGTCCGACCGGGCCGTGCGCCCCAGATCGTTGAACTCTTCTTCGCCAACAAGGACGCAGACCAGCTCGTCCGGAACGTTGTAAATTTCGAAGGTATCCCGGAGTTCGGCAGGGAGTCCTCCACTCAACGGTGCCCTGCCGATCGAGTCCGCGCTGTCCTTCGGGACGAGAAACGGCTGGCGCGTCGGTGCAAACCAGTCAGCCTGCCGGGCTACCAGTTCAGGTTCTATTTCTATTCCGAGTGAGAACATCCCTTGTCTCCTTCCCTGCCATGGGGCTCGCCCAGCTTCTGTTACGCGTCGCAGTGTTTGGCGGTAGGGGCGTCTCTGGCGATGACGATGCAGGTTTTTCCCGTGGTGTCTTGATTTAGTGCCGTCGGCGGCGTCAGGCTGACGATGTCCGGATAAGGCGAACGGCCGGCGTGGGAGTTTCGAAGCACCACGCCGGCCGTTCTGACGCGTAAAGGCCGCGCCGATGCTCACGGTAAATCATGAGGCTGTCTCTGTCGAGTCGGATCTGGCTGGCGGGCGGTTGGCGTGCCCGGGGTGCAGGGGCAGGCTGCGCCCGTGGGGCTGGGCGCGGGAACGGCTGATCCGGCACGGCACCGGCACGGACCTGGCCCTGGTGCGCGGGCGTCCGCGCCGGGGCCAATGCGCGGA
>NZ_JBSRZM010000076.1:0-1953 GCF_054057635.1 Arthrobacter sp. UYNi723
CCGTGGATGTTCCCGGCGGCGGGGTGCGGGCGGCGAGCATCGCGGCGTCGGTGTCCGCCAGGGCCTTCTCATACCGGGTCCTGGCGGCGAGGACCTGCTGGTAGGCCTTGCGTTTGGCCGGGTTCGGCACGGACCGCTCCGAATCATCATCAGTGGATGTGTAGGCGTCGTGCGAATCCAGCGCGAAACGGATCCGGGCGTAGCGGAAATAGTTTTCCTGCCGCCACCTCGCGCCCATCCGGTAGATGATCTCCCCGGCGGGCATGGCGGTGTTGGTGGTGAGGATGTGGATCTGCCGGGACCCGCCGCCGGGAGTGTTGACCTGGCGGCTGAGCTGGCGCATCACAAAGACTTCCCCGGTCGTACCGACGGGCACCTCAACCTGGGTGTCCGCGGCATTCCACGCCCGGGTTTGCCCGTGCCCGTCGGTGTGGGTGACCTCGGCAAAGTGGGAGGGCCCGATGTCCTCGGTGATGCCTTTGCGCCAGGTCAGCACGTCGAAGTTCTTCTCTGCCATGTGTTGGAAGAGGGCCGGGGACCAGCCTCCGCGGTCAAAACCGACCAGCACCCTCCGGTCATCGCCGACGATGGTGCGCAGGGTCGGCAGGAGCCGGCGCAGTTCACCCGTCAGGGCTGCCCCGGGCTCGGCCATGACCACCAGCACGGGGGCGCCGGCAGCGTCGGCGACCCAGGTTTCCTCGGTCGCCGGGACCGGGAACTTCAACCTCGTGGAGTGGACCTTCCCGATCTTCCGCGTGCCCTGGTAGGCGCGGACATGCCCGTCAACGTAGAGCACAGCGGCCAGATCCCCGCCTTCTCCGTGACTGCCGTTGAGGTGTCTGGCGGCCATGGCGGTGAGCAGGTCCCCGGCTTTGCCTCTGCTGGCGAGGGCGGCGGTTTTCCGGCGGAGGGTCTTCACTTCGGGTGCCCGGTCCAGGCCCAGGACCCTGCCCAAAGCTGCCGGGTCGATCCGGGTGATCCCCTCGGCCCGCGGTTCCCCGGCCAGGGCCTGGAACACGGCGCCGGTCAGGATGGTCTCCAGCCCATAGAATCCGTTCGGTAACGCCCCGAAGACCTCTTTCGCGCACTCCAGCAGCCCGGTGTGCTCGAGGGCGGGCAGTGCCAGGAACAGCCCGGCCAACGGCACACGGGCCGCCGGGGCGAACACCGGTGCCGCGCACTCCACCAACCCGGACCGGGCACCCGCCCGCTCCCCGGACCGGTCCACCGGGCCGGGGAGCACCGGCAACTCCTCCCGCAGGGGCTCCGCTGCCGGCCGGTCCGGGTGCGCAGCAGCCGGACCGGCCGGGGCAGGGGTTTCCATGGCCAGGGTGCGGCGGACACTGAATTCGGAGACGCCCACAGCTGTTCCCACAGCGCGCAGGGATAATCCCGTTGCACGAAGGGAACGGATCTGGGACATCACGGCTTCGGTCAGCCGGCTGGGCCCTTTCGGACCGGATTTTTCCGGGGCCAACCCCAGCACCCCGCCCGCGCTCAGATCCTGGCGCCACCGCCATAACGTGCCCGGATCCACCCCGAACGCGGTAGCCACCTCAGCGACCGAACCGGCTTTGATATCCGCCAGCTTCGCCGCGGCGAACCGACGGGACACCGAATCCCCGGCGTCCCAACCGTAGGAGAGCTCGCCATGGACGAAAACCCGGCCGCCGTCCTCGTCTTCAACCAGCGACGCAGCGGCGCCGATCGCGACGGCACCGGCGTCCATCGAGGCAGGAAGAGGCAGCTGAGCAGTCATCGCACCCATCTTCCCACCCCGCTCATCACGACCAATTATCTTGTCTAGATTTTATCGCAAACAGGGGAAAATTAACAGCCCATGTTATGTCGCAGGACTTCGGTGACAGTTCTGCCTCAACACATCGGTGACAGTTCCGCAGGTTTTGGTGGTGACACTTCCCGGCCCTGTTAACAGGGTTTGGCCGGCCCGTG
>NZ_JBSRZM010000077.1:0-1896 GCF_054057635.1 Arthrobacter sp. UYNi723
CACCGTTCCAGGACACCCTCAAGAGGAGATCCGTACTGGACGGGGAGCAAAACAAGCGGCCGCTATTCGTTGATATTCCACCCTTGAGCACCCGCCGCAGAACAATCGTCTGCGCAACGGGCATATACTCCTGACAAACCCCGCCCACCACATACGTAGTGAACAACGATCTGTAGGTGCTCCTTAGAAAGGAGGTGATCCAGCCGCACCTTCCGGTACGGCTACCTTGTTACGACTTAGTCCCAATCGCCAGTCCCACCTTCGACAGCTCCCTCCCACAAGGGGTTAGGCCACCGGCTTCGGGTGTTACCAACTTTCGTGACTTGACGGGCGGTGTGTACAAGGCCCGGGAACGTATTCACCGCAGCGTTGCTGATCTGCGATTACTAGCGACTCCGACTTCATGGGGTCGAGTTGCAGACCCCAATCCGAACTGAGACCGGCTTTTTGGGATTAGCTCCACCTCACAGTATCGCAACCCTTTGTACCGGCCATTGTAGCATGCGTGAAGCCCAAGACATAAGGGGCATGATGATTTGACGTCGTCCCCACCTTCCTCCGAGTTGACCCCGGCAGTCTCCTATGAGTCCCCGCCATAACGCGCTGGCAACATAGAACGAGGGTTGCGCTCGTTGCGGGACTTAACCCAACATCTCACGACACGAGCTGACGACAACCATGCACCACCTGTAAACCGACCGCAAGCGGGGCACCTGTTTCCAGGTATTTCCGGTTCATGTCAAGCCTTGGTAAGGTTCTTCGCGTTGCATCGAATTAATCCGCATGCTCCGCCGCTTGTGCGGGCCCCCGTCAATTCCTTTGAGTTTTAGCCTTGCGGCCGTACTCCCCAGGCGGGGCACTTAATGCGTTAGCTACGGCGCGGAAAACGTGGAATGTCCCCCACACCTAGTGCCCAACGTTTACGGCATGGACTACCAGGGTATCTAATCCTGTTCGCTCCCCATGCTTTCGCTCCTCAGCGTCAGTTAATGCCCAGAGACCTGCCTTCGCCATCGGTGTTCCTCCTGATATCTGCGCATTTCACCGCTACACCAGGAATTCCAGTCTCCCCTACATCACTCTAGTCTGCCCGTACCCACCGCAGATCCGGAGTTGAGCCCCGGACTTTCACGGCAGACGCGACAAACCGCCTACGAGCTCTTTACGCCCAATAATTCCGGATAACGCTTGCGCCCTACGTATTACCGCGGCTGCTGGCACGTAGTTAGCCGGCGCTTCTTCTGCAGGTACCGTCACTTTCGCTTCTTCCCTACTGAAAGAGGTTTACAACCCGAAGGCCGTCATCCCTCACGCGGCGTCGCTGCATCAGGCTTTCGCCCATTGTGCAATATTCCCCACTGCTGCCTCCCGTAGGAGTCTGGGCCGTGTCTCAGTCCCAGTGTGGCCGGTCACCCTCTCAGGCCGGCTACCCGTCGTCGCCTTGGTGAGCCATTACCTCACCAACAAGCTGATAGGCCGCGAGTCCATCCAAAACCACAATAAAGCTTTCCACCCCCCACCATGCGATGAGGAGTCATATCCGGTATTAGACCCAGTTTCCCAGGCTTATCCCAGAGTTAAGGGCAGGTTACTCACGTGTTACTCACCCGTTCGCCACTAATCCACCCACAAGTGGGCATCATCGTTCGACTTGCATGTGTTAAGCACGCCGCCAGCGTTCATCCTGAGCCAGGATCAAACTCTCCGTTGAAGTAAAACAGACACAACCACCAACCCCGGAAATAACAGGATAAAATGGCTGCACAAAATTTGAAACCAGCTGTAAAAACCAGACCACACCACGGGGTGGCGGATCCAGTCAATTCAACCAATTCAATACAATAAATTGGTATCAACAAACTTGGCACACTATTGAGTTCTCAAACAACAGACACA
>NZ_JBSRZM010000078.1:0-1710 GCF_054057635.1 Arthrobacter sp. UYNi723
CGTAATTCTTAAAACGCCGACGGATTAACCATGTCCTGGTAGGGGCGGCTGGGAGAATCGTGGGCATGGTTACTGGTTCTTCCGCGCAGGATGGTTTGTTCGACGAGTCTCTGGTCGAGCGGGTCGTCCAGCCCACCGATGTGCCGATGGATGCCAACGGCGGGATCAACAAACGCTTCAAGGCGTTCGAGCCCGATGCGGTGATGCTGGTCCCGCCGTCGCTGGAGGAGTGGTTGCCCCAGGGCCATCTGGCCCGGTTCATTGGCGAACTCGTCGACGGGGAGCTGGATCTGACCCGGTTCTATGCTTCCTACGCCAGGGCGAAGGGCCAGCCGCCGTATGATCCGCGGCTGATGCTGCGGATCCTGCTGTATGGGTATTGCGTGGGGGTGCGGTCTTCGCGGGAGCTGGAGCGGGCGTGCACGGATGTGGTCGCGTTCCGTTGGTTGTGTGCCCAGCAGGCCCCGGATTTCCGTTCGATCGGACGGTTCCGCGAACGCCACCTCGCGGCGTTGGCCAACGTGTTCCTGCAGGCGCTGGAGCTCTGCCGGGCCGCGGGCATGGTCTCGCTGGGCCATGTGGCACTGGACGGGACGAAGGTCCGGGCCAACGCCTCGCGGCACAAGGCCATGAGTTATGCCCGGTTGACGGAGAAGCAGAAGGTGTTGGCCGATGAGATCAGCGACCTGATGGCGGAGGCGAAGACCGTGGACGCGGCCGAGGACGCCCGTTTCGGGCCGGGCAAACGCGGCGATGAACTGCCCGCCGAGCTGGCCAACCGGGCCCGGCGCGCCCAGGCGATGGCCACCGCCAGGGCCTCCATCGAAGCCGAAGCCGCCCAGAAGGCGCGCCGTGAAGCCGAGGAGAAGGCCCGCGCCCGCGGGGACGACGATGAGGATGTTTCCGGGAAGGGCGATGCCGCCGCGGCCGCGGCGGTCCCCAAGCCCACGGCCCAACGGAACTTCACGGACCCCGACGCGAGGATCATGAAGACCGCGGACGGTTCCTACCACTACTGCTACAACGGGCAGGGCGTCGTTGATAAAGATCACCAGGTCATCGTTGCCACCGAACTGAACAACACCGCGGTGGACGTGCAGCAACTGGTCCCGATGGTCCAGCACGCGCAGGACATCCTGAAGGCCATGCCCCGGAAGTGGAGCGCCGATGCCGGGTACTGCTCAGCGGCGAACCTGGACCACGTCAAAGACCTGGAAGCCGGTGGCGGAACCGAATTCTTCATCTCCACACGGCGGATGAAACACAACCAACCGGTCCCGGAGGCGCCACGGGGCAGGATCCCGGCGGACGCGACACCGGCCGAGCGGATGGCCCGGAAACTGAAAACGAAGAAAGGCCGAGCGGTCTACGCCCGGCGCAAAGCCATCGTGGAACCGGTCTTCGGACAGATCAACACCCGGCAAGGCAAACATGTCCTGCTTCGCGGGCTCGAGAAGGCAGCCGGGGAATGGAAGCTGATAGCCGGCTGCCACAACCTGCTCAAACTCTTCAGTTACCGCACCGCCACCGCCTGAACCCGACCGGGGACGGCGCCCCGGGATCGAACCGCGCCCCGCATGAGCCTTCCAGCCCATTCCTTCCGCGAGAATGCCAAAAGGCCGGCCCCTTTCCAAGACAAGGAAACCGGCCTCGGGCCGTTACGGCTCAAACCTGAGGAACCCTCAAACAATTACCGACCCACGCACCTAG
>NZ_JBSRZM010000079.1:0-1421 GCF_054057635.1 Arthrobacter sp. UYNi723
GCCTGTTCGGTTTCGAGGAGCCGGTCGACTGCTTTGAATGCGGTGTGGGTGGGGTTGTGTTCGGGGATTTCCATGTCTACTTCGTAGACGGCGTTTGTGGGTCCGTCGATTTCGAAGTCCATGCGGACGTTGAACATGTGTTGGTGGATCGGGGCGTAGAGTCCGTCGTTGTTCAGGGTCTGGCCGTAGGGGCTTTTCTCGCCGGGTTTCTGGCCGGCGGTGGAGAGGATGCCGGTGGCCTTGACGAGGAACTCGATGCTGCCGTCGAGGAAGAGGTGCCAGTAGAAGGCGTACTCGTAGTTCGCGACGGTGGCGATGAAGGAGATTACGAGTTTGCGGCTGCGGCGGGTTTCGGTGGTGCCTTCGCGGAAGTCGAAGTGCTTCCAGAGGATCGAGTCGTCTTCTTCGTGCATGCAGATGGCGTTCTCGATGGTCAGGGGGTTGCCGTGGCTGTCGGCGGTGATGCCGTCGAAGTACTTGATCTCGCCCAGGCAGTCACAGCCCAGGGTCAGGGAGTTGGCCATGTTCCCGATGTTGTATTCGCCCGAGTCGAAGGCGTTCTTTTTGGCCTGGACGGGGGCGGTGTCACCGTAGGGGACGACCATTTCCGAGAGTGAGGCCCGGTTGATCACGGGGCGTTCGACGCCTTTGTTGCGGAATTTCAGCTGGTGCAGGACCAGGCCTTCGCGGGGGGTGAAGCCGACGCGGAAGGACCAGTCGGCCCACTGGACGTGGTTGCCGGTGACGGTGAAGGAGGCGCCTTCGGGCTGGGTGATGGAGATGGGTTTGAGGTCGGTGCGGGCCTCGCCGACGTACTTGGGCAGGTAGTTGCCGCTCGCGGACGGGACCGGGATTGCCTGGTCGTCTTCGACCTTGACGATTTCGCCGGTGTTCAGGTCCACGATGACGATGAAGTTCTCGATCGGGTGGGCGTAGGGGCTGTCGTCTGCTTCGTCGCGGACGAAGACGAGGGCGCGCATCAGGCGCCGGCCCTGATCGTCTTCGCCGAAGTAGCCCACGGACCAGGGTTCGAAGCAGACCAGGGACATGTCGGTGATGCCGCGTTTGGCCAGGGCGGCCTGGACTTCGGGGTCCTTGCGGCAGCTCTCTTCACCTTCGGCGAATTCGTCGAGCATGAACGGGGGGTGGATGTGTGCGGCGAGCTGCGTCCATTTCGAGACGATGCCCGAGTCCAGATCCACGATTGCTTCGTAGGACCGTGCCTCGGCCCGGTCGACGAGGACCGCGTCGGCCTCGCGGACCGTTGCCGCGCCGGACCGGAGCAGTTCCTTCTCCGGCTCGCGCAGCTCAATACTGATGAACCGGAACGATTCGGCCGCGGCCTGGCCATCCTTCAGGATGGCCGCGGCCCGGGAAATCTCGTCGCGGGAGAGCGGATCGAGAGGGTGTGCTACCCCAAC
>NZ_JBSRZM010000080.1:0-1387 GCF_054057635.1 Arthrobacter sp. UYNi723
TCCAGCACGGTGTCGATGTCCTCGCGGAGCTCCAGCCCGGCTTCGCGGCCGTAGTAGTGGCTGAGGACGCCGAAGGAGTGTCCGTAGCCGAACGTCCGGTTGGCGAGCAGGCCGTGGCCGACGTAGATTTCGTTGAGCTCCGCGGCGATGTCCTTGCACACGGCGCCCGGTTTGATCAGCTCGAGTCCGCGTTTGTGGACCTCAACGTTGATGTTCCACAGTTCCAGCGAGCGGGCATCGGGTTCGCCGTAGAACAGTGTCCGCTCGAGGGCCGTGTAGTACCCGCTGGTCATGGGGAAGCAGTTCAGGGACAGGATGTCGTGTTCCTGGATCTTGCGGGTGGTGGCCCAGTTGTGGGCGCCGTCGGTGTTGATGCCGGACTGGAACCAGACCCAGGTGTCGCGGATTTCGGAGTCCGGGAACGTCCTGGCGATCTCGTGGACCATGGCCTCGGTGCCGATCAGGGCGACCTCGTACTCGGTGATGCCGGCCGTGATGGCGTTGCGGATGGCCTCCCCGCCGAGGTCGCCGATCCGGGCACCGTGCTTGATGACCTCGATTTCCTCCGCTGACTTGATCATGCGCTGGCGCATCGCTGCCTGCGCCACGTCCACGAGCGTCGCGCCGGAGAAGGCGGCCTGGATCTTGTTGCGGTTGTCCAGCGGCAGCGAGTCGTCTTCGACGCCGAGGCGGCGCGGGCTGATGCCTCGGGTGCGCAGGACTTCCTGGATCGCGAAGATGTAGTTGTCCCGGCGCCAGTCCGTGTAGACCAGGTTGTCGCCGTAGCTGCGGCGCCACGGCATGCCGGCGTCGATGTTGGCGGTGACGGTGACGGTGTCATCCTTGGTGACCACCATGGCGTAGGAGCGGCCGAAGGTGGTGAACAGGAAGTCGGAGTAGTACTTGATGGAGTGGTAGCTGGTGAGGACGACGGCGTCCAGTTCCTTCTCCGCCATGATCCGGCGCAGGCCGGCGAGCCGGCGCTCGAACTCCGTGTCCGAGAACGTCAGGCTGACTTTCTCGCCGTTCTTCAGGACCTTGAGTCGCTCCAGTTCGGCGACGGATGTGGCGTTTTCAGATGCTGTGGTGGTCATTGTGTGGTGGTGCCTTTCTGTGGTGCGTCTTTTGAGGTGACGAAAGGGGTTCGCTATTCGTGGCGCAGCGGTTCTTTGCAGGTTTCGCGGGAGAGCGCGACGGCGATCAGCGAGATGACCGCGGCGCCGACGAGGTACCAGGCCGGAGCCAGGTCATTGGCAGTGGCCGCGATCAGCAATGTGGCCACAAAGGGAGCTGTGCCCCCGAAGAGCGCGTTGGAAAGGTTGAAGCTGACGGCGAAGCCGCTGTAGCGGACCCGGGTGGGGAACATTTCGGCCAGGAAGCTGGGGAG
>NZ_JBSRZM010000081.1:0-1356 GCF_054057635.1 Arthrobacter sp. UYNi723
CCCGAGGAATCATGTCAAGATGCCCGCGTAGCGTTTATCGAAGAATCATTTGATTGTGCCCGGATGGTTGGTTGGCTCTTGGGGCCTTGTTTGGCCGTGGTGAGGGTGAGCAGTTCAGCGCAGAGCGCTTGAACCTGTCGTTGGATTGCCGCCGGATTCAAGGGTTTGTTTTCCCGCTTCAACTTCGCTTTCACACCTTTCTGGACCGTGCCCTCGTCGGTCAGGACCCGCTGGTACGGGGTCGCCGGCCGGTCATATTTCTTGCTGATCCTTGCGCCGGTCCGGATCTTCTGGACGAGTTTCTGCTGGGGTCCAAAGTGATTGGTCAGCTGCCCTTGCAACGCCCAGATCCGGTTCAGCAGCTCGAGTTCGGCCGCCGTGTCGTAGCGGTGGTATCCGACGGTTTGCCGGACAACATGCCAGTTCTTCTGTTCCACATGGGCGCCGTCATTCTTGTTCCCGGACCGGGACCTGGTGAAGGTCAGTTGCTCCTGTTCGCACCACCGCAGCAGCCCCCAATTGATGAACTCGCTCCCGTTGTCCGAATCGATCCCCCGGACCGGGAACGGGAACGCCGCGGTGGCTTCCTTGATCGCGGCGAACACCCATTTCTGGGCCTTGTTCCTCACCGACCGGGTCTCGGTCCACCCCGTGGAAATGTCAGTGATCGTCAGGGTGAAGCAGAACTCACCCCTGGAATTTCCGCCCTCGTGGCCGACCAGATCAATCTCCACAAAACCGGGCACCGCATCGTCCCATTCGGCCCAGGTCCGCATCGGGATGGAGTCCTTGAGCAGTGTTCCGGGCTTGGTGTGGGAACGGCCCCTTGGGTCGAGTTTGCCCCGGTCTGCCTTGAGCCGGCGGTCGATGGTGGCAGGGGCGATCTTCAGCAACAACGCCGCCGTCCCGTCCTCGATACTCAGCTCCTCGAACCGGCGCAGCCGCGGAACCAAATCCGGCAGCGCTGCAGCCAGCAGGCGCCCGCACGGGGTGCCCTGGACGGCCCAGCAGAACCGCAGCGCCTCGATCACGTCTTGGCCGTAGACCGGGGGCCTGGGCGGCCGGGGCTTGACCTGTTTGAGCACCAGGGCCTGCCGCAGGGCCTTCCGCGCATGGTCACGGTGCCAAAGCGTCAGGGCACACAGCTCGTCCAGGATGGTCTTCTTGGCCGCACGGTCCGACCGGGCATATCGGAGGGCAGTGGTCTTCGTGACGGCCTTGCGTTCGCTCATCGAAAGCTCCATGGCTCACAGTGCCGGGCCAGCGGATACCACCCCAGCAGACGCGCCGCTACGCGGGCATTACCAAATGATTCTTCGATAGCAGCTACGCGGGCATCTTTGATGAGTCAACGCG
>NZ_JBSRZM010000082.1:0-1303 GCF_054057635.1 Arthrobacter sp. UYNi723
AGGACACGCGTCAAAATAACCTAGGTTTTCATTGTTGGGGCGGGTAAGTTCGTGGTATGGCCGATAGTGTGCAGATTGCGGAGTCCGTAGCGCGGAAATATGCGTTGTTGCGCCCGCACCTGGATGAGCGTCAGCGGCGTCTGCTGCTGGGGGTGGAAGCGTCCGAGCTTGGTCGGGGCGGGATCAAGGCTGTGGCGCAGGCGACCGGGGTGCATCCGGACACGGTCGCGCGGGGTGTGCACGAGTTGGATGGCGACCCGAAACCACAGGCCAGAGTGCGTTCTCCCGGAGGGGGTCGCAAGAAACTCGCCGCGACCGACCCGGAACTGGCGGTGCAGCTCAAGGCCCTGGTGGACCCGGTGACCCGTGGGGACCCCATGTCGCTTTTGATGTGGACGACGAAGTCGACGCGCAACCTTGCGGACGCGTTGACCCGGATGGGGCATGCTGTCTCTGATCGCACTGTCGCCCGGATGCTGCGTGATCTGGGGTTCAGCCTGCAGTCGAACACGAAAGCCCTCGAAGGCCGCCAGCACGAGGACCGTGATGCCCAATTCCGTTACCTGGCCGATCAGGTCGCCGTGCACGCGGGTGCCGGCCAGCCGGTCATATCGGTTGATGCGAAGAAGAAGGAACTGGTCGGTCAGTTCAAGAACGGCGGGCGGGAGTACCAGCCTGCTGGGCAGCCTGAACGGGTCAACGACCACGACTTCCCCGACAAAGATCTGGGCAAAGCGATCCCGTATGGCATCTACGACGTGTCAGCGAACACTGGCTGGGTCTCGGTCGGCACCGACCACGACACCTCCGCCTTCGCCGTCCAGACGCTACGCCGCTGGTGGGACATGACCGGCAAACCCCGATACCCCGACGCCAAACAACTGTTGATCTGCGCCGATGGCGGCGGCTCCAACGGCTACCGAATCCGCGCCTGGAAGATCGAACTGGCCAAATTCTCCGCCGATACCGGCCTGGAGATCACCGTCTGTCACCTACCGCCCGGAACCAGCAAATGGAACAAAATCGAGCACCGCTTGTTCTCCCAGATCACCATGAACTGGCGCGGACGACCCCTGAAAACCCACCAGATCATCGTCGACCTGATCAACTCAACAACCACCGCGACAGGACTCACCGTGCAATGCGTCCTGGACACCGACGAGTACCCCCTCGGCATGAAGTACACCAACGCTGACGTCGAAGCGTTACCCCTCACCCGCCACGAATTCCACGGCGAATGGAACTACACGCTCACCACACCCGACACGCCGTGACCGGCCGGCATTATTGTTTCGCGAGCCCT
>NZ_JBSRZM010000083.1:0-1299 GCF_054057635.1 Arthrobacter sp. UYNi723
AGGGCCTGCCAGTATTCAACACGCGGCTATTCTGATGCTTCGGGTTTGAGGGTGTAGTTCCATTCGCCGTGCCATTGATGGCGGGTGATGGGAAGGGCAGCCATTTCGGTGTCGCTGATTCTGATCCCCGTCGGATAGATGTTGTCGTCGAGTTCGGCGTGGACTTTCAGGCCGCTGCGGGTGGTTGTGGCGCCGATGAGATCGATGATGACCTGATGACTGGTCAGGGGCCTGCCGCGCCAGTTCATCGAGATGTGGCTGAAGAGCCGGTGCTCTATCTTGTTCCACTTGCTGGTGCCCGGCGGCAGGTGGCAGACGGTGATTTCCAGGCCGGTTTGGGCGGCCAGGGCTGCGAGCTGCGTCTTCCAGGCACGGAGCCGGTAGCCGTTGGAGCCGCCCCCGTCGGCGCAGATCAGCAGCTTCCCGGCACCAGGGTAAGCGTCTTGGCCAATCTGGGAGTACCAGCGGCGGATGCTCTCCACGGCGAACGCTGCGGTGTCATGGTCGGTGCCGACCGATACCCAGCCGTCATTGGCGGCGACGTCGTACACCCCGTAGGGGTTGGCCTTACCAAGTTCCGGGTCGGGGAAGTCGTGCACGTTCACCCGTACCGGGTCTCCGGCCGGCCGCCACTGCGCGCCGTCATTCTTGAACAGGCCGACGAGTTCCTTCTTCTTCGTGTCCACGCTGATCACCGGCTGCCCGGCGGCGATGTGGTCGGTGCTCTGCTCGTTCAAGTATCTGAACTGGGCATCCCGGTCCTCGTGGGCGGCACCCTCGACCTGTTTCGTGTTGGCTTGCAGACTGAATCCCTGCTCGTGCAGCAGGTTCGCCACCGTCCACGCCGACACCGGGTGGCCGGTCCCGGTCAGTTCCCGGGCGAGAGTACGCAAAGATTTCGTCGTCCACCGCAACGGCGACATCGGGTCCCCGCGCTCGTCCGGCTCGACCAACGCCAACAGTGCACCGGTCAGCCCGGGATCCATGACGGTGCGCGGTTTACGTCCCCCGCCGGGCTGTCGCACCCGTGTCGATGGGGCGTCGCCGGCTTCCAGCTCGTCCACGCCCCGGGCCACAGTCGACGGGCTGGCCCCCGCCGCCCGGGCAACCAGCTTGATCCCGCCATGCCCGAGCACCCGTGCTTCAGCGCCCATAGCCAGGCGACGCTGACGCTCATCCAGATGCGGCAACAACGAATCGAACTTTCCCCGTAAAGCCGTCTCAACCTCTGCACCAATGGCCATAGCACCACAATAGAACCAAAACGAAGAAACGCTGGCTTATTTACTGACGCGTCCT
>NZ_JBSRZM010000084.1:0-1265 GCF_054057635.1 Arthrobacter sp. UYNi723
GCCATCTACGAGCACGCGCTCAAGCTCTGGGAAATCCTGCCGGAGGAACTCGAATACGACTTCCTGTTCAGCCAGCGCGGCGTCATGAACCTCGCCCACACCCTGGGTGACGTCCGCGAAAGCATGCGCCGCGTCGGCGCCAACAAGCTCAACGGCGTGGACGCTGAATGGCTTGACCCCCAGCAGGTCAAGGAACTCTGCCCCATCCTGAACATCAGCGACAACATCCGCTACCCCGTGATGGGCGCCACCTACCAGCCTCGCGCCGGCATCGCCAAGCACGACCACGTGGCCTGGGCTTTTGCCCGCAAGTGCGACGAACTCGGCGTGGACATCATCCAGAACTGCGAAGTGACCGGCTTCGTCAAGGACGGCAACCGCGTGGTGGGCGTCAAGACCAACCAGGGCACCATCAACACCGAAAAGGTGGGCCTGTGCGCCGCCGGGCACAGCTCGGTCCTGGCGGAAATGGCCGGCTTCCGGCTCCCCATCCAGTCCCACCCGCTCCAGGCACTGGTCTCTGAACTGCACGAACCGGTCCACCCCACGGTGGTGATGTCCAACCACGTGCATGTCTACGTCTCCCAGGCCCACAAGGGCGAACTGGTCATGGGCGCCGGTGTGGACTCCTACAACGGCTACGGCCAGCGCGGCTCCTTCCACGTGATCGAGCACCAGATGGCCGCCGCCGTCGAACTCTTCCCGATCTTCGCCCGGGCGCACGTGCTCCGGACCTGGGGCGGCATCGTGGACACCACCCTGGACGCCTCCCCCATCGTGGGCAACACCCCGGTGGAGAACATGTTCGTGAACTGTGGTTGGGGCACCGGCGGTTTCAAGGGCACCCCGGCCGCGGGCCTGACGTTTGCCCATAACATTGCCACGGGCTCGCCGCACGAACTGAACAAGCCGTTTGCGCTGGAACGCTTCGAAACCGGTGCCCTGATCGATGAACACGGCGCAGCCGCCGTCGCCCACTAGCAGCCCTCCCCCAGAAAGAAGACGCACATGCTGCTTATCTCATGCCCCAACTGCGGCTCGCGCGACGAGACCGAGTTCCACTACGGCGGCCAGGCCCACGTGCCCTACCCGGAAAACCCGAACGAGCTGAACGACCGCGAATGGGCCCATTTCCTGTTCTACCGGGACAACACCAAAGGCATTTTCGCCGAGCGCTGGCTGCACAGCACGGGCTGCCGCCAGTGGTTCAACATGCTCCGCGACACCGTCACGTACGACATCCAGGCCGTCTACCCGATGGGCAC
>NZ_JBSRZM010000085.1:0-1232 GCF_054057635.1 Arthrobacter sp. UYNi723
GCGTTGGCCTGCGCGCCTGAATGCGGCTGCACGTTCGCGAATTCAGCGCCGAAGAGGGCCTTAACACGGTCGATGGCGAGCTGTTCGATGACGTCCACGTGCTCGCAGCCGCCGTAGTAGCGCTTGCCGGGATAGCCCTCGGCGTACTTGTTCGTCAGGACCGAGCCCTGCGCCTCCATGACGGCGGACGGGGCGAAATTCTCCGAGGCGATCATTTCCAGCGTTGACTGCTGGCGGACCAGCTCATTGTTAATGGCCTGCTGGACCTCGGGATCGACTGCGGAAAGTCGATCGTTCAACTGCTCAACCACGGATGCTCCTTTGAAATACCACTGTTGTAATAACTGATATATCAGTGTTGGCTCAATGGTATGATTGGAATCACACAATAGTCAATAGCCGGTGGCAAGATGGCCTCGAGCTTCCGGTTGGAAGTCGAAGCCGCACAAGCGAAGAATGGAGCGGCGCCTTGAATGCACTTCCTGTACTGCCTCCCGCCGAGGTTGAAGCGCCGTCGCAGGCGGAGGCCGCCTACCGGCAGCTGCGCGACAAGCTGATCATGCTCGAAATCCGCCCCGGCGAGCCGATCAATGACGGGCAGTTGGCGGCAGAGCTGGGCTTCGGCCGCACGCCGGTGCGAGAGGCCATCAAGCGGCTGGAGGTAGACCATCTGGTGGTGTCCTATCCGCGCCGCGGTACTTTTGCCACGAATGTGGACTTCACGGAGCTGGCCGATGTCTCGGCGATCCGGGAAGTTCTGGAGCCGCTGGCCGCGCGCCGAGCGGCCAACAGGGCAAGCGAGTCCATGCGCCGTGAACTGCTGCAGGTCGCTGATGCCATTGCGAAGCTGGATCCCAACCCGGGGGAGACGCGCGACCTCATGAGGTACGACCTGACGGTTCACCGGCTGATCTACAAGGCGGCCGCCAACCCGCACCTGGAAGACACGCTGATCCGCTACGACAACCTGGCTACGCGCATCTGGTGCCTGGTCCTGGACAAGGTCCCATCGGTCAGTGGCCACATCACCGAGCACGTGGACCTGCTCAAGGCGGTGGCCGCGGGCGACGCCGACAGGGCGGCCGAGCTTGCCCTGCACCACGTCACCAGCTTTGAGGAAACCATCCGCAAGGTGCTCTAGGTGCGTGGGTCGGTAATTGTTTGAGGGTTCCTCAGGTTTGAGCCGTAACGGCCCGAGGCCGGTTTCCTTGTCTTGGAAAGGGGCCGGCCTT
>NZ_JBSRZM010000086.1:0-1226 GCF_054057635.1 Arthrobacter sp. UYNi723
GACACGCACTATTCGCCGATTTCCTGGGCCGAAGCGTTCGACCTGATTGGCGAGCACATCCGGGTCTCCACGCCGGACCGGTGCGTCTTCTACACGTCCGGCCGCACGGCGAACGAGACGGCGTTTATGTACCAGTTGTTCGCGCGGGCCCTGGGCACGAACAACCTGCCGGACTGTTCCAACATGTGCCACGAGTCCTCGGGCTCGGCGCTGAACCCGACCATCGGCATCGGCAAAGGGACCGTGTCCCTGGAAGACATCCACGACTCCGAGCTCATCTTCGTCGTCGGGCAAAACCCCGGCACCAACCACCCCCGGATGCTCTCGGCGCTGAAAGAGTGCAAGGACAACGGCGGTAAAGTGGTGGCCGTCAACCCGCTGCCGGAGGCCGGCCTCTTCAACTTCAAGGACCCGCAGACCATCTCCGGTGTGGTCGGCGGCGGCACCCCGCTCGCCGATGAGTACCTCCAGATCAAGGTCGGCGGTGACCTGGCACTGTTCCAGGCACTGGGCCACCTGCTCCTGGCGGAGGAAGAACGCAACCCCGGCACCGTCGTCGACCGTTCCTTCATCGACGCCCAAACCGACGGCTTCGATGCCTACAGTGACGCCCGCCGGGAACTCGACTGGGCCGAAACCGAGAAAGCGACCGGCCTGTCCCGGCAGCAGATCGAGGATGTGGCCGGGATGCTGGTCCGGTCCAAGGCCACCATCTTCTGCTGGGCCCTCGGCGTCACGCAGCAGCCGCACTCGGTGGACACCATCAAGGAGATGGTCAACGTCCTGCTGCTGCAGGGCAACTTCGGCAAGCCCGGCGCCGGCGCCTGCCCGGTCCGCGGGCACTCCAACGTCCAGGGCGACCGGACCATGGGCATCTGGGAGAAGCCCAAGGAGTGGCTCCTGGCCGCCCTGGACAACGAGTTCGGGATCCAGTCCCCGCGGCACCACGGGTATGACGCAGTCGAGGCCATGGAAGCGTTCGAGCGTGACGAGGTGGACGTTTTTGTCTCCATGGGCGGAAACTTCTCGCTCGCCTGCTCGGACACCGAAACCCTGGAAGCGGGCATGCAGCGGATCGGCCTGACCGTGCACATCTCCACCAAGCCGAACCGCTCCCACGTGGTGCACGGGCGCACGTCGCTGATCCTGCCCACGCTGGGGCGGACCGACAAGGACGACAAGCACCCCAAGGGCGCGCAGTTCCTGTCCGTGGAGGACTCCATGTC